>NC_007577.1:341840-683681 GCF_000012645.1 Prochlorococcus marinus str. MIT 9312 | reverse complement strand
AAAAGACAAATCTTTAATAAGAATGCATAAGTTCAATATTGGGACAATTACGAGCGACAAATTTGTGAATGTAAAATATATGAAAGGTAAATCCTTGGGAAATTTAGAAGAGAATTTTGCCTCAAAATTAAATCCTGGAGATACCTTTTACTTTGCCGGTAAAATGCTTCAATTTGTAAGAATCAGAGATATGATTTTATACGTTAAAAAATCTACAAAAAAAAGTTCTCTAATTCCTGCATGGGTTGGAGGTCAAATGGCAATTTCTGATCTACTTTGTGAAAGTTTGAGAAAAGAAATAGATATATGCAATGAACCAGAAAATTATGATTGCTCGAATCCTGAACTAAATTCATTACGCCCAATATTGAAGAAACAAAAGGTTCTTTCAAATATTCCAAAGAAAGATGAATTCCTTATAGAAATATATAAAACCAAGGATTTATCAACTATTTTTGTTTTTACACTTGATGGCAAATTTGTAAATGAAGGAATTGCATTTCTATGGGCTTTAAGATTAGCAAAATTAAAACAATCTACATTTAGTATTACTGCTAATGATTTTGGATTCAGCTTAACTAGCTCAGAAGATTATGATTTTTCCATAATTAAAAAAGAAGCTGATTATTTTTTTGATAACAAAAAATTAGAGGAAGATCTAGAAAATGCAATAAATTTTTCAGAATTGACAAAACGTAGATTTAAACATATTGCCCAGATAAGTGGACTAGTAAATCAAAATAATCCAACCAAAACAAAAACTTCTTCTCAACTTCAAATAAGTTCAAGTCTTTTCTACGATGTCTTTACTAAATATGAAGAAGGCCATCTTTTGATAAAACAATCGCATCAAGAAGTTAAAGAATATCAATTAGAAAATAAAAGAATATCTAGATCATTAGAAAGATTAAAGAATTTAAAAATGCTATTAAACGAGATAAAAACTCCAACTCCTTTTGCTTTCCCTTTATTAGTTGAAAGACTTAAAAATACCTTAAGCAATGAACCAATAGAAAGAAGAGTAGAAAAACTTATAAAAAAATATAGTGATTAAATGAAAAAAAGTACTTTTAAATTTTGTTGGGAAGATACATTGTTAGAGATGCTTCCTTTAAGAGCGTTATTTCTACCGATAACAAAAGAGTTGTTAATATGCGATATTCATCTTGGGAAAGCTGAGTATTTTCAGCAAAATGGTATACCTCTTACTAATAATTCAGATAAAAACAATTTCGCAAGAATAAAAAAAATAGTAAAAAAATATAGTCCTGAAAAGTTAATAATATTGGGAGATTTATTCCACAGCAAATATTCAATAGATAAAACTCTTCAAAAAAAAGTTGAGGATCTTCCTGAACTACTACAAACTAATGTTGAACTAGTCCTCGGAAATCACGATGTAGGTTGTGATATTAAAAACATAAAAATTTTTGATATTAGAAAAACTAAAAATATTACTTTTAGCCATGAACCAGTTGATTTAGGCGATAATAAAACTTTGAATATTTGTGGACATTATCATCCAAAAATCTATTTAAAAAACAAAGGAGATAAATTGTCTTTCAGGTGTTTTGCAATGGATAAGAATAAAAATACTTTATTCTTGCCCGCATTTGGAGACTTAACAGGAGGATATCCTTGCAAAAAGTCCTTTAGAAAATGGGCAATTGTTTCTGAAGAAGAAATTATCGAAATAAATTCTTAAGTAAAAATCCTATTGAAGTGAATTAAATTTTTCATTTAGATATACTAATTTATACTTAAAACTCTCATTAAATAATTTCATCAATTAATTTATAAATATTGAATAATTATTTATTAATAAAGAATAAACAACTAAAAAAATAAAATGAATAATGCCCCTTCCTTTAGCAGACAATCCACGTTATAAAAAAAATAAACACATTTTATAGAAATGAAAAAATTAATAGCCTTGATTTTATTTCCATTTCTTATCATTCCATTTGAGGCAAAAGCAAATGAGAATTTTTCGGTAGAGATAGAGGCTCTTACACTTGTAATGGAGCAATATAAAGAAGATAATGAATCTAGTATTGAATTAGATATAGAAGATAAAAAGCCAAGTTACATGGCTCTTAAACAAGACGAATGCAATGCTATTGTTGAAGTTACAGAAAAAACAGGCATAGAGGTTGTAAATACTGAATCTTTCGATGTAAATGTCTGTTTGAAAAAAATCTATAAAGTAATCAACTAAATAATCAGGCTATAAAAAATATAATAAAGACAAAGAAATTAAAGAGGTCTTTTACTTAAAGAAGGTAAGACCTAGAGACCTAACAGAAAACTTTGGAACGGGTTCTGCATATACAATTAATAACTACAATGGAATTTTAGAGGTGTAATTAAAAGTACAAAAACTAAAATTATTTTTAATAATTATTTCTTCTTTGATAGAGTTTGTGATTCTTCTCTAGACATTAAAGCTTCAATTTGAGCAAGAACTTTTTGAAGTTCATCCGTTTTTGTAAGAGATGCTTCTGCTACTTCTCTCAATTTTTCTAACTGTTCTTTAGTTTTATCCATGATAAATAAATTAGAAATTAACCACTTTTAAAAATGGTTTTAATACAGATTTTTCACTCCCACACAGATTCATATTCACTCTTTTTTTTATAAAGTCAAATAAATTTCCCTTTGTTAAAGTTTTATGAGGACTTCCAATCAATAGTTTATTTGTTATTGAAACCAAAAGATTACCTTAAATAGAATTACTTTTAAATTATGAAGTAAATACAGGTAAGCCTATTGTTGCAGTTGTTATTAGAGCTCCTGCAAAAATCAAGAAAGGTAGAAATGGAAAGTTTTTCAAGGATTAACTTGCTAATGCGAGTTTACTATATAGGTATTTATACTGTTTGTCTACCCCTAGGAGGTATTAAAGGTAAAAATTCAACATCAACCAAATTTACCAGATATATATTCCTGAGTGGTTTTTTCTTTTGGAGAGTTAAAAATTTTCTTAGTGGAATTAAATTCCGCAAGGTAACCAACCTTTCCTCCATCACCGTCTTCGTATTCAACTGCATTAAAGAAAGCAGTCATATCGCTGACTCTTAAAGCCTGCTGCATATTATGGGTAACGATTATTATTGTGTAATTCATCTTAAGTTCGTGCATCGTCTCTTCTATTTTCAAAGTAGAGATTGGATCTAAAGCTGAGCATGGCTCATCCATGAGAATTATTTCAGGCTCAATCGCAATGGTTCTAGCGATACATAATCTTTGTTGTTGTCCACCTGATAAAGAGTAACCACTATCATTCAATTTATCCTTACATTCGTCCCATAAAGCAGCCTTTCTTAGTGAACTTTCTACTAATTCATCCATATCTCCCGTAAAACCATTAATTCTTGCCCCAAATGCAATATTTTCGTAAATAGATTTAGGAAAAGGATTAGGTTGTTGAAAAACCATCCCAATTCTTCTTCTTACTTCAACTGGATCTACTCTTTTATCGTAAATATTAGTTCCGTCAAACAGGACTGTTCCTTTCAAGGAACAATTAGGAATCAGATCGTTCATCCTATTTAAAGATCTAAGAACCGTTGATTTTCCGCAACCTGAAGGTCCAATAAGGGAGGTAATATTCCCTTTTTTAAAGTTACAAAAAACATTTCTTACGGCTTCAAAAGTTCCATAGCTAATAGAGACATTCTCAAGGGATAAAATGATATTTTTTGGAGTTTTTTTATTAGTTTTAATCATTTATACCCTCTTAGTTTTCTCAGTAAAAGCGGCTAATATCCTTGAAAGTATATTTACTGATAATATCGATAAAACAAGAATAAAGGAAGCTGCCCAAGCTAGTTTATTCTGTGCATCGTAAGGTTCAAGGGCAAAGTTGTATATCAGAACGGCCAGAGAGCCCATCTCATAAAACAAATCCCCAAAACCAGTTATGTAATAGTAAGAAAATAAAGCAGTAAAGATCAAAGGAGCTGTTTCGCCTGCAGCTCTTGCGATTCCAAGTACAACTCCAGTAGCAATAGATCTAAAGGCAGAGGGCAAAGTAACTTTCAATATGGTTGTATACATACTTGCTCCAACACCAAGAGACGCATATCTTAATTCGTTAGGAACTAACTTTAAACCTTCGTCAGTAGTCTTAATAACAGTAGGCAACATCAATATTGAAAGTGCCATACCTCCCGCCAAGCCACTGTACATACTTCCAAATAAGATCTTTGTTGAAACAATTAAGGCATAAATAAATACACCGGCAATTATTGAGGGGACTCCCGCTAAAACATTTACCCCAAATCTAATAAACCTTGAAAAAGCACCGCCTTTAGAATATTCCGCCAGATATATTCCACCGCCAACACCTACTGGTATGGCAATAATTGAAGCAATGGAGGTAATTATCAGTGTTCCTATTAATGCAGGATTAATGCCTCCTGCATCTAAGTCATCTCCAGGAGGGTTTGGTTCTAAAGTAAATAGTTCTGGTGTGATTTGAGATCCACCTTTAATAAGAATATATGTAACCAGAAAAATTAAAGGCAGTATCGCTATCAATGCACAAATTACTGATAAAGAAGTAAAGAGTTTATCTCCTATATTTCTTGATAATCTTTTCTGGTAATAAAGTGAATTCATAATTATCTAATATTTGAGACTAAATTTCTTAACTAACCATTGCGCAAAGATATTTACTACCAAAGAAAGAATCATTAGTACAAAAGCCGCATAAAACAGTGATGAAACCTGACTTCCATCAGCTTCACCAAACTGGTTTGCGAGCATGGAGGAAATGGTATATCCAGGAGATAATAGAGACCAACTAAATGCATTTGAATTACCAATAATCATTGTCACAGCCATTGTTTCTCCCATTGCCCTACCTAAAGCCAATAGAACTCCTGCCATAATTCCTGATAACGCTGCCGGCAAAATTACTGAAAATATTGTTTTCCATCTGCTTGCTCCAATTCCATATGCTGCATTTCTTAACTTTTTAGGAACCTGATTAAGAGAATCTCTTGCAATGGATGTCACTATAGGCAAAAGCATAACTACTAAAATCAATATTGCTAACAAGGAATTTCTTCCTGTAGGTTCTGTACTGAATAAAGGTATCCAACCAAAGAAATTATGTAAAAAGACAAAAAAGGCTCTAAAAAAAGGTTCCATTACAAATATTGCCCAAAGTCCCAATACAACTGATGGAATAGCTGCTAATAATTCAACAAATGAACCTATTATTTCTCTGACAACTTTCGGGACAAAGTCTTCAGTAATAAATATTGCAGTTCCAACTCCTAGAGGGATAGTTATTAATAACGAAAGAAATGAAGTTACCAATGTGCCATAAATTGCAGTAAAAGCTCCGTATTCATCTTTTACAGGATTCCATTCAGAGGTTACTAAAAACTTCAAGCCATACCTTGAAAAGGATTCAAATGACTGAAAAAAGACTACTAAAATAATTCCTAAAAGTATTATTGCTACGAAACTAGACAAGACTAGAGCAGTATTCTTGAAGATAATATCTATATTTTTTTCGATACCGAATCTTTTACGATTCTTGAAAAGAGTTAATTTCTCTTCCATTAAAAAAAGAATATCTCTATAAATCTACTACTAAATAGTGTAAAAGACTTTAAGAGGGGTTAAAGGTATAAGAAAGTCATGAAAAGTAAACATCCTTAAATTAATTTCTTCAAAAATTTTTTCTTTAACTTTACTTAACCATAGGTGAATATTATTTATTAAATAGAAACTGAAGAGATGTCTAAATACAAGGAATTTATAGCTCAAATCAAATATAAAGAAGTAATATCTTCCCCTGTATATTTTATTCCTGTTTTGCTTCTATCCATAATGATTATTATTGAAGGTTTTCACATCTTTAATCACAAACAAAATTGCAAAACTAAAGCTGAGTGGATGGAACAATCAGGAATGACTTATGACAGGGAATCAGAAGTTAATTAATAAAATCTAAAATATAATTTATTCGCAGCAACGTTTTCTATTCGAGGAATAATCTGTCAAAGAATTTATCCATTCCTTGATCAAAAAGAGAGATTCTTTATTAAGGCTGTAGTAAACCCATCTACCTTCTTGTCTGTCTGAGATAAGACCAGCTTCCTTCAAAATTTTTATGTGATATGAAATTCTTGATTGAGATAAATTAGTTAACTTCATAATATCGCATACACAAACTTCTCCATCCATCATTAGGTCAATTATTTCCAGCCTAAAAGGATCAGAGAATAAAACCATCAACTTAGATATATTTTCTTTTTTTACTTTGCTAATATCTTTTAACAATTTTAAAGTAATTAAATTTTCCTAAATATAGCTTAAATAAAAAAGATTTCATTAGTCAAAACATCTTGATACATCAAAATATTTTGATGTATGATTTATATAGAAAAAATTTCAAAGTTATGAAAATTGGAATTAATGGTTTTGGAAGAATTGGCAGATTAGTTTTCAGAGCATTATGGGATAGAGCTGATATAGAAATAACTCACATTAATGAGATAGCAGGAGATTCGAATGCCGCTGCGCATCTACTCGAATTCGATTCAGTCCATGGCAGATGGGAGAAAGATATAAAGGTTAAAGAAGAAGGAATAATAATTGATGGAATGAAATTAACCTACACATCTTTTAAAAATTACCTTGATGTTCCTTGGGAAAAATCTTCTGTAGATATTATTTTGGAATGTACAGGTAAGAATAAAAAGCCAGACAAACTAAATCCCTATTTTGATTCTCTAGGTATGAAAAGAGTAATAGTAGCTTGTCCAGTAAAGGGAATTGTAACTGGAGAGGAAGCACTTAATATTGTTTACGGTATAAATCAAAGTCTTTATGACCCTTCCAAACATAAATTAGTAACAGCAGCATCCTGCACTACAAATTGTTTAGCTCCGATAGTAAAGGTAATTAATGAAAATTTCTCAATTAAACATGGCGCTATTACAACTATTCACGATGTCACGAACACTCAAGTTCCTGTAGATTTTTATAAAAGTGATTTGAGGAGAGCAAGAGGATGTATGCAAAGTTTAATACCTACTACCACTGGATCTGCTAAAGCTATCGCTGAGATCTTCCCAGAATTAAAAGGAAAATTAAATGGACATGCAGTAAGAGTTCCTCTGCTTAATGGTTCTTTAACAGATGCAGTTTTTGAATTAAATAAAGAAGTGACAACTGAACAAGTAAATATGGCACTAAAGGAAGCTTCAGAAACTTATTTAAAAGGAATTCTTGGCTACGAAGAAAGACCTTTAGTTTCTGCAGATTATGTAAATGACTCCAGAAGTTCAATAGTTGATAGTTTATCAACGATGGTTGTTAATTCAAATTTATTAAAGATATACGCTTGGTATGACAACGAGTGGGGTTACAGCTGCAGACTTGCAGATCTTACTGAATATGTAATCAAAAAAGAGATTTAATTTATGTCTTTATGAAATTATCTAATATTCAACAATATAGTGTTGTAACAGCAAACTATTGGGCGTTCACGCTTACTGACGGCGCATTAAGATTATTAGTTGTTGGTCACTTTCATGAGCTAGGTTACACAACTTTACAAATTGCTTTACTTTTCCTTTTTTATGAGTTTTTTGGAATAATTACTAATCTATATGGTGGTTGGATAGGAGCAAGATATGGATTACGACTTACTTTATGGATTGGGACTATCCTGCAAATCATCGCTCTTTTTATGCTTATTCCAGTTAAGGAAGATTGGCCAGTAATTTTTAGTGTCGCATACGTTATGGTTGCTCAAGCAGTTAGTGGGATAGCAAAAGATTTAAACAAAATGAGTGCTAAAAGTGCTGTTAAGACAGTAGTTCCAGAGACAAATGATGGCAATGATAATGGCCAAAAACAACTTTTTAAATGGGTTGCTATTTTAACTGGATCTAAAAATGCTCTTAAGGGAGTTGGCTTTTTCTTGGGTGGACTTTTATATAAGTTATTTGGATTCAATAATGCTGTAGGAATTATGGGTTTTGGACTCTGCTTAGCCTTTTTATTGACATTAATTTTGCCTGGAGAAATTGGCAAGATGAAAACCAAACCAGCTTTTAATGATCTTTTTTCAAAATCAAATGCAATAAATATTCTTTCATCAGCAAGATTCTTTCTTTTTGGAGCAAGAGATGTTTGGTTTGTTGTAGCTCTCCCAGTATTCCTAGATATGGCATTTGGTTGGGACTACATGGAAATAGGATTATTTCTTGGGGCCTGGGTAATAGGTTATGGAATTGTTCAGGCTTCGGCTCCAGCAATTAGAAAGATGTGGGGCCAGAAAGAAAGTCCAGATCGTAAAGCTATCCAATTTTGGAGTGCCGTATTAATGGTCATACCATCTTTGATAGGAGTCGCATTATGGAGAGAGAGTTCTCCATCGATAGCAATAATTTTAGGACTTACTATTTTTGGATTTGTTTTTGCAATGAATTCCTCTACACATTCGTATATGATTTTGGCCTACTCTGATAATGAAAAAGTCAGCTTAAATGTTGGCTTCTATTACATGGCAAATGCTGCTGGAAGACTAGTTGGAACATTACTATCTGGCTTACTATTTATGATTGGGAGAAATCCGAGTATTGGTCTTCAATATTGTCTTTATTTTTCATCACTTCTAATATTATTCTCTTGGATTTCGAGTCTTAAATTACCATCAATCAAACAAAGCTTATCATCACCATAAAAGCTAATTTTAAGAAATTAGAATATTTAGATGGCAAAAATATCCTTAATTGAACTTGCAAAAATTTTTCTAAAAATTGGTATTTTCAGTTTTGGAGGACCATATGCTCATATTTCTTTATTCGAAGATGAAATTATAAATAGTAAAAAATTGATCTCAACCAAATCTTTTGAAAAAGGTATTGGTTTATGTCAATTGCTTCCAGGGCCAATATCCACTCAATTAGCAATATATATAGGTCTTAAAATTAATGGTTATCTTGGTGGATTAATATCCGGTATATGTTTCATTATCCCAGGATTCATTTCGGTATTAGTTCTTAGCTTTTTTTGGCAAATTTATTCTGGATCAAAATTTCTTAATGATTTAATTTATTTTAATCCTCCTATTATTGCAGGAATAATTTTTTCATTTTCATTAGTTCTTTTAAAAAAAAGATTAAAGTTAGATCGAATATTATTCTCTAGCTCAATCTTATCTCTCCTTATATTTGCAAAATATAATAGTATTCAATTTCCTCTCATAACAATTCTTACTACTGCAGGTTTGATAAATATTTTCTTACAGAAATCGAAAAATATTTTTTATAACTTGGTTCCTTTATCTATATTTTCAACAACCTCATTTTTAACTAGCTCAATCTTTTTGGATATTGCCAAGTTTTATAATTTTTTAAAGCTCTCTACAAACTCAAAGTTTTTAATAGATTATCTTAATCTGTTTTTTTTCTTCTTGAAATCGGGACTTTTTATTTTTGGAGGGGGATTAGTAATCATTCCTCTAATGAGTGATTATGTTGTCTCACAAGGATGGTTAACAAATAATGAATTTATAGATGGGATAATGATTGGCCAGATAACACCTGGTCCTGTCTTATTAACTACAAGTTTTATTGGATACAAAGCTGGTTTTTCGGTCGGAGGAATAAATGAAGCTTTAAAGTATTCATTTATATCAACTTTTGCAATTTTTTTACCAAGTTTTTTATTGATTTTTGTTTTTGGAAAAGGCTTCATAAAAAACAGAATTAAATCGATTAATTACTTTATCGAAGGAGTAATCAATACAATTCCAGGAGCAGTTATTTTTTCTGGCTTTAATTTAATTGAAGATAGTTTTTCATCAAAATTCTTTTTAATTAGCTCTATTTTTATAGTTTTAATCTCCACACTATTATCTTTTTTTAAAATAGTTCCAACCTATATACTTATTCTTTTTTCTTTAATTTTAGGTTTATCAAAATATTTGTTTGCATAAAAAAAGGAAGAAATAAATTCCTCCTTTTAAATATTGTCTTACGGTTTATTTACCGATTCTTTTTACAGCAGCTCTTGATTTCTCAAGAATATCACCTTTCAAAGGAACAAATCCTAGTGATGGAGCTTTATCTTGATACTCATCACTTAACAATGTATTAAAGGCTTGTTTGATAGCTTTAGTGTTTCTACCATTACCCTCTTCATAAGCAAGTATCCATGTTAATGAAGCTATAGGATATGCTCCTTTTGCAGTTGGATTAGGATTTTTACCCGCAAGATTTTCATCTAAATTAATGCCATTAAGAGCTTTTGCTCCTGCCTCAACTGTAGGCTTTACATATTCTCCAGAAAGATTCTGAAGAGCAGCAGCTTTAATATTACCTTTTATATAAGACTGGTTAACATAACCGATTGCGCCAGGAGTGTTTTGTATAACTCCAGCTACACCAGAATTACCTTTTGCACCAACACCTGCCGGCCACTTAACTGATTTACCTGTTCCTAGTGTCCAAGTTTTTGAAAACGCTTCCATAGAGTTTGTAAAGGCTTTAGTTGTACCTGATCCGTCAGAACGATGTGCCCAAGTTAACTTACCTGATTTACAGCCTAATTCTTTCCAGTTTTTAACCATACCCATAGCAACTCTTACTGCTTGCTCTTGAGTAAGTTTCAGATCACAATCATAGTTATAACCAAATGCAATAGTTCCTCCAACCATAGGAATCTGTACTAATCCTCTTGTTACCTTTGCTATATCTTTATCCTTCATAGGATCATCAGAAGCACCAAAGTTTACTGTCTGATCAATAAAAGCTTTTCTTCCAGAGCCTGAACCAACAGCTTGATAGTTTACTCTTGGCCCCCCTGAAGTAGCTAAATCTTTGAACCAACGAGTGTAAATTTTGGCAGGAAATGATGCTCCAGCACCACTTAATCTTGTTTTAGCAGAAACACTTGTGCCAGGAACACTTGTACCAGCAGCAATGGCTACTGCAGAAGTGAAAACCAAAGCTTTCTTAGCTATGTTCATGGATGTCATGATTAAATTAAAGACTACATATATATAGCACCGAATTTATACACAAATACTCATTAATTAAAATTTTATCCTTTGGTTAATTAGTTCTTAACCTTCTCTTAAAACAAATCTTGATTAGAGCTTTTTTCGTTTTGTTTCAAAAATATTTAAAAATAAACTTAGATTAATTTTTAACTTATTATTGAAAAATTTTGAATTTTGTGGACAATTTTTCTTTTAATTTAAGGGAAGTTTAAGTTCTCTTTAAATTTTTCTATTTACTTTTGATCCTTATTCATTTCTTAACCTAAAACCGTTGAAATAACAATTGGATATTAATCCATTTTTACGTGTTGAGGTTTATGAAACTTTTTCAAAAATTAATAGCTGCTCCTGCCTTGATTTCTTTGGCATCAGGTTTCGCAGTAAACGCAACTGAGATCAATTCAACAGATCTTAGTGATTATTCAAACTCTAACAATCTAGTATCTTTAGGTGATTTTAAATCAGATACTTTATTCCCAGGAGATTGGGCTTACGATTCATTAAAGGATCTAACAAATAGTCCAAAATTCAATGGGAACTCAGTTTCTCGTTTAGAAGCTGCTGCTGAATTAAATAATCTAATTGCAGGTGGCGAAGGCTTAATGAACGGAGCTGCAATAGACAGGTTAAGTGATGAGCTTGGTTCTGAGTTGGCAATTATGAAAGGAAGAGTGGATGGCCTTGAATCTCGTGTAAATACAATAGAGGCTGGCAGCTTTTCATCAACCACATCAATGAAAGGAAAGGTGGAAGCAATGCTCGCAGCACAAAGTACAGATGCTGGTGCTAATGATGCAGTAATGTTCAATTATCATTATGAAGTTGACTTAAATACAAGCTTCACAGGAGATGACAAATTAAATGTTGAAATTGCTGCAGGTAATCAAGTAGCAAACTCAGTTGCCGCAGCCCATGACGCATTGGGCGAAACTAGTGATAATTTAGCAATAGAAGATGTTAACTACACGTTCCCAGTAGGAGAATGGGCTTTATCTGTTGGTGAATCAATGGATGCTTCAAAGAACTGGCCAAATTCTTGTAAGTACGGGAATGTTGTTGACAACATTGGTGATTGTGGTGCATCAAACTCTGTTGACTTAGGTGGTGATATATCAATAAGTGCAGGTAGAGATTTTGGTGACGGATGGTCATTTGGTCTCGGAGCTTCTGCCGATGATGGTGAAACCAATGCTGGAATGTTCACAGAGGAAGGAGATGATCGCTACGGTTTGGCTTTAGGTTATGAAAATGATACTTATGGAGTAACTTTGGCATATTCCAGTATCGAAGATGGAGCAGCTAACAACACCTACGTTGGAGCAACTGCTTATTATAATTTTGAACCCTTTACGCTAAGTGGAGGTATTGAATGGATGGAAGCAGATCTTGCGACTGATGTGAACTCAGAACAGTGGACTGTAGGAATCACAACTGAAATGGGCCCAGGAGAAATTTCTGCAGGTATTGGTACTAATGGTGCTATAGATGACAATGCTGAGGATCTTCATGTCTATGAAGTTAAATATAGCTACCCAGTAAACGACTCTGTGACCTTAGACACTTTTGCTTACATTGCTGAAACTGTTGCTGCTACTGATGACACAACTGCTGTAGGATTCCTTACTACATTTAAATTCTAATCAGAATACCCAAATCAAAAGGACCTCCATTTAGGAGGTCCTTTTTTTTTGCTTACTTCCTATAAACCTTAAATTGTTCTTAATAAATCTATTTTTTTTTCTTAACTTTTTAAAGGGAACATTAATATGTGTTTTCTTACGCACTAAATGAAAAAAACATTAGCTGCTGCAAGTTTTTCAGCATTACTTGCAATATTCGCCTCCTCTACAAGTAGCGGATTTGCAAATTGGAATACAAAATATTGGGCAAATGAAAAAAACTTCAACAGAATTTCTTCTTTTAATGTAAGTGACAATTTACCAGATGGATCAAAATCTACAACCAAAACATCTTCAGAGGTAGTTACAGCTTCAGAAGATGGAAAGACTTTGATGTATACAGATAGCGATCTAGGAGTAGTAGGTTTAGTTGATATCTCAGACCCTGCAAACCCTAAAGCATTGGGAGTTGTTGAACTTGAGGCAGAACCAACTGGAATTGCAGCACTTGGAAACAATGCTTATATAGGTTCGAATACATCTGAAAGTTATACAAATCCTTCAGGAGCATTAGTTCAATACAATTTAGAAACAAGAAAAGCAGTAAAAGAATGTGATTTAGGTGGGCAGCCTGATAGCGTTTTTGTTTCACCAGACGGAACATTTCTAGCTGTCGCTGTAGAAAATGAGAGGGACGAAGAATATAAAAATGGATTTATCCCTCAAATTGATGACAATGGCATTCAAATTAATCCTGCAGGTTATGTTTCTCTTGTGAAGTTAAACAAAAGAGGAAAAATACAATGTAACTCAATTAAAAAAGTAGATTTAACAGGCTTATCCGAAATAGCTCCTTTTGATCCCGAACCAGAATTCGTTGCTATTAATGATCTTGGTGAAACAGTTGTCTCTCTTCAAGAAAACAACCATCTTGCAGTAATTGATAAAGATGGAAATGTAATATCACATTTCTCGGCAGGAGTTGTAAAACAAATGGCAGGAATGGATACAAAGAAAGATGGAGCACATAAATTTAAAAGCAAACTAAAGAATGTAAGAAGAGAACCCGATGGTCTTACTTGGATTGATAATGACCATTTTGCAACAGCAAATGAAGGCGATTACAAGCATATTGATCCAAATCAGGCAAAAAGAGGTGGTTCAAGATCCTGGACTATTTTTAAAAAAGATGGAACAGTAGTTTATGAAGATGCAAATAGATTAGAAAGAGCAATTGCACAGATAGGTCATTTCCAAGATGGAAGAGCAGGTAAAAAAGGAGTAGAACCTGAGTCAGTTACATATTCAAAAATTAATGGAACGCCCTATTTATTTGTTGGTGCTGAGAGGGCTGGGATATTAGCTGTTTACGATATTACAGAACTAAATCAACCTTTGCTTACTCAATTACTTCCATCAGGCATTGGACCAGAGGGATTTGTCGCAATTCCAGAGAGGGGATTAATTGCCTCAGCAAATGAAAAAGACTACAACAAAAAAGAACCTGGTTTATCTTCTCATGTGACTATTTATCAACTACAAGATGCTCCTGCTTCATACCCACATTTAACAAATGAAAATGGCCTTGAATTTGTATCTTGGGGTGCGATAAGTGGAATGGTGGCTGGTGAAGACGGTAAAATTTATGCTGTAAATGATGGGACTTTTAAAACTCAGCCAAGAATTTACGTTATTGATCCTTCAAGTTCACCAGCTTTACTAGAAAGAGCAATAGATATAAAGCTAGATGGTAAGACTGCATTATTCATGGATCAAGAGGGTATTACAACAGATGGTAATGGTGGATTCTACATTTCTACTGAAGGAATCAAGAAAAAGCTAGATGAACATCCTCCTGCAATCTACCATGTAAGCTCAGATGGTGAAATTTTAGAGAAGATAACTCCACCAGCTTCATATCTTAATTATGCTAAAAATCCTGGTTTTGAAGGCATAACAAGGAATGGGGATATTCTTTATATTGCTCAACAGAAGCCTTGGGGTGATGATACTTTCAATACTACTAAGATCCTTTCCTATAATTTAAAAACCAAACAGTGGGGGGCTGTAAATTATCAATTAGATAGGATCAAAAAAGGGGGCGTTGGCATTTCTGAGTTGACCTATCATGATGGAGCACTTTACGTTATTGAAAGAGATAGTTTTTATGGAAAGAAAGCGAAATTGAAAGCTATATATAAAATAGATTTAGATGATGTTATTTTCGAAGGTCTTCAGACTAATATTCCTCCCAGACTTTATCCTTTAGTTGAAAAAGAGTTAGTTACTGATCTAAAACCAGTAATGCAATCTACGGGTGGTTTTATCCTTGAAAAGGTTGAAGGCTTAGCAATAACAAGCGAAGGGCAAGCATGGATTTCAACTGACAACGACGGGACTGGAAAGAAATCAACTGGTGAAACTCTTTTCCTAAATATTGGAAAAATCTAGTTAAAACTACTAATAAAAGTCACCTTTTATATAAGGTGGCTTTTTTTTGCAGTTCTTATAATTAAAAAAAGTTAAATCATGAAATACCTAATATTTATTATCTTATTCATCGCCCCAGTTAAAGCTGAAACAAAATATTATTGGCAGGGTGTCAGGCATTATTTAAATCGACCCAAACTAATGATAGAAGCATGCAAAGATATGAAAGAAGAAAATGACATTGGAACATCTGCTTTCGAGAGTATGTACATGCCAACATTACCTGATAGGTTTTGGTTAGCTATTGGCAAAAGAGATTCTTATTGGGCAGATGACTCCAAAGAAGGAAGCATTCTTTTTACAAGAGAAGGGGTTTTGAATTTAAAAAAATTTATTGCAGAAAAATCATGTCCTAATATTTTTTAAATTTTCCCTATAAATCTGTATTAAGACACGGAAAGATAGTTTCAATAATCGCTCCACCATCTTTATGATTAAATGCCTTTATAAAACCTTTATTGTTATTAATTATTTTTTTTGTAATTGAAAGACCTAAACCACTTCCACTTTTCTTAAATTTAGTCCTTGATGGATCCCCACGATAAAAACGAGAAAAAATGTCATTTGATTCATTTTCTTCTAATCCAATACCTTTATCTCTAACTCTTATAACAACAGAGCTAGCTCTCTTAAAAATTTCAATTTGTATGCCCTCTTTTGTTGGGGAATAACGAATAGCGTTATCTAAAATATTTATAAATGCTCTTTTTAAATTTTCAATATCCCCAGATATATAATATTTTGTTGGAGAAAATAAATTTATTTTTATATCCTTTTTTTCTGCAAGCGGTTTTAGTGTTTGCCAAGATTCCATAATCAAATCTGAAATAGATATTTTTTTGTTTTTATTAAAATCTTCGTTACTTTCTAGCTTAGAAAGCTCTAAAGTCTCTTCGGCCATTTTTCTTAATCTTTTTGACTCTTTCTTAAGTCTTTTAACAAGATACCTATCCTTTTTTGATACTACTGATTCAAGTCTTTCCCCAATTAAGATAAGTGATGTAAGAGGAGTTTTCAGTTCATGAGACACATCATTAATTAATTGATTTTGTCGTTTTTTTATCGATTCAATTGATAATTTACTTTCCAATAATATTAAATAATTCTTTTTCCTTCCTCTAACAATATTTACCGAAATGGGTACTCCCGCAATTATGAAATCAAGGTTGAATGGGAAATCTTTTTTTCTTAAATATAGAATTTTATTACTAAGTACTTCAAGCTCATTAATATCATTAATTGCTTTTCCAATAACATCTTTATATTTGATAACCCTAATAAGAGATAAAGCTTTCTGATTGATAAATTTTATTGTTAGATCAGATGATAAGATTATCCACCCTTGCGATGAATAATCTAACCAAGACAACACTTCTTGAGGTTTAATTTTATCAAATGGGAAATCAATAGTTTTTTTATACTTATTTTTATCAACTTCAAATTTTTTTTCTTTTGATTGAGAAAAATGCTTGACTTTTATTTTCCACTTCTGATGTAAAAAAAATAATACTTCTTGTAGTGTTTTCATTTTCATCCAAACTTATATCCAAAACCTCTTACAGTTTTAAGAAACTTTGGAGCTGAGGGATCTTCTTCTAATTTCTCTCTGAGCCACCTAACATGAACATCTACAGTTTTAGTATCACCAATAAAGTCAATTTCCCATATTTTTTCAAGTATTAAATCCCTTGACCATACTCTTTTTGGATTTTTCATAAATAACTCTAATAATTTAAATTCTTTTGGAGATAATGTTATTTCTCTATCAAAAGAAGTTACCCTACATTCTTCCAAGAACATTTTTATATGATTAAACTCGAGAACAGTTTTTGAGTTTTCTATATATTTTTTATTACGTTTAGATCTTCTTATTAATGCTCTAGATCTAGCAATTAATTCATTTAAACCAAAAGGTTTTGTTAAATAATCATCTGCACCAACCTCTAATCCAAGAACCCTGTCTGATTCATTATCTTTAGCACTCAAAATTAGTATGGGTGTATAGTCTTCATCATTTCTTATTTTTCTACATAACTCTAATCCATTTAGTCCTGGCAACATTAAATCTAGAATTATTAGGTCAACATCTTTTTTAATATCATTATTAATAAAATCTAAGGCACTTAAACCGTCTTTGAAACTTGATACTTTGAAACCTTCGCTGATCAAGGTTTCACTGACAGTAAGCCTAATACTCTTATCATCCTCTACAAGAAGAATTCTTGAGTCTTGCAAACTTTTATGATCTTTAATAGCCATTTAAAGTTCCAACAATTTTATTTTATATAATCAAAATTATTTGATCTAATTATTTCATATTTACTTTACATTCAATGCTTATTTTTTTATTTGATCTTATTAGCTTTTTAATTTGTCCTTAAACCTGTTTATTTAATATAAAAACGCTTCTTTAATTTTCCTCACACAAACATATTAAAGAAGCAAACTTTTCATCTACTCCCAACCGTTTTCTGCATTTTGAATAATCCATTGTGCAAGAACCTTATCCTCTCCATCCTTTAATTTCTTTTTATAACCTTTCATGTAACCAATACCCTCATTAGCAATTTTTGCTATTGAAATCTCATCTGCTATTCCTCTTTTTTCAAGGTCAGAAAGTTTTAATGATTTGGATCCTTTAAGAACAACTGATCCCCCTCTTACATGGCAGCCTGCACAAACATTTCTAAAAATTGTTTCTCCATTTCTAATATCAGAAGCCATTAGATATCTATTTTGCACAGAGGTTTGAAAAATAATTATTAATGTTATTACAGGAATTACGATTAGAAATTTAAATATTTTCATTTGATTTATTTGACCCACAATTAATTTAGCAATTAATTCTTAATCTCAATCTATTTATTTTAATAACTCTACTGCTACAACAAGATTACCCAACAAACCATTCAAAATATTTAGTTGTTCTTTACTACCAAATGCTATTAATACCTGACCAGGTTGAAGTATGAAATTGCCGCCAGGGTTGGTAAATAATTTTTCGTTCTCTTTTATAGCCAAAATTTTTGCACCACTCTTTTTGCCTATTCCAAGTTCAGAGAGTGATCTTTTCTCTGCTGTTTCAAAAAGACTAATATCATTACTTAATTCAAATTCTTCAATTTCACATTCACTTCCTGCAAGCAGATCAAGGAAGTCGATAGCTATTGGTCTTAAAGCCATTGATGCCATTGCTCTTCCTGCAGCTATATAAGGGCTTACGACTATACTTGCTCCAGCTAATCTCAATTTACTTGCAGCTTCTTCAGTTCCAGCTCTTGCAATTACTCTTATAGAACTTCTTATTCCTTTAGCGCTTAAAACCACATATAAATTTGCAGCATCATTAGGCAAGGTAACAACCAAACTTTTGCATTTTTCTAATCCTGCCAGTTTTAACGTCTCATCAAGAGTGGCGTCAGCACAAAGTACTTCTAAACCATTTTCTTCCGCAATCTTTTTTCTATCTTCATCACTCTCAACAACAATAATTGGAATATTTTGCGTTTTTATTTGGTTTGATATTTCCTGACCTACCCTCCCATATCCGCACAAAATTACATGATTTTCCATTTTTCTAAGAAGTCTTTTAAAACGTAATTCGTTTACTCTTTGAAAATAGCCGGATTCGAATAATCTAACAGCTTTTTGAAAGGTAAATTGAATAAATATCAATCCGCCAACGATTACTAAAACAGTTACTATCCTGCCTTCAGGACTTAAAGGTTGAACTTCTCCAAAACCAATAGTGGTTATTGTGATCAGAACCATCCATAAGCAATCACTCCATTCCCATCCCTCTGTTATTCGATAACCAATTGCACCTAAAAAAAACAGAAAGAATAAAGAATAAATAAGACCAAACCAAGGCCTTAAATAGTCTTTAATAAAATAGAACTCAAATAATCTAAGCTTCATATCCCTTATTATCGTTAACTATTCAAAAATTTCAAAAAAATTTTCTATTATGTTCCTAAAACTATTTATTTGTTTAAGTGAAATACATTTTAAGCAGGATAATAATACTTATTTTCGTAGCTGTATGCATTAAACAAATGCTTACTGTCTCAGGTCTTATTTAATGCTTCATTAAAAATTAATTCAAGGTTTTACCTGTACTGATTCAATAAGAAAATCAGAGGCTGCTTTTAACCAGTCGGCAACTGTAAGACGAAGGTCAGGTTGAGAATATACAAGCGCTATAATAATTCCAACTAAGATAATCTTTATCATGGCATTTCAAATATTCTTATGAATTAAAGCACACCTAATTAGCAAAAAGAACCTTAAATTTATAAAAAATAGATTAATTAAAATTTCTCTAATTGATTAAACAAGTATTCCACTCTTCTAAGATTTACACCTAAATCTGATTGTCCTAATCTTGCTGCGGATCTTATCTGAATAATGCCTTTTGATCTATCTACATAACTTCTTACGTCAAGCTTCAAAATTTCGAGATCATCTGGAAATCTAAAAATTAAGCTTCTACAAACACCTCTCCAATAATTTCTATTACTTTCAATAACTTCTGTGCGAGGTAATCCTTCTGCCAGAGAAACAAGTTGAATGAACTTTTGATCAACATTTATTAGTTTCTTTTCAATTAAGACACTATTTAATGGATTAGTTATTGGAGCAAGACCTTGAATGGAGGAAACCATATTTTTAAGAAAGTTATAGATGTTCTAACCGATTTCATACACAAAACGAGAGAAAAAAAGTAAAGAATTTTCCCATAAATTTGATCTCTCTATAAAGATTCCTTATTTGTGATCAAAATTCTACAATTTGAGATTTTTTATTGTTTTTTTTGATAGAGATGGTTGCCTACCTTTTTTACTAGTTAATTTCCTAAGCCATAAAAAAACCCCTACAAACAAAAAAATTTCAACAATAATTCCAACCTTTATTAAACTCATTTTTTATCCTCTTTTTTCTTGTTGGTGCCCTCTATGTATGGCACAAGGATATTTAATAACCATTTTTTAAATGAACTTAACGGTTTCATAAACTATTTATTTGCCTTTTCTCCACATACTCCTCCCTTTAATGAGATCTTCTATATTAGGCCAAGCTGCTATTAATTCTTTAAGTGCCTTTCTATTAGGAGTATAGAAAACACATGACAATGCACTTATTACATAAAGTATGAACCACAACTTACTTTCTGAATAAGCTAAAAACAAAGAGAAAAGAAAACTTCCAACAAAGAAAAAGAAAAATAACCTATTTACTATCTCCAATGGAGTTCTTTTAAGTCTATAGAGTTTAATCTTTTTACTATCTTGTTCAGTATCTTTATGCAATTTACTTTCGTATGAATTAATTATTTCTTCTTCTAGAACTTTTTCATACTCTAAATTATCAATTGGATCACGATTATCCTTTTTATTTTTCATTAAAATCTCTTAAGCATAAACATAATAACTAATTTATTGTGTTTTAAAAAGTATCAAATATTATCTATCAACTGGAGCTATACGAATAGGTCATGGTTTTGAAAATACTTCAAAATTGTCTTATTTATAAAAGATATATTACTTAAGACATTTTTTTTAATTTTTCCAAATCCTTCTGCCATTTAAACAATCAATTCTATAAACTTCATAGCATTTTTTAAATTGGAAGGCAATATCTAAATCTAGAGTTAAAATAGTTTAGAGATTTTAATAATAATCTATATGCAAAGGTATTTGATTTCCTACGAATTTACTGATGGCGAGGATCAAGAAGAAGGGGCAGAAATGCTAATTAATTGGTACGAATCAGGCGGCCCTCAAAACAGACCTGAAAACTATGAGGTCCATTCTTGGATTTTTATGGTTCAAAATGGTATTGGACATTCTGTAGTTAGCGCAGATTCTCTTGAGACGATTTGGAAGCAATGGCATCCCTGGAGAAGGTTAATGGATATAAGTATTCAGCCATGCATGGATCTTGATGAGACAGTTGGATTATTCAAAAAACAAAAAATGAATACACGAATGGTTTAAGAGTATTTCTCATCCCATTTATTAATCTTTTTTAGTAGCAGACAATACTACATACAGAATTCTTTGCGTTAAAAAGGATAAGATTGATTTTTCACTATGAATGATTCTTATCACATTTACTTTAAAGGAGAAATTCTTTTCAAGAATTTAAGTAAAGATGAATTCGAATTTGTTTGGGGGAAACTTTATACATCCTATATAAATGCCCTAAATAAAGAACTTACGTACGAATTAATTAGCGAAAATAATATTAAGCAGCCAAGCTTTAACCTTGAGCCATCTTACTAAATCGTGAAATAGATTTTAAATTATGAATAAAATAAGAAAAATTGTTTCTCTTTAATATTGAGATACTCCTTTTCTTCTTTGCTTATATCCAAATCTATTTTATTTGCCTCAATTTCGACATTAGAACTATATTTTTCGAAGTTCTCCCCTCTTTTAAAAAGGGCAACAATGCCAATATCTGTTATAAACCAAATAAAGTGATCAGTATCTCCAATTGGCTCATCTTTTAAGGATTCAATAATCAAATCACATGTTGAATTCATTTAATTATTATGTGAAATATTTTTAATTGCCCCCATTGCAATATCTTACGGCCTCAGAATTTTTACCACCATCTTCAATAATTTCGGCAACACAATAATTAAAGAGTTTAGACTCTTTTTTAACTGAACAGAATCCAAAAGCAATCGCGGCTAATGCTATTGCAGATATGAAACTAGAACCAAGTTGTACAAAGCCATAGGCAAACATAATGTTTTTCTTTCCAGAACATTTTTTTGAATCCGTTTTTTCTTTTGTCATTTTAAGTTTTTAACTAAAATAAACCTATTTGATTAATTCAAGGATTGAGAAGTATTGGCATAGAGAAAACCGAATCAAGACTTAATTTGAACAGATGAGACAAATTTTTCAAAATTCAAGTTTCCATTTATTTTTCGTAACTTTAATTGTCAATTTGATACATCATACAAAAATATATTTTAAATTTTCTTATCAACACTAGTTTCTAGAAAAGATCCTTTTTTAAAAGATAAAAGTAATGATCCCACAGTTATAACAATAGATTTTGATCTCTTTTAAACTATATTTAAACTTTTCTTGATTCAGTATTAATACTTAGAAATTAATCGATAAAAGCTTGTTTTGATAATGCTCCCCGAGAGTTATCCACTTTTTTAGTGTTTTTCAACAGGGTTTTCCACAGTATGTTGATTGAATTAAATCTTCTATGTGCAAAATAAAATATTTTCGCTTTTTTGAAAAATCTGTCCACATTTTGTTTTGGGGATCAGTATGATTCTTATTGTCTTTTTTGAAATTTTAAATTTATGAATTTCAATAAAATTAAAAAAAATTTAACTTCTGTAATTAAAGAAGAATTTAAGAAATCTAAGCTTGATGTTCTTACTAATGAAAATGATTTTTTAATAAAAAATCTTAAAAAGGCTGGAAAATAATATTTTAGAGTTATCAAATATATATTTTTAAGAAATAATCCTATTTAAAAATCTATTCTTCTGAGAATCAAAAACTAATTTATTTTTTAATTATTTGAGATAGTTAATTAAATATAAATTTTCTTTTAAAAATACATAATTGTACTTCTTGGTTAAACATTAAAAATAAATATCAGTTATATTAGTTGAATCTCAATAAGAGATCAGATTAGAAATATAAACGGTAAATTCTTAGAGTTTATTTAAATTACTTATTAATTCCTGTACCTATAATCGAAAATCAGTTCCATTTAAAAGATGAATACCCAAGAACTTAAAATCAACTACAAAAAACTTTTAAACAAAGCTGCTAAAGCAAACGGTCGTAAAGAAACTGTTTCTTACTTAAATCGTGCTGCTAAAATCAAGTCAAAAATCTATTCAAACACTAAAGTAAATTGCTTTAGATGTAATGGCGCAGGTTTTCTAAGAATTTCATTAGATGAAACTAAAACCTGTCTATCTTGTTATGGAAAGGGTTCTTTAATTAAAGAAATTCAACAGGTTTAAAACAATTTTGATTTATTAATGAAAGATCTTATTCAAGCTCATAAAAAATTAATTAAAACGGTAAAAGAACAAATGGGGTTTTCTGATTATGGGATGTACTGGTTAGCTTTCCTGGAAGGGGGGTTAACTATTTGGTTACTAGATAGAATATTTTTTCACTGGTTAAAACTCTAATTTCAATTTAGTGAAAGAAATTTTATAAGTTTCAAATAAATTAACTTATCGAAACCATTTAAAAAGTTGTAGCATAGTAAAAAACAAATATGCAATTACTTGGATTGATTCTCCTTCTAGCTAGTAGCTGGTATCTATGGAAATTAACATCAAACTTTCTTGATGAACCAACAAAAAAAGAGCTGACAAATAGTTTTAATAATCTCAAAAATAAATTCTCTGAGGGGAAACAAAATTTTTCAAAAGCTAAAATAAGTGAAGCTTGGGAAAAATACAAAAAAGAAGGTGGAGCATTATCTAATAAAGACAAAAGCTAGTGGACGTTTTTATTATCACAAGTTTCACTAAAGATATTTCTAGAATTGATCTAATAGGGATTTTGCTGGGTCACGTTATTTTTGCCATTGCATTGACACAGCTTTTAGATTGGACCTGGTTGAAGAATCTTATGAGTGAAGAAGATAAAAGAAGGATGCTTAAAAGCTATACATGGAAAGACTTATTAGTTGATGGAGCAATTGTTACGGTAGTTCTAGGAATAATCTTTTTAATAATTAGCATTTTTTTATAAATGAACTTAACTTACATTCTTTTATTTTTTTTAATGATATCAATTGTGATTTTCACTCAAATAATAAATTCCTCCGACAAAAATCAGAATAAATGATAGAAGTAACTAGCAACTCCTCAATTGGGTGGTATTTAATCGCTTTGGTGAGCACTTTATCTTTTTTAGCCTTAGTATATTTCGGCAAAAAAAGATAGATTACACTTTAAAAGATTATTTAAATTCATAAAAAAAACTCTGCATCTACTTGAGAGGCAGAGCTTTTGATTATTAAGTGACTGATTTATATAAATCTATTGATGATAAAACCTTTTTTCTTAATTAAAGAAAAAGAGACCGATGAATATGATGAAGATACTGAATTCACGGCCCCTTCGATAACCGCAATTTTCGGTAGATACGACAATGAATCACCTCCTTTACTAATGTTTTTTTAAAGATAACTAAAAGAATTAAACAAGCAACGAAATTGGTTGAAAATTTAAAAGTTTTTTAACAAATTAACGATATAAATCTCTTCAATATAAAAGTTTAGATATTACCAAGGCAAAACTTCTCCGTTGGCATGCCAAAACGTACCTGAGTTTTTTTTATTTAAAGAATCAATTCGTTTTAAAAGGCCATTTGCTGATTCTTCAGGACTAATTCCATTTCTAGTAAAGCCTGTCATTCTTGTACTCACGAGCCCTGGATGTAAAATAGCTACAAAAATATCTTCTTTTGATAAATCTATAGAAATTGATTTTGCTGCCATTGATAAGGCGACTTTAGACATCCTGTAACCATAAGAACTTCCAGATGAATTATCTTCGATAGATCCCATTCTACTTGTAATAAAAGCAACTTTAGAGGATCTTTTTAAAAGATGTTTGAGTGATTGAGTAAGAAATATTGGGCTTAATGCATTCACTTCAAATTGACGCAAAATACTTTCTTTATCTAAGTTTTCGAAAGAATTAAATTCATAAATTCCTGCATTATGAATTAAGCAATCTAAATTAACTCCGGATAGTTTTTTACACAAATTTGTTATTGACTCATCAGAAGAAATTTCTATATTCTCTTCAATTCTCACTCCTAAATCCCTAAGTTCTTTTGAAGCTTTCCTACACGTTGCAATTACAATATCTCCTCTCTTATGAATTTGCCTACACAATTCTAATCCAATACCCCTATTTGATCCTGTGATTAGATAAGTTGACATCTTTAAACTAAAAATAAAAAATTAATCTAAACCAAATATCAAAAAAAACAAACTAGAAAAAGATAAAAGGTATAAAATCCTGATAAGATTTTTTTAAGGTTATAATAATTTATGAAATTTATAATGTTTTTTAAAAGATAGTGTAGATATTTTTATCATCCAAAATTCATTTTATGGAAATTTCTAATCAAGAATTTATACAAGATATTATTAGGTTAACTTGGAGAAATCCTGTTTTCATGGCTATAGCTATTGCTTTGGTTTGGCTTATCCCACAATTATTTATCAGAAAAATAATGGCAAAAAAATATGAGCAAAGAAAAATAGAAATTCAGAAGAATAAAATTCAGAAACTTTACCCCACCAATACTAATAGTCCTAAATAATTTTTTTATTTATAATATTTTCTAATGTATCAAAAATATACTTTTTGCCTCTGAGTTAAATATGAATTACAAAATAATTAGAATTGATGGCAAAGATGACAAATTAACCACTCAAAGTTTTGATAAGTATTCAGATGCATACGATTTGTTAGAAGAACTATATGGTGATTTATGTTGTTCAGATGCTGATTATGGAGATATAACTTATTACGATATTGTGGAAAATAATTAAAACCGTAACAATGGATAATAAAAACTGGGCTCCCTCCCAAGAAGAAAATATTGGGATAATAACGAATGTGTATCAATCCATAAAAGAAGAGCTTTCAGAACTTCAAAAAGAAACTGGATGTCCAGATTCTTTTATTTATGATCTAATTGAGAATATTCAAAATGAATGGCATCCAAAATCATGCCACTCCTTAGTTAGAAATAAAAAAGGGAATAATTAAAGAATTTAAAAATGTTCGACTCAAATATATAAAAATTCTTCAATATAATCTTAAATTAAAAATAATTAAAACATGATTATTAGGATACTAGGCATTGTACTTATTCTTGGTAGGATTGCATATTATGGTTTAGTTTTGACTGGGCAAAGCAACCTTTAGTTTTTTTTAACTTTTTAAAATTTTCATGAAATGGCCTCCCACTCTTTGTTGGACAGCACCAAAAACTATTAATGGTAATAGGCATTTTCAAGTTAAATCTTATGGTGGTAAAAATAAATCTAGATGGGTTGATATTTTTCCCACCAAAAATAAAAAAGATATTAAAAGGATCACATGGGCAAAACTAAAATCAGAATGGACTTCAGGTTGGTTAACGCTCCCAAAAGATAAAGATTAATTTTTTTATGTAAATTTATATTATTAACCAGAAAACTGTAAAAAATATTACCTAATGCGGAAAAAATATCTTCTAATATTTCCAAAAAGCTATTTAATATGAAGCCAGAACCTAAGAAAAAACTTCCAAATAAAAAAGTTATAAGATCAGCAAAATTTGAGGCTAAAGAGCAATTCACAAAATCTGCATTAGAAAATTTAAAAACAGAAAATGAAAGACTTGTGAATTCTCTAAAAAAATCTGGCGAAATCAAAGAATCAAAAAAGAAATAGATTTACAGAATTAAGAAATTTTTATTATTATGTTGTTTTATATACTGAGAAATGATTGAAAAAATCTCTCTTGCAAATGCACATTTACCTCAACTTATTGGGTTAGTACTTATGTCAATAGGATATACATTAGGCAATAAATTTTATCTTCCTAAAATCAAACAAAAATAATCCTACATAGTTATTAAAAATTTTATTTGTAGATCAATAATATTGACAATTTATTCATATAAAAATATAGCTACTGTTAAGTACTCTCTACATTTCGAGCGATACAATGTTAACTCAAATACTTTGATTCCATTGAGAAAGGTCCTTAGATATATCTGACACATAAACGTAACACATAGGTCTTTTATAATTAGAATTCCAAAAAAAAAGTAAAAATTAATACTATTTTTTTTTAGAATATGTTACATTAATTAATAATTCTAATTAAGATTCTCTTTTACCAATAAATCAAATATAAGGAAATTTTTGATAAATACAAATGTTATTTACCACAGATGAAATAAAAAAATGGATTCTCTAACTAGTTTTATAATTTTAATCATTGCAATTACAATCCAATTTTCTTTATATACAATTAAACGATTGCATGAACCTCTAGATCCAAATTATTTGATAGATAAGAATTCAAAAAAAATTAAAAACTACATCGGTCAATATTGGGAAAATGCCGAAATAACAAATGGCAGATTAGCTATGATTGGTTTTTTAGTTTTAATAATAAACTACGGCTTTTTTGGATGGATAATTCCAGGTTTTATTTAAGCAATAAAAACATTTAAGATTTTCAGGGAATTAAAACTATTTCAAAAGCTCACCTTTTAAAAAAAAAATTTTTATTATAAGAAAAAAAGCAATTGAGTAATTCTGATTTTGATAAAAATGGATTAGACAGCTATGGAATACATTGGCTTCAATATGCTGCTTTTGCTGTCTCTTGTTTTGTTATATTTACGACCTGGGCATTTTTTTTTGATGAAAACTTCCATAATTACATAATGAATATTTTCAGAATTATTAACTGCAGTGGATTTAACTGTAACGGAGCTTTTTAAAATTCTATGACTAATCCAAATGTAAAAAGATTATTGATTGATAATGCCTATGAGGAAATAAAGAATATATGTATCAATCTTCAAAAAGATACTGGTGCTTCTAATTTAGAAATCAAAAGTTTATTAAACCTAATTATGAACGGATGGGAAGAGAAGAAAGAACAAAAAAATGGGTTTGGATTCAGGTAAAATTAGACAGTATCTATAAGAGGCTTTAAAACACAATATATAATTTACTTTAAAATTTTAATATTCATAATTTTTTAGAAAAATTAAAGAGGAATGAATCTCTAACAAGAGATGCATTCCTGACATAGCATTAGTTTTATCTAGATATAAATTTTATAATCTAACTCCTCTGGTGGACTGTCAATCATTAGATCCCTCCGATTCAACAAATTAAACTTACGTCTTACTTATACAGAAAGTAAATCAGTAAAAATGCTGATTTAATTATTTAATCTAATATTTATTTATTTATTTATTTTGATAATCTTAAACAAGTTTTGGTCTATAAAAAATTGGAACCTAATTTTTAAATCCTAAAATGTTTGAATTAAAGATGCTAATTCTGGTGCGTCCAACAAAAGTGCAAAAAAAGTAAGCACAACTAATAGAAATATGGAAAAGTAAAATTGAATCATAAATATGAAATTACCTTAAAACATTTTTTGGAGTAGTATAAAATAATGCTTTGTTTACATAACTAAATATATCTACTTATAAAAATTTAATTGAAGAATAATTAAGAAGTTTCGGGGATAATATAGTCCTAATTTTTTGCCAATTTTCACAACCTTTAAGTAAATGATCATCCTGTGGTATACGTTTTTCGTATCTTGGACAGATCAAGACAGTAGCAAAAGTTTCTGTAGTGCTGTAGAGAAAGTGATTGCAAGTAATACAAATCTTTGTAAGTTTTCGTTTTAAAATAGATTCTCTTAGATATTCCCATTTTGCCGGATTTACCTTAATCATGATTATTGGAATTTATTAGTAACAATTTGCCAGTCCCCTAAAATTAATTCATTCCATGTTTCATAAGCACCCTGAATAGAATGAAGTCTTGAATTTTTCAGTTGGGCAGGTTCACCTAATTCATTTGCATAGAAAAGGTGAGTATAAACTTTTAAGTTATTAGATTCAGATTTCTTATAACTCTCAAAAAAAATCAATAAATCACTTTTTTGGTTAAACAACCAGCCAGTTGGGGGGTCAATAAGGCTGCTAGGATAAAAATTAGTCCGAACATTAGCAACTCCAGTTGTCATGAAGATAATACAGTTGTACTAATAATATAGATGTACTACTATTCAACGTCAAGTATTCTTTCTTATAATTATTTAAATACAAAAATCACTTGCTATAAATAAGCTTCGGTAAAATTCTTATTTGGCAACAGTCTATACAAGTAACTCCTTCAAAAGAAAATATCATAGAAGGGTAAATCCAAAAATAATATGTATCCAAATCCCTTCTATTTAGGATGGAATCAAGGTTGGTCTTTTCTATTTTTTTTAGAAGGCGGCATAGCAAAAATTGAAGCAAAAGGTTTTGGTATATCTATTACAACAAAAATTAAGAAAGGAGAATCACCCTTAGAATCTGCAGATAGATTAGTCTCTAAAGAACAAAGGATTAGAAAATCAAGATATTATTCTTGGCTTAGATACATTAAGGAAAAACAAAGAATTAACTAGTCCCTTAATTATTAAAGTATTTTGTTGACAATCAATTTAAAATAGGAGTTAGTTAGTTAGTTAGTTATCGTGTCCAATAAATTTTATGAATGGTGGAAAAACCATAGAAAAGTTGTAACCTATGGAGTTTTTATCATCTTATTTGGTTTTTATTTATCTCCTGTGGTCAATGAAGCAAAATATAAAAACCAATGCATTAAATACTCTACTAAAGGAGCCTTAACTAAATTCAATCAAGACGATATCGGAGAAACTTTATTAGAAGAAACAGGTTTAAACATTGCTGAACTAGCAAAGATTGAAGGTTATAAAAATTGCATAAATTAAAAAGTTTGCAAAAGTTATTCTGATTTTATGAATGATTAAGGGTGTGTTCAAACTATTTTTATTAATATCATTATTTGGATTTATATCAATAAGTCCAAAAACAAGGTATTTGGTTGGTATATCTTTAAAACAAATTTCTTCATTTCTTTTATGGACTGTTAAATATGAAGATAGAGATAAATGGATTATAGATAAACCAAATTCGATACCTAGCCCAAAACTTAAGAAATCGTATTAAATGAAGACTTATTTCGAAGAACGAATTGAATGGTATGACGATAATTACAGAAATGGTAATGCTTTAATTTCTGATAAGCAGTTCGACCAACTTGAAAAGAATTTATTAAGAACAAATCCTAATTGTGATTACTTTAAGAAAAGAAGTAAGTTAGTTTTACCTTCATTAGAGAAGGATTCAATAGATAGATTTTTGGAAGGATTATTAGCAGATACGAGATTATTAATTGAGCCTAAAATTGATGGTTGTGCTGTTGCTTTGCAATATAGGGATGGAATCTTGGAGAAAGCAATTTCAAGAAAGGGGACTGACGTCACTACTAAACTTATAAAAGTTCAAGACATTCCCAATCATCTTCCTTTGCGAGGAGTTCTTCAAGTTAGAGGCGAACTATACGCATCTAACCAAACTCCAAATATCTCCCAAAGAATGGCTTCAGGATATCTCAGAGCAAAAGAAGGATTTCCTGAAAGACTTAGCTTCTGCGCATTTCAAATACTTAATTCAACACTTAACCAATATGAATCCAAAAAGAGTCTTTCCGAGCTTGGCTTCACGATCCCTCAGGATATTTCATGCAACTTTACGAGCCAAGTTCAAGTATTCAGAAAACAGTGGATAGAAGGGAAACTTTTTAGGGAATATCCAACAGATGGAATAGTAGTAAAGATAAATTCTAGAAAATTACAATTAATTAGAGAAAAATCAAATTTAGATTATCCTTATTGGCAAGTTGCAATAAAAAGTTAATGGAATTAGTACATCAGATTTTTCCTACTTGGCATATTTACTTAGATATGTTTTTGGTTGGCTTTGCAACATACGGTTTTCTAAGAATTAAGAAAAAAATAAAAACCAAATAAATAATTCAAAATAAAGTTTATAAATCATCGGTGGTCCTTAAGAATGGATTTAAGTTGCTCGCTATCTAATTGTTCGAGATAATTTCTCATTGCCAACCAAGATCTTCTGCTTTCTAACTTTCCACTTTGTTTAAATAAATTTGCGGAAATTTGATCTATCAATTCTTTATGAGTCATATCTATATTCTTCATCAAGTTCAATGACAACACCATTAAAAAATTCTGCTAATAATTTTGATGAGTCTTGTATAGATATCTTTCTATCTACTTTTGATAGTTTCTTTTTTATTGGATTTAAGTTAGTCATACTGATTCAGGTAATTCAAGTTCTTCAAAAGTCCAACCTTCTAATTGAAGGTCATGCCATTTATCCCAAGCATTATCCAAATACATTTGAGTTGATGATTTAATTGCCATTGGCTCACCTAGATCATTTGCATAATATGTATGAGCAAAAATTCTCATACTATTTCTTGGAGATTTTTTATTCCTTGTAAACAAAATTAATCTGCTGCGGTCTGGGCTAAGCAACCAACCACTTGGGGACTCATTACGATAACCGTAAGAAAAATTAGTCCAAACATTAGCTCCTCCTATAGTCATTACTAATAATACATTTGTACTATTAATATAGATACATTAGGAATAGATCGTCAAGCATTTTGGCAAACAAATTATTTGCACTTATCAAAAACAAATATCTTATTGATAGTCGATTTAAAATTGGAGGGAGAAAACCTTCTCTTTTTATGGAAAAGTTATTAATCGTTTGCAATTTTGATTGCTCTTTTCAATATTTATGAAGAGACTGTTAAGCAATGAATAGAAGAACAAGAAGATGGAATCGTAATTAATTATGATTTGTAAAAATTAATGATCGCAAGTCTCATTCCTTTTATACTGTTTCAAGTCTAGAAGAGTTTGCAAAGATGTTAGGTTCAGAATTGGATAAAGCTAATAACTGCAAAGATATAGTTTATAAACTTGAGCTGGTTGAATGACTAATAAATGGAATGACAAATCTTGGCAAAAAGATTTCTTGAACATGAAGTCACATTCACCTTCTGATGCAAAACTCCTGATAGGAGGTGTCAAAGGATTGAAAGATGCTTGGCGTTTAGGTGTTTTGCACGTTGAATACGAAAGACTGAAGAAAAAACAAATGCGACAAGATCAACAGTCTTAGCGTTCGTAGAAGATCCTGTTGGATATAAGATAGAGTTAATAGAAAGAGACTAATGAAGGAATTAGAAGAAAATACTATCGAACAAATAAGAACTCTTGTTAATTATTTAGAACAAAAAGATCTATTAAAAAACAAATGATTATTCAGGACTTCAAGCTGCCTTTGCTAATGTGCTATATGTGGATGAAGAATTAGCTTAAAGGAAAAAGTTATTAAAGATTAAACTTTTTAATTTTATTTATTTTGATCTGAAGTTTTTAATTCCTTTACGAGGATATCAACTTCTTCAGTAAGATTCAATTCAGCATTTTGCCCTGACATTTCTGCAAAACGTTTACCTTGTGGCATTAGTCTTCTTTCGAAAGAACCAACAGCCTCATTAAATGATTTATTTAACCTAGTAATATTTGAACCTATTGAATTAAACTTTTCAATAAAATTTGAGAATCTCTTAGAGAGTTCAATAGCGTTCTTCTGAATTTCATTAATATTCTTCGTAATTTCCGCCTGTTGAATCGTCATTGACAAGCCTTTTAATATTGCAAGGAGACTTGTAGGGAAAGTAAGAATAATATTTTTTTCAAAAGCATACTCTAGAAGAGATGGATCTCTCTCTAATGCCATAGATAATGCACCCTCAACTGGGATGTAGAGAATTACTCCATCAACGACCTGTCCTATTTCACTTAAATTATTTGCATAATCTTTTTTAGAAAGTTGGTCAATATGACTTCTGACTTTCCTAAGATGCTCAGTTAAGAGTTTTTCCTGAATATTACTATCGGTCGCTTGTATAGCATCTAAATAGCTTTCAATTGGAGCTTTTGAATCAACTATTAGTTTTCTTGAGCCAGGAATAGTAATCACACAATCAGGTTTGAGACTACCGCCTCCCTCAGTTTGAATATTAAGTTGCTCATCAAAATCACAGTAGTTGATTAATCCTACAAATTCTAAAATCCGTTTAAGGTTAACTTCTCCCCATCTACCTTTAACATTCGGAGATCTTAAGGCACTTGTTAATTGTTGAGCAGCACCTCTAACATCTTCACTTTTTTCTTTTAACTCAGATGTAGTTTGAGCTAAAACACCAAGTTTTTCTGAAGAATCTTTTGAAAGCTCTTCAACTTGTTTTCTGAGTGTCTCAACTTGCTTTGTAAAAGGCTCTGTTACTGTTTCTTTTGTCGTCTTTAGCAAAGCATTTCTTGATCCATCCAGCATTTTTCCACTAAGTGCTTGAAACTGAGTAAGGAGATCTGCTTTGGCTTGTTCTAAAAATTTATTTTGGCTTTCTTGTGATCTCAATTGCTCCTTAATTTCAGCAAATTTATTGCTGAGATTTTCTCTCTCAACTCGCAATCTCTCTTTCTCTTCAATATTAATTTCTTGTATCTCTTCTAATTTATTTTTTTCTTTATCTAAACGCAAAGATTCATCTTCCTGAGATTTCAATTGTTCCGTCAATTCTCCATTCTCTATACTTAGTTTTTCCTTTTGGATTCTTATTAAATCCAACTTTTCAGAAATTTCTTTGTAATTATTATCTAGGTTGACTTTTTCTTCAAAAGTTTTCTGGAGTTCAACTTCCTTAACTTTTGCCTTCTCGCTATTTTCTCGAGCCTCTTTTTGAACATTTTTTAATTCTTCCCTTAGATTGTCATATGCCAATGAAAAATCTTCTATAGATTTATCTGCCTTTAATAATCTTTCTTCGAGTAAACTTTCTCTACTTCCATCATTGTTTCTATTACTTTTTGTATATAAACGTCCAAGAATAAACCCTGCAATAATTCCTGACAAAACACCTGTTATAAATAAAAGAATATTATCCAAAATACTTTAAAGCTATTAAATAAGATAATAGTGGTAATTATTTTTTAGAGTATAATTTTTTACTTAAATTAAATTTTTTATTAGAAGAGATCTGTTTCTCAAGCTATAGCTTATTTGATTTAGCAATAGCTAATATGGTCTTAAATCTTGCACTGCACTTTGGTCCTACACACCAAATTCATAACAACAAAATACTTAGCAAAAGCCATTTATTGCAAGCATTTTGATAGGCTACACCTGATCCCCGCAAGTTCTCTGCTGCATGAACTTGGAACTACTAATGCTAAAGCCTTTAATGATAAAAGATGTCCTGATTACCAGCCTGATCCAGGATGGAACAATACATGCAAACAAATGAAGGAAAGATGGTTTGGAATTAGTAGGAGAAAATCCAGATTCATGAAACGCTTACTAATCCCACTACTATCTGCTATGGCTGTACCTACTTCCATTAATGAAAGTAAAAATACAATGTACTAATTACTTATTGATAAATGAAAGTCGATCTAAAAAAGAGGGAATAAATTTTTCTTCCTTTTTATTTTCTTCTGTTTTTTCATTTAATTTAATTACATTGTTTTTGGCAGAATCAGTATTATTAAGTGTTAATTCAAAATTATTAAAGATATTAATTTTCCTCGATTCCTTGAATAGTCCCTTACATAAAGAAATAAAAGATAAACAAGTAATCCCTATTAATTTAAAGAGATTTAGAAATTGAATAAAAGCAGACATCAATGACTTAAATATTCCAACTACATTTTTTAATAATGTACCTAAAAGTTCATAGATTTGAATGAAGCTTTTAAAAAGAGAATCGATAAGATCAATTATATTTCGAAAAATCAAAGAAAAATCATTAAACAATTTACTTGAAAGAATATTAATTGAATTTTCATTATCTTTGGTAAATATTTTTACAATGCCAAACCAAATAAGAAATGAAGTTAAAAGAGTAATTAAGACTTTAATCATTGAAGGGTAATTTTTTAAATCAAAGCAATATTTGCTATGAATCGCAATCAAAACAATTACTCAAAAATGAAAGAGACTTCTACGATAAAAAGTTTAAATAAAAAAAGTAATAAACTCTTACTACTTGCACCGCTTATTAAATAATGAACATTTACTTCTTGCTAGGAAAGGTCTTTACACTTATCATTTCTTTGACTGGTTAAGCGATAGGCTATAAACTTGCTCCAGAAGCAGCTTGATAACAATATCTACAGCGACTTAGCTAATGTACATTTATGCTACAGATATGCGTAGAATGTCTGAAATAAATAGAAATATAGATCAATTTCTTTACATTAATTAATATTGGTGTTACATTAGTTTACATAAATTACTCTTTATAAAAATGACCCCTCAAGCAGAAAGATTTAACGGTTGGGCAGCAATGCTTGGTTTCGTTGCAGCTGTTGGCGCATACGTAACAACTGGTCAGATTATTCCTGGTTGGTTCTAATGACAAACACAAAAACAAAAACAGTTGAGAAGGAAAAGATTATAGCTGAGAAGCTTAACGGCAGATTTGCAATGATGGGCTTTGTTGCTCTTGTTGGGGCTTATCTAACAACAGGTCAAATTATTCCTGGCATGGTGTAATGCTTGAGGCAGGAATTCACACTTGGATCAACACTATACTTTTTCCTTTTATGCCAGTCATAACGGTATTTATTGTTAGTGCATTAATGTTGAGTGATTTGCCATGGAATGATGATGATGACGATGATGGTGGCGGTGGATTAATCTCGCCGATGTATAACTATGTTCCCAAAGGGGCTTAGAGGATATATATCAAAATGATTTTCATCTCATCCTTATTTAACTCAGTCCCTTCAAGTGCTAAAGACCTTTTAGAGTTTGGTTTCTTTCTTACTGTGGGTTTTACAGCAGGAAAAGTAGGACTCTTATAAAAACATATCCAACTGCCATATCACTATTTGGCATTTAAACAATAACTACTGCGATAGCACCAAGTATTGCTTACGCACTATAAATATTTAATCACCCTTATTAACGAACAATCAAAAAATGGAAAACTCAAAATCAACTTATTGGCAAAATGCCGAGAGAACCAATGGAAGAATGGCAATGATGGGTTTATTCGCATTAGTAGTAAACTACGGCCTTTTTGGCTGGATCATACCAGGTATTTTTTAAAATGTTTTTACTTTCTATACCCTTTTACGATTTCCCATCTTCTCCCATACTAATAATTGGTGCTTTAGGAATTGTGGTAGCACTTGCGGTTTTTTTCCTTGCTTATCAAAAATACTTTAATTCCCCCTTGAACAAAGAACTTCAAACAAAGAAAAAAGCTTTATTGAGGGAGCAAAAAGAAATTAATCAAAAACTAAAAAAAATAGAGCAGGATTTAAAAAATTTATAGATAAAACAATAAATATAGACATTTTCTTAATCTCCTTCTTTACATATCTATTACTGTCACTGGTAATAATAGCTAAAGGGAAAAAACCAACTAATTAAATAAATTAATTTAGGTATTCTTTTTTTACTAGTTAATAAAACTGAATTAATAACTTTATCCGAATTGGATTGCAAATCATCAATCAGAATTCTCAAGGTTAGATAAGGCAGTAGTTTTAAAAATTGGTAGGCTTATGGATAAAGAAATAATAGAAATTGAGTGTAGATTGTCAGCATAAATATTTAAAAATCAAATCGTCATGAGAGCTTGCTTTTAGGGATATAAGCGAGCTTTTTTTTGTTTTCTATCTTTGATGAGTGTGTTCATCAAAAAAACAGGCTACTTGCGCCTTAGTTTAGATCGACTATCAATCAAAAAAAGTTAGAAAGAGAATTATTAGCTATTAATAAATAAAGGATATTAATGAAACTAAAAATCAATATAAATTTTTTAGAAAAATATTTAGCTTATTTAGTAAATGATATTGAATATAAGAGGATTACAAAAAAGGCAAAAGAATATGATTTAATGGCAGACGTTGACGATCAAAGATTTCATCATTTTAGATCGACTGTCAATTAAAAGTAGCTTGATATGACAGTCGGATCATAAATCTGACTAGCACTCTCAATTAATGGTTTGACTTCTGGATCTTTAAACATAGCTTCTATAATTAAAAAAATACAAATTTCTAATGAAATCTCTTCTTACAAGTAACAGATCAAAAGCATTATTAGGTATTGGAGTATTAGCTATTGGTATTGGTGCAATATCAAAAAAAGTTATCAGCTATCCAACAGGAGGATGCATGAAAGGAGCTCAAGAAATGACCTTTAATTGGAACAAATCCATTCTCAATAAGCCCTATATAAGCTGAACCTTTAAAAAGCAAATAGGCATGCCTTATAAATCTATCGCTACAAATCATTTGTATAAAAAGTATTACAAATACAGTACTGGTAAGGCACCCAATACAAGGCAAAGAAAGAACCCCTCAAAAACCGTTGATATTACAAGCTTTTGAGAGGTTTACCGGATCCCCGTCAGTTCTCTGCTGCATCGACCTGGAAAAGCCAGAAGAGGATTCAAAGTGGGCTTTCGTTTCCGATTACAAGATCGGTTTACTACCGCATCACGACAGTCTCCTCACGTCGAAAGAAAGTCAGATCAGAGCACATAAAGAAGAACTTAACCAAAGATCCAGTGACTTAACTCTAACTTATTTTTTTATGTATTTGGAGATGGCCAAATGTCTCTTACCATAGTTAATAAAACTTGTGCCTGATCATATCTTTCTGAATGCGTTTTACCGTTCAATAAAAATGTAATGTGAGCCATTTTTCTCCCCAGAATTTCTCGAGATTTACCATAACAATGAATATTAGAACCCTCAATTTCAGACAACATTTTAACTCTTGTTTCTATTGAAATTGGGAAATTCTTTTTTAATCCCAGTAGATTTATCATAATTGCCCCTTCTGAGTGCATTTTAATTTCAGGTGGCATTATCCCAGAAGAAATGCAAACATATTGATCAAACTGACTTGAAGTACAAGCTTCAATAGAGAAATGTGCTGAGTTATGTGTTCTTGGAGCTATTTCATTAATTAAAAGACCATTATCTCCATAGAAGAATTCAATAGCTAAAACTCCAACATAATTAAGTTCATTGACTATTGAGGAAAAAATATTTATTGCAAATAAGTTCAAATCATATTCAGTAGTAGCAGGTGCAAGAACCCAATCACAAACATGATTTGATTGGAATGTCTCAACGATTGGAAAGAATCTTATCTTACCGGTTCTATCTCTCGAACCAACAAGAGCTAGTTCCTTTTCATACTCTATCCATTCTTCTATTAACCATTCATCAGAATTATTCTCTTTTAAAAAAGAATCTAAATCTTCTTTTGTCATTATTTTTCTGTTCCCTTTACCGTCATATCCACCTTTATTTGATTTTGCCATTAAAGGGAAACTCCAATTACTGATTTCCTCATAAGGGAGATTTTTAAAATCTTCAATACTTATCCATTTTGGACAGGGAATATTCATTCTATCTATTAATTTTTTTTGAGAAAACCTATCTACTAATGGCTTAATCGCATTAAGGCTTGGAACAAAAATATCGTTATTATCAATTAAATTTAATTTATCAATTTTTATCCATTCATTTTCAAAAATTATTTTTTCACACTCATTAATTAACGATTTATTACCTCTTATCTTTAAAGGATCAGCTTCTATGACATGATCTGCTTTTAAACCAGCAGGATCATCACAAGATTTTGTTTGCACACATACTTCTAAATCTCTTTTTTGTGCTGCCTCGGTTAACATCAAAGCCAGTTGACCGCCTCCAATTATTCCTAGGGAATAATTTTTCTTAATATCGTTTATATTTCTTTTTAAACTCATAGCATGATTTTATTACGATTTCTAATTCTTAACAACTGAATTTTTAAGTATCTAGAGCTTAGATTTTGCTAATATATATAGTACTTAATACCAAATATTTATAAATTTTAACTAGGTAATCAATTGTGAATAAGAGAAAAATATTAGTCCCATTAGGTAATAAGTCATACGAAGTAACTATTGAAGCAGGGATACTGAATAATATCAGCGAAGAACTTTTAAAAATTGGAATAACAAAGAATAGAAAAATACTTGTAATTTCAAATGAAGAAATATCAAATTTTTATGGAGAAAAATTCTTAAATGATTTAAAAGATAATAAATTTCAGGTCCAAATGTTCCTTATCAAGGCTGGAGAATCATATAAAAACTTAAAAACCTTAAGTGAAATATATGACGTTGCATTTGAATTTGGTTTAGATAGAAATTCAATAATTATTGCCCTTGGAGGAGGAATTGTTGGAGATGTAAGTGGTTTTGCAGCTGCGACTTGGCTGAGAGGTATCGAATATATTCAGATTCCAACAACTTTATTATCGATGGTTGATTCATCTGTGGGAGGGAAAACAGGAGTAAATCATCCTAAAGGTAAAAATTTAATTGGAGCTTTCAATCAACCTAAAGCAGTTTTTATTGATCCAGAAACTTTAAAAAGTTTGCCCAAAAGAGAATTCAGTGCAGGTATGGCCGAAGTAATAAAATACGGAGTAATAAGAGATAAAGAACTTTTCGAATACTTAGAAATTGAAAAAAACAAGAATGAACTTATTAATCTGAAGAATGAATATCTAATTAAAATAATTAATAGTTCAATTAAAACAAAGTCTTATATTGTTTCTCAAGACGAACATGAAAATGGTGTTAGAGCAATATTGAATTATGGTCATTCTTTTGGTCACGTTATTGAAAATTTATGTGGATACGGCAAATTTCTACATGGTGAGGCAATATCAATTGGTATGAATATTGCAGGGGAAATAGCAATTGATAAAGGGTTATGGTCTAAAGAAGAATTAGAAAGACAGAAGAATCTTTTGAAGAGTTACGATCTTCCTACCGAGATCCCCAAAATAAATAAAGAAGACGTTCTAACAATACTTATGGGCGATAAAAAAGTTCGTAATGGCAAAATGAGGTTTATATTACCGAAAGAAATTGGTGTTGTGGATATATATGATGACGTAGAAGATGCATTATTTTTAAAGTTTTTTTCTTAACGCAAACAGGTTGAATTTATATTCATTTTCTTCTCATTAAACTTTTTAAAAACAAACCACTTAAAATCACCTAAACAAACAGGATCAACGAGTCTAAGTAATGCCTCCCTTCTTAAAAGGGCATTTGATAAATCCTCCTTAAATTCTTTCTGAATCCCATAAAGTCTCTCTGCCAATCCAAGTGCCAACAAAGCCTCTCCTTGTTTAGTTATTCCAACAGTATTAAATCCAAGAGTCTCAGCATCATGAATTAAAGTTTCTATGCACACATGAGATGTTAAATCGCAATTTCCAGGAGAATCTAGGACATTATTCGTCATTTTTTGATTTTCATAAGAAACTATCGTCCCATCAGAATTCTTAGAGGTGTAGTATTTTTTAGCTTCTTTAGCGTAATCAATTATCAATAAAATACCATTATTAATTTTTCCATAAATAGCTTTTAACCATTTTGAGTTATCTATATGCCATTCTGTCGTCCATCCTTCAAGAGCATCTTCAGGCGGGATAGTGATTCCCAACTCACTTTTAGCAAGTTCAATACTTTTGTCCAATTCATTTGTAATTGGCATTTCATCAAAAAATAAATTATGAGATTTTTTGTCTATAGAAACTGCTTGTCGAAGTAATTTTCCTTTTGAGAAGGTTATTCTCTCAACTGGCAAAGCATCTAAAACCTCATTGGCAAGAACTATTCCATTTATATTATTTTCCTCTACTTCTTCCAAACCTTTCCATAAAATATCAATACCTAAGTTTAAAAATTCCTCCAATTTATTTTTTTGTTTTTCTACCATCCCTTTATTAGGTTCAATAATTAAAAAAGAAACTCCTTCCAGAAAATTCTTGTTATTTTCTAAAAAATATTTAATTAATCCACTCATAAAGCTTCCATCTCCAGCTCCAAATTCAATTACAGCTAATTTCTGATTAGATAAAAAACTACTTTTGAACTGAATTAGCCAATCTTCTATTTGTTTACCAGCCAAAAAAGCAAAATCATCAGATAAAGAGGTTGATGTAACAAAATCCCCTCGAACGCCTAACACAGCTTTGCCGCTACCGTAATAACCATTAATAGGATCATTTAAAACAAAATTCATAAAGTCATAAAAACTTATAGTGCCACCCATTTTTATTATTTTTTTTACTAACCAATCTGGATTATTCGCGGGTAAGCTATTCATCGGCGAAAATATAAAGAGACAAAACTTATTTATGCCTTCAAAGATTAACTATTTATTGGGAATATTTCTATCTATATTAGTTTTAATTTCACATAAACCCGTTTTCGCTATAAATAATCCAAATCTCTTACCAGAAGAAAAAACACCAGTAATTGATTTAGCTAAAACATTAAGCCCTAATCAGAAAAAATCTTTAGAGGACAAGCTTAATAATCTAGAGATTGAAAGTGGGTGGAAAATTAAATATTTATCTCAGTTTGAGAGTTCTCCTGGTAGTGCAATAAAGGACTATTGGGATTTAGATGAGACAAGTTTGTTGATAGTTGCAGATCCTAGAGGAGGAAATTTACTGAACTTTAACGTCGGAGAGGCTTATTTTAATTTTATGCCAAGGTTATTTTGGGTTGAACTTCAAACAAGATTTGGTAATCAATATTATGTGAAAGATCACGGTGAGGATGGCGCAGTATTAGATGCAATTAATTCCGTAAAGATTTGCCTTGAAAGAGGAGGGTGTCAAGTTGTCCCTGGCCTACCTAAAGAGCAATATATATGGACTTTATGTACATCTATTCTTGGAGGTTTAGTAGCAGGTTTAGCTTCTGCTCCAAGAAAAGATGGTCAAGTCATATCAATTGGATTTTTAGCTCTTCTTTCTCCTTTATGGGGGATGTTATTTGGAATTTTTGGTTTGGCACCGATAATATCCAGAACAAATGATTTATTACCTTTATTTAAAAATGGTTTAGCTTTTACAGCCGCAGGCATTGCCGGTTATATCTTGTCTCAAACGTTATTTTCAAGATATGAAAAGCCCAAAAATACTTAAAATATGATCAAAATTATCTAATCCTAAAAAAATTTATCTTCTTCAAAAATTTCACCAGACTCTGAATACCATCGATGAGAAACATGTCTTAATTCCTTTTTTTCAAACTCAATCCAAGAAAAGTTAATTAGTAATTTCCCATCTTCATCAGTTTTATATCTTGGCACAACAGCAGTGTTGAAATAAATTGTTCCTTTGCTATCAATTTTAAACATCTCTCTTAAACCAAGATTTCTTTTAAGGCGATTGTGCATATGACCAAAAATTACAAGATCAACTTTTCTTCTTTTTTGTATTTGAGAAATGGCCACAGACAAATCTCTATCCCCCCAATCTAAAGAGGGTAATTTCCAGTCTTTCCCACAAATGCTTTTAGGTTCTGAGCCTAAACCCGAAGGGCCCGCATGAGACATAATTATTAAAGGTATATCTTCTACAGTCTTTTCCGAACATTTGATAATTTTATTTATTGAATCTTGTTCGGTGATAGGTCCATAAACACCTTTAACTTCTTTCGAAAGATAATAGCCCCCGCCAGAACTACATGGTCTGGCGGATAGTAAATTTATTTGATTATTAAAAACATTCAAATCCCATGCACAATATTTTTCACCAAGAACACGTATCTGCTTTGAGAGAGTTACGCCTGTAGAATCTTTCCCTCTATCATGATTTCCTAAAATCACAAAAGTAGGAATTTTGATCTCATTGATTTTTTTTATTATTTTGACACTCCCATCAGAAATATCACCAACGAATAAAACTATATTTGGTTTAATAATCGATAAAATTTTCAAGTCTAATTCAGACCATTGACCATGACAGTCACCAACAATAGCAATTTTTAAATTTGTCAGAATTTTTTCTGTTTAAAGGCATATAATCTATTTAGAGATATTCTAAATCCTGACCAGTATAACTTCTACTGCAAAACAGAAATCAGTTCAAAACGAAGAGGATTTGATTTCTGAAATAAAGGAGCGTTGCAAAAAAGCTAATGCTATTATTCTTGCGCACTATTATCAAGCTCCAGAGATTCAGGAAATTGCAGATTTTATTGGCGATTCATTAGATCTATCTAGGAAAGCTGCAAATAATGATGCAGATATAATAATTTTTTGCGGTGTACACTTTATGGCCGAAACTGCAAAAATACTTAGCCCTAATAAAACAGTCCTATTACCAGATATTGACGCAGGATGCTCATTAGCAGACGATTGTCCTTCAGATAAATTTCAAAAGTTCAGGGAAGAAAATCCAGATCACTATGTTGTAAGTTATATAAATTGCACTGCAGAAGTAAAAGCTCAAAGTGATCTGATATGTACAAGTAGTAATGCAGTCTCATTAATTAAAAAGATACCACAAGATAAAAAGATAATATTTGCACCAGATCAGAACCTTGGGAGATGGGTGCAGAAAAATTCAGGAAGAGATCTTAAATTATGGCCTGGCAGCTGTATTGTTCATGAATCATTTAGTGAAGAAGCACTTTTAAAACTAAAATACCAAAATCCAGGATCAAAAGTAATTGCTCATCCTGAATGTAGTCAAAATTTACTACTTCTCTCGGACTTTATTGGATCAACAAGTAAACTGCTTGATTTCGTAAGTAAAGATTCATCTAAAACTTACATGGTATTAACTGAACCTGGAATAATCCACCAAATGAAGAAGAAAGAACCTAACAAAATTTTTATTGAAGTCCCCGATATAGAAGGTTGTAAATGTAACGAGTGTCCATATATGAAATTAAATACTTTAGAAAAAATTCTTGATTGTTTGAAAAATAATTCCCCGTCTATCGAACTTGACCCAGAAATACTAAGAAGAGCCTATGTACCGATAAAGAGAATGTTGGATATGAGTAATTAATTTAATGAAAATACTTTATTTTCCTTATTAATTTTTAGGAGTGCATTAAGGTTTGCAGTGTTTGGATTAAATTCACTTATATTATTATTTCTTTTAATTATATTTACTAGCTCTTTTTCACCAGCTCTATATTGTTTATCTTTTCTAGTTCCAATCTCTCTTTGGAGAATAGGGTTTATATTCATTTTCACTTCTATGTCTGGAATAATTCCAGATTCGTTTATGTCAGTTCCGTTCGGAGTTAAATACTTAGCGACTGTAACAGTTAGACCTGAACCATCAACTAATGTTCTCATAGATTGAACTAGACCTTTACCAAACGTTTTCTTCCCAACTAATTTTCCTCTTTTGTTATCTTTTATTGCACCAGAGACTATTTCACTAGCGCTAGCAGAACCCTCATTAACTAAGACAACCAAGGGCTTTTTTGTTAGAGCTTGACCGTTTCCTCTTTTTGTCTCTTTTAAACCATCTTTACTTACTGTACTTACTATTACTCCTTTGTTAATGAAGTGCCTTGAGATCTCAATGCTTGATTCTAATAAACCTCCTGGATTACTTCTCAAATCAAGAACATATCCTGCGACTTTTTTTGTTTCTAAATCCTTAATAGCATCTCTAGTTTCTTTTGATGCATTTGCATTAAATTGTTTAATTCTTACATAGCCAATTAATAAGCCGTTTTTGGCTTGATTGACTTTAGTTGATACAGTTTTTATTTCAATTCTTTCTCTTGATAAAATCTTAAAAAAGGATTTAGAACCTCTAAGAATTTCAAGCTTTACTTTAGTACCTCTTTGTCCTCTTATTAATTTCACGGCTTCCTCAATATTCATACCTTCAGTAGAAATATCATCTATAGATAATATTTTATCTCTAGCTTTAATTCCAGCATCAAATGCAGGGGTACCCTCTATGGGAGAAATAATTATTAAATCATCAGATTCTTTATCTTTAACTATTTGGATACCAACTCCAGTTAATTCACCAGAGGTATCAATTCTCATTTGGTTAAATTCCTTAGGTTCTAAAAATCTTGTATAAGAATCATCTAAATTAGAAAGCATATCTCTAATCGCATCATATGCTTCATTGCTGTCTGAATATGTTTTTGATAAAACTTCTTTTCTTAGATTAATCCAATTAGACTTTTGAAATTTACCGCTTGAATCAAGAAAATCTCTATATACAATTTGCCAAACATGATCAATTACTTCTTTATAACTATTATTTAGAACTGTTGCTTCTGCAAAATTATTTAAAAATAGCCCAGAAAAGGTTGTCGCAAACAGAATTATAAAATTTTTTTTAAGCAATTTTCTTATCTTCAAAGAATTATATATTTTTTTATTATAAAAAAAATTTATTTATAATTCATAAATTTGACAAATCCTTAAGGATCAATCCACTTCCCATCATCCTTAATAAGTTGGATTAAAGCATTAACCCCCTCATCTTCAGGTACTCTTTTTATCTCTTCTTTCCTTCTATATAAGGCAATAGTTCCTTTACCTTTCCCAACATAACCATAATCAGCATCTGCCATTTCTCCTGGTCCATTTACTATACAACCCATTATTGCTATATCTAAACCAGTTAAATGTGAAGTAGCGTTCCTAACTTTATCTACAACTTCTTCTAAATTGAAAAGTGTTCTCCCACAACTAGGGCAACTGATATATTCAACCATCGTTTTTCTTAATCCTAAAGATTGCAAAATTGAATAGCAAACTGGAATTTCCTTCTCTGGGGCTTCTGTTAAAGAAACCCTAATGGTATCTCCTAATCCCTCTGCTAGAAGCGTTCCGATTCCGGCAGTACTTTTAATCCTTCCATAATCACCATCTCCAGCTTCGGTCACTCCCAAATGTAATGGATAATTATATCCTTCTGAGTCAAGCCTATCTGCAATCATTCTGTAAGCTGCCAACATGACCGGAGCCCTGGAAGCTTTCATAGAAATAATTATGTTATGAAAATCAAGCTCATCACAAATTTTGACGAACTCCATCGCAGATTCTGTCATTCCTAATGGCGTATCTCCATAAGTAAAAAGCATTCTCTCAGATAGAGAACCATGATTAACTCCAATCCTTAGAGCTTTGTTTTCAGCCTTTAAAACTTCAACTAAAGGGGTAAATCTTTTAAGTATTGTTTGTTTAATAGTTTCAAATTCCTCATCTGTATATTCAGTTCTTGTAGGGTCTGATTTTTCAAACACAAATAATCCAGGATTAATTCTTACTTTATCAACATGTTTTGCAACCTCCATTGCAATTTTCATACCATTATGGTGAACATCAGCTACCAAGGGGGTCTTGATATTATTTTCTAATAATTTTGCTTTTATATCTCCTACTGCTTTTGCGTGTGCTAATGAAGGGACTGTTAATCTTACTATTTCACAACCTACATCATGAAGTCTTTTGATAGCTAAGTAAGCATTCTCGACATCCATAGTATCTTCATTTATCATCGATTGAACTCTTACTGGATAATCGCTTCCAATAGCTACATCACCAACCATTACTGTTCTAGTTATCCTTCTCTCAATATGAGTTGAATATCTTTTGGAGAGACTGTTAACCTCTTTTGATTGAGTTAATGACATTAAAATTCTTGATATTCAAAAAGGGTTCACTAAATTATACGGCATATAGTTTACCACCTAAATTCTCTAGGTCTTTCAAAGTTAGATGGTAAGGTTTATTGATTTCTTTAGAAGGAAATCTCAACAAATAAGATGGATGAAAAATTACCATAATTTCTCTCCCATCTTTTTTAATCCATTGACCTCTCAAATTACTTATAGGATCTTTAACTTCTAAAATAGCTCTCATAGCAGTCGAACCAGTAAGTAATATAAATTTTGGATCAACTAGCTTTATTTGCTGTAATAACCAAGGTTTATGAATATTAATTTCTCTAGCAGTGGGTTTTCTATTATTTGGTGGACGACATTTAATTACATTGCAAAAATAAACATCTTCCTTATAGTCAATCCCCGCTTTTATCAACAATTCGTTTAATAACTTACCGGATTTACCTACATATGGTTTTCCTTCTAAGTCTTCCTGTGCTCCAGGTGCCTCACCAATTATTAACAAATCTGCAAATACACTTCCTCTCCCAATAACTAACCTTTTCACCAAAAATAAAACTTTAAATACTTTTATCTTAAGAGCTCAAAACATGAAAATAAAATAGATTAAGAAAATGAACTAAATTAAACCATTATGTGATAGTTTTATTTATCCTTAATTTATGCGTTTGTCATTATTAAAAGTCATATTTTAAAAGTTATAAGTCAATGAGCCAAGTTAATTTATCTGAACGGGCACTTTCAATTGAGCCTTCTCTTACATTGCAGATAAGTGCTAAAGCAAATCAATTATCTGCAGAAGGAGTAGATATTTGCAATTTAAGTGCAGGAGAACCTGACTTTAATGCCCCAAAAGAAGTTATAGAAGCTACAAGTAAAGCTATATTTGATGGATTTACAAAGTACGGACCCGCAGCAGGAAATTTAGATCTCCGAAAAGCAATTGCAAATAAACTTCGAATTCAAAACAATTTAAATTATGAATTTGAAAATGTAATGGTCACAAATGGTGCTAAGCAAGCAATATATAATCTTTTCCAAGTTTTGTTAAATATTGGAGACGAAGTTATTATTCCTTCTCCATACTGGTTAAGTTATCCCCAAATGGTTAGGTTGGCGGGTGGAAAACCAATCTTTACAAATTCTTCTGCAGAAGATGGATTTAAAATAGATATAAAAGATTTGAAGTCTAAAATCTCTTCAAAAACTAAATTTATAATTATCAATTCTCCTAATAACCCCACTGGGAGAGTTATGTCAAAGGAAGAATTATTGCAAATTGCCGATATAGTCAGAGAAAATCCAAATATCAATATTCTTTCTGATGAGATTTACGAACTAATCCTTAAAAAAGAATTTAAACACTACAGTATATCTTCACAAGCAAATGACTTAAAAGATAGGATTTTTATAATAAATGGGTTTGCGAAAGGATGGGCCATGACTGGCTGGAGGATAGGTTATTTAGTAGGTCCCAAAGATGTAATCAAAGCATCCTCAGCATTACAAAGTCAAAGCACAAGTAATGTTTGCTCTTTTGTTCAAAAAGGTGCTTTAGAGGCTTTAAAAATTAATAATGAGTTTTTCTCAATGATAAATAGCCATTATGATCAAAGAAGAAGTCTTCTATATGAGGGCCTTAAGAATATAAATGGGATTTATATTGAAGAACCTAATGGAGCATTTTACGCATTTCCAAGATTACCTAACTCCTCAATTACTTCTGTTGATTTCTGCAATAAAGCTCTTCAAGATTACGGATTAGTTGTTGTACCTGGAAAAGCTTTTGGGGCTGACGAATGTATAAGAATTTCTTGTGCCACTTCAGAGATTAAAATTAAGGATGGTTTAGAAAGATTTAAAAAAGCAATCTCTAAATACTTTTAATTTCAACTAAACAATGTTCAATTTAAAAAATTTCTTACTAAGTTCATCTCTAATATTTTCTTTTTTTTCATCACCTTTATTTGCAAATCCAAAAGTTTTAAAAGTTGGAGCAATACCTGATCAAAACCAAGATATTTTGGACAAACGATTTAATTTATTTTCGAAAGAATTATCCAAACAACTTGATGTAAAAGTTAAATACATTCCTGTTATTAATTACGTTGCAGCAGTAACTGGATTTAGAATTAAAGATTTAGATTTAGTTTGGTTTGGCGGTTTATCAGGAGTTCAAGCAAGATTACAATCTCCTAATTCAATTGTCATAGCTCAAAGAGATATCGATAAGGAATTTAAAAGTGTTTTTATAGTAAACAAAAATTTAGAAATTAACTCAATTTCAAACATTAAAGGACTTAAAAAGCTAAAGAATTTAAGATTTACCTTTGGCTCTGAAAACTCAACTTCTGGAAGATTAATGCCAGAATATTTCTTAAATCAAGCAGGGGTAGAAATTAAACACTTTAAAGGGGGAAAAGCAGGTTTTAGTGGGAGTCATGATGCCACTATAGCTTTAGTAAATAGTGGGGCATTTGATGCTGGAGCTTTAAATAAACAAGTTTGGGAAATCAATCTTAAAAATAATCCCAAAAGAACAACTAACCTAGAATTATTCTGGATCACCCCTGAATATGTTGACTATCATTGGTTGGCTCAAGGGGATCTTGAAAATAGATTCGGGAAAGGGTTTACAAAACAACTTAAATCAGTAATTCTAAATTTAGATATAAAACAAAAATCACATAAACAGATATTAGATATGTTCAATGCAAAAAGATTTATTAATGCAGAAGCAAAGCAGTATAAAAATATAGAGAAGATCGGGAGGAAATTAAATAAAATTAGATGAATAATACTCTCTTAGAATTAAAAAATATATCTTTTAAATACAAAAATAATCTAATTCTAAATAAAGTAAATTTAAAAATAAATTCAGGGGAGAAAATTGCACTTTTAGGTAAAAGCGGTTCAGGTAAAACTACACTTATATCAGTGCTTAATGGAACTATCAAGCCAACTCAAGGTGAGGTTAATTTATTCAATAAAAGTTTCGACGAATCAGATAGAAAGCAGAAACGCAAGATAACAACTATTTGGCAAGATTTAAGATTAATAGAAGATCTCTCGGCAGAACAAAATGTTAATTGCGGATTACTAGCGGAAAACAATTTTTATTTCGCTTTTAAAAATTTGCTAAATATAAGTTCTTTTAAGAAGGCGCATAAATATATGCAATTATGTAGACTTCATAACTCTATTTACGAAAAAAAAATTAGCACCCTATCTGGGGGACAAAAACAAAGGGTGGCTATAGCTAGATCATTAATTCAAGGATCAAATATATTACTTGCAGATGAACCTTTTAATAATTTAGATCCCAAGTTGATAACAACAATTAAAAAACTGCTGCTAGAAAATTTAGATAAAAATAATACAAAAGAATCCCCAAAGACAACATTAGTTGCATTACATAGATTAGATTTGCTGAACGATTTCGATAAAGTTATTGGAATAAGAGATGGTAAAATTTTTTTCAATATTAAAAGAACCAACTTAAAGAAGTTTCATTTAGACAAAATATATTAATTAGTTGAATAAATTAAAATTAAACTATACCTCGTTATCTTTTCTTCCAATTTTAGTTTGCATACCTCTAGGGTATCAATTAATAACCAATATTCATTTTGGAGGATTTAAATTATTCCAAGAATTCTTAATTTCTGCATTTAATCCCAAGATCGATAATGAAATTATTATTACCGTAATTAATCGATTAAATGAAACTATCTTAATTGGCTTTTTTAGTTGGTTAGTAAGTATTATTTTTGGGGCAATTTTTGGAATATTATCCTCAAATATTTTTTATAAAATCTTTAATATTCCAAATTTTTTCTATAACCTAATAAGGTTTTTTCTAACAATAATTAGATCTATTCATGAAGTTGTTTGGGGAATATTATTAATGCAAATATATGGCATAAATTTTTCAATAGGGATAATAGCTATATGTATTCCTTATATTGCTATAAATTCAAAAGTTTTTGCTGAACAATTAGAAACTATTGACTATAAAAGTTTTGAAGCTATAAATCAAATAAATGCGGATAAATTTTCTTCTCTATTAACTTTAATATGGCATCCAATAATAAAAACATATAAAAACTTTGGTTTATATCGATTAGAGTGTTCAATAAGAAGTACGGTGATTTTAGGACTTTTTGGGATTGGAGGAATAGGTACTAGTATTTTTTTATCTTTCCAAAGTTTGAATTTTAGAGAGTTATGGACTTATTTATGGTCCTTAGCAATTTTAATCATTCTTTCCGGATTAATATTCAAAAAAATAAACTTTAACAATAAAAATAAAATCCTATCTATTTTTTTTATTTCAGTTTTATTTATAACAATTTTATTTTCTTTTTCATATTTTCTTTATTTTATTTTTAATAATAATTTTGAAAATTTTAATTTTGTTAGTTCTCTATTTAAATCAAGCTCAGGTTTAGGATTATTTTATTTCTTAAAACTTATATTGGAGACAATAATTTTAAGTCTTTTATCAACAGGAATCGCAATTAGTTTACCTCCATTATTAATAGGAATTTTTAACAACAATACTTCTAAAAGTTTAATAAAAATTTTTGCATTTTTATTACGTTTAATACCTACACCTGTAATACTTCTGACTCTATTAACTTTTAATAATCCTTCTTTATCTTTAGCAGCTTTAACATTAGGTCTTCACAACGCTGGCATTACAAGCAAATTACTTTTTACAAATCTAGAAACCCAAGATAAGAAAAATTATATTGCAATGAAATCTTTAGGAATCTCAAAAAAAACTAGTTGGCTTTTGGGTTTATTTTCTCAACAAGCAAAAAGTTACTTAGCATATTGCGCTTATAGATCTGACATAATTATTAGAGAAACTGCAATTGTTGGGGTTATTGGAAGTGTTGGTCTAGGTTGGCAATTGCAAGAATCATTAAGTTCTTTCGCATGGCAAGAAGTTACCATAGTTTTGTTAGCTTATAGCTCCATCGCAATAGTTGGTGAATTAGTAAATGGTAAAATCAAAAATAGTTTAACTTGATTTGTAAGAATAATTTGTTGAATCAAGTAATTATTTTTTTCCGATTATAGTGATTAGTTTCCCAAAACAGCTAGTTGTAATTGGAGATAGCTCGGTTTATGGATGGGGAGATAATGAAGGTGGCGGATGGTGTGAGAGGCTTAGAAAAGATTGGTGCAATAACCAAAATGGGCCCGTAATTTATCAACTTGGAGTAAGGGGAGATGGGATAGAAAAAGTTTCATCTAGATGGGAGAAAGAATGGTCATCTAGAGGAGAAACGAGAAGAAATAAACCTAAGGCAATCCTGCTTAATGTTGGTCTTAACGACACTGCAGCAATTGGTCAGAAAAAAGGGAGACATCAATTAGATATAGATGGATTTGAATATGGATTAGAGAGACTAATTAATGAAATGAGCTCTCAAACAAATGTCTTTGTTATTGGTTTGACACCAGTTGACGAAAGCAAAATGCCTTTCGCAGGATGTCTATGGTACTCAAATGATTTTTGTAATTCTTATGAAAGGAGAATGGAGGAAGTATGCCTCAATCAGAATGTCCCGTTTCTTCCAACTTTTAGAGAAATGTACTCTGATAAAAGGAGTAAAAATTGGATTACGCATGATGGAATTCATCTAAATTCCGAAGGTCATTTCTGGATTTTCCAAAGACTAAAGAGCTGGGAGATTCTTACAAAATGGAAGGAATCCTAAGTCTGTCCAAATATTTTTAATTTAAAAATTTGAATATAAAATAATAGAAAAGATAGCAAAAACAGAAGCAATACTTGTCTGAATAGCATTTACCAATTCATTACTTAATTTATATTTGTTTTGAAATTTAGCACCAATAATACTCTCAGAAATTGTGGCCAAAAATCCCGAAAATGCAACAACTATGAAATGGTATTTTGTAGAAATAATTGATAGACGAAGCATTACAAAAGCCATAAATATTGATCCCAAAACACTAGCTAATGTTCCTTCTAAACTTACTCCTCCTTCAGTTCCTCTCTCAACCTTTTTAAGTGAAGTAATTAAATATGTATCCTTTCCAAACCTTTTCCCAATTTCGCTGCCAAAAGTATCCGCCAACTTTGCAGCAAAACTTGCAGCAAATCCTATTTTAAACATCACTACGTTGGCAGGATTAAATTTAGTCATCATGGCAAGAACTAATCCTGTAGCTGCAGAGCCCCATACATTTTCAGGACCTCTCCTCCCACCTCTTTTTTCAGCTATTCCTTGTTCTTTTTTAAATTTGAAACCTATTTTGGTAACGAGAGATCCAAATAATAAATAAATTACAACTGACATCCATCCCTGCCAAGACAAACATCCCCACAAAATTGTGCCTAAAATGCCTGCACTTATCCAACCACTTTTTGTCATCAAAGGAATCTTGCAAAATATATAAATCAAAATAAAATTAATGCAAAAACCTATAAAAAATTGATTTCTAATTAAATCCATATTTATCTAATTCCTTAATTTCAAATCAATTCTCCACTGATTGAGAATTGATGATGCGTTAATACTAGCCGTTGAAGTTCTTAAGATATTGTCGGAAAGTTTAACAAAGGTAATATTATTTTTATTAAAAAAATCAATTTCTTTAGAGGACCAACCTCCTTCAGGGCCAATTACATTCCAAAAAATACCCCCTTTTTTATTTACAGCTTCTTGTTGTTTTCTTATCCATTGATTTAAGTCATAAGTAGTATCTTCTCTAGTTATAGAAATTGAAACTCTTTCTTGATTATCTCTACTTTTTAGCCATTCAATAATATCCATACCATTTAAAATAGATGGTTTCCATAATCTCTCACTTTGCTCAACTGCTTCATTGATAATTGAATTCCATCTTAAAAGTTTTCTAGAAAAATTTAAATTTTTATTTACCTGTCTTTCTGAAAATAATGGCTGTATAAAATCAATTCCTATTTCAGTACACATTTTTAAAATATCCTCAAAACCACTTTTTGGTATAACAACAGCTATGCCTAATAAGTAAATTTCTTGTTCTTGAAATAAATAAGGTTTCTTAAATTGAATTATTTCTAAACAATCATTTTTAACTTTTATAGCTTTCCATAATGAACCCTTTCCGTTAGATATAAATATTTCTTTACCATTTTTTATCCTCATTACTTTATTTATGTAATGAGCCTCTTCTTTAGAAAGTTCTAAATTATTGTTCTTAATATTTTCAATTCTTTCATGGGAAATAATTAATCTTGTTAAATCTTCCATCTAAAACACTTAATCTTTGAAAACTAAATCTTCATGTTCTTCAATTGACCAATCATTATTTTCACCGCCAATAATTAACTCTTCAATTTTTACATAATTATTTGATATCTCATTCAATGAATTAATTAATATATCTATTGAAATGGAGTCTGAAGTTCCAAAATCAACCCAACACCTTCCCCACAGGTTTTGATATTCCATAATTCCTAAATTATGCATTAAGGCTGGAAGAGATGCGTTTTTTTGGTCATTATCGTAGGACATCCAACTTAGATCGGAACCCTCTTCATGAGTTTGCAAATTTTCAGAATTAAATCCACCTAGCCTTCCTAAAACGTACCAACTATCAAAAACACCATCTAAATAATTTTTTTCATCTTGAGTTGGTGATTCTGAAAACCTGATCCATATCCAACAATTAAAAGGATCAACTTCCCTAAAAATAATATTCATATTGACTAATAGCTTTTTAGATCTAAAGCTATTATAAGTAAGTTATTACTAGATTAAAATTCATACCTATAACTTAATTAATAATGCTTGATTTACAAGAAATATCTTATCAACCCCAAACTGGTGAAAGAAAAATAATAGACAATTTAAGTTTAAAAGTTCATGAAAATGAAATCATTTTAATTTGCGGCAATAGTGGTTCTGGGAAAACAACACTACTCGAAATAATAAGCGGGTTAACAAATCCTCAAAAAGGAAAAATTACTTGGAAGAATAAAATCTTATCTTCTAGGCAAAGAAGATGGTTTTGTGGAGTAGTATTCCAATTCCCAGAAAGATACTTTATTGGCACAACCATTGGGCAAGAATTAAAAATAGGTCATAAATCTTTAAGAGAAAAAAATATAGAAGTAGTTTTAAATAAGGTCGGTTTGGAAAAATTAAATCTGACCCAACCACCAGAACAACTTAGTGGAGGACAACAAAGGAGATTAGCTGTAGCAGTGCAGCTACTTAGAAATCCCTCAATCCTTTTACTTGATGAACCAACTGCTGGATTAGACTCGTCAATGAGAAATGATGTGAAGAATTTAATTCTTGATCTAAAAAATAAAAACACAATTATTATTGTTACTCATGAACCTTCCTTATTTAAGGATATTCCTTCTAGGATGTTAATGCTGAGAAAAGGAAAAATCCAAAGTTTATTAGAAAAAAATTATGAAGGATAGGATAGTTCGGGCTACTGCAGCAAATGGAGGGATAAGATTAGTTGCGGTCTTGACAACAGAATCTTCTTTAGAAGCAAAAAAAAGGCACGGTCTTTCCTATATAACCACCTGTATCTTAGGAAGAGCATTTAGTGCTTCACTTCTTTTAGCAAGTTCGATGAAAATAATGCATGGGAGAGTTACTTTAAGGGTTAGATCTGACGGACCTTTAAAGGGATTGCTAGTTGATGCAGGCAGAGACGGGAAAGTTAGGGGTTATGTGGGTAATCCTGATTTAGAATTAGATTTAGTTAAAATAAATAATAATAAATATTCTTTTGATTTCACAAAAGCATTAGGTACAGGATATTTAAATGTTATTAGAGATAGTGGAATTGGAGAGCCCTTTACAAGCACTGTTGAATTAGTAAACGGGAATATTGCCGAAGACTTAGCTTCATATTTATATCATTCAGAACAAACTCCTTCTGCTGTATTTATTGGAGAAAAAATTCAAAATAAAAATGTTATTTGTAGTGGTGGCTTGTTAGCTCAAGTTTTACCTAAAAAAGACACTGACCCTTTACTCGTCTCACTACTTGAAGAAAGATGTAAAGAAATTAATTCTTTCAGCGAAGACCTGTTTCATTCTCAAGATAATCTTCTTTCGTTAATAAGAAATATATTCCCAGATATTGACGATAAATCAATATCTGAAAAAGCTCGTTCCCAAGAAGTTGGTTTTAAATGCAAGTGTTCCAAACAAAGAAGTTTAAATGCAATGAAAATGCTTGATAAGTGCGAGTTAGAAGATATCTTAAAGAAAGATGGTAGAGCAGAGTTGGTATGTGAATTTTGTAAGAATAAATATTTGATAAATTATGAAGAGATTAGATTGATGATAGAAAGTTAATCATAAGAAGATTACGCCCAGCCATAAAATAACCATGGCGGGAATACTTTGAATTTTTTGTATTGATAGAGAATTATTTGATATTTCTTGAATTAAAGAATTAGTTTCAAGTAATCCTCCGAATATTAATCCTATTGAAAGAAAAGTAACACTCCATCCTAAAGAACCTATAAATCTTTTCCCCGATTTAATTTGAGTATAAGTAAGTATTAATGTTGAGATAGAAAGTAAAAGTCTATTATTAGAATCTGGGCTAATAAATAGCAAAATTAAAAATAATATCCCGGCGGATAATTTTATTGAGAGGTTATCAAAGGAGGGGGGCGTTATTTTAGGAAGACTGTACTGACCTGAGTTGTTAGTATTATTATTTAGATTTTTTATTTTAGATAGAAGTGGGAAATTATTATTGGTAAATTGATTAATTTGTTTTTCCTTTTTTGAAGCACTTTCAGCTGCATAACTTACATTCCCTGATTGTCTTGCTTTCAAACTACCCATAAGTAATTGATCAAAGGAAGACTCTATTTTTGCTTTTAAAATCAGATCTTCACCAGCCTCTTTAACTTTGATATCTCTAGCCTTCTGAATCTCTTCAAAAGAAGAGCCTTCTTTTACACCTAAAATTTCATAAGGTGTTTTTTCACTATTGTTTTGACTATTGTTTGAATTCAAAATTTTTTACCAATACTAACAGATTAACCAATTTTATAATCCATTAAGGCTTTATAAAACAATTGGCTCAACTCCACTAACAACAGGAGCAACTTTGTTTAAATTTAAGTGATTGTTATCTTCAACAAATTGATTTAGATTCCACTCGTTTTTAAAAAGAATAACTGGTCTATTCCAACAATCTTTAACTATTTTACAATTGAAAATTCTGCCTAGTTCTTCAATAGCTGGCCATCCATCAGAAACCCATCTAGCCAATTGATATGGCATTGATTCAAGATTTGCATCTACTCCATATTCATTTTTTAACCTGTGAGTTACTACTTCCAACTGTAATTGACCAACGGCTGCAAGTATAGGATCTCTTTTACTCTCATCAAAGTCATAAAGAATCTGAACAGCACCTTCTTCACGAAGTTCATTCACACCCTTTCTAAAGTTTTTAAATGCTGAAGGATTGGGATTTCTCAACCAGCTAAATATTTCAGGACTAAAGGATGGTATGCCCTCATACTCAGTATGCGTACCTGTGTAAAGTGTATCTCCAATAGAAAACATTCCTGGATTATTTAAGCCAATAACATCACCAGGATACGCATCATCAACCACTTCTCTGTCTTGTCCAAATATTTTTTGTGGTCTTGATAATCTTATTGTTTTCCCAGTTCTGGAATGTTTAACTGACATGTCCTTTTCAAATTTCCCACTACAAACTCTTATAAAAGCAACTCTATCTCTATGCTTTGGATCCATGTTTGCTTGAAGCTTAAAAACAAACCCACTAAATTCATTACTTGCAGGTTCAATATCCCCTTTATTACTATTTCTTGACGTTGGTTTTTGAGCCATTTTTAGAAAACTATCTAAAAATGGTCTTACACCAAAATTAGTCATGGCAGATCCAAAGAAAACAGGCGTTAAGGAGCCATTAAATACGTTTTCTTCTTCAAATTTCGATCCTGCCTCATCAAGAACCTCCAATTCTTCAAGTGATATCTCAAGCAACTCTTTCTCTACATATTTTGATAGGTCTTTATCTTCAAGACTTAACCTCTTCTCATTCGATTGTTTTCCTCTTACTGCTTTATCAAATAAAATCACCTCTCTTGAAAACCTATCAATAACTCCCCTAAATTCCTCTCCACTTCCAATTGGCCAGTTAATCGGTAAAGTGTTTAATCCTAGTTCTGATTCGATTTCATCAAGTAAAGAAAATGGCTCTCTTCCAGCCCTGTCCATTTTATTTATGAAAGTAAATATTGGTATTTTTCTCATCTTGCACACTTCAAACAATTTTCTAGTTTGGGGTTCTAGCCCCTTAGCAGCATCTTCCAGCATAACTGCATTATCAGCAGCCGCTAATGTTCTATAAGTATCTTCTGAGAAATCTTGGTGCCCTGGTGTATCTAATAGATTAATTACTGATCTTTCATATTCAAATTGCAATACAGTTGAAGTAATTGAAATACCTCTTTGTTTCTCAAGTTCCATCCAGTCTGAAGTAGCTTTTCTCTGATTACCTCTAGCCTTTACTGCTCCTGCCTGCTGAATGGCTCCTCCATACAAAAGAAGCTTCTCAGTAAGCGTTGTTTTGCCCGCATCTGGATGCGAAATAATTGCAAAGTTTCTTCGTTTATTTACAGCATCCAGAATATCTTTATTATTTAAAATTTTAGTACCTAAGGTCATTTATCTAATATTAAGGCCCTTAAACTTGGTTCTTAAACATTACCATAGAGTATTAAATATTTATCGCCATCTTCAAACACTTCTAAAGAAGATAGATCATTCTCTAAAATGAAATTTTTTAACTCTTTATAAGAGTAAGAAGCTTTTAAAGATGCATAATAATCATTAGTTAAGATCTCATTATATTTATTCGAACATTGTAATTTGAGTTCTAATGCAGACTTTTCATCTAATGGCCTTTTTAAATCCTTATGAAAATTTACAGTGATATTACTAGACAAACATCTTATGGTGTTAACGAAATCTTCGAGATGTGTAATGTGATGGATCAAACTATTACTTACAAGTAAACTTATTTCTTTCTTAAGAAAAAAATTAGTTGATTTAATGTCTTTAATGTCAGAACATATGTAGCGTAAATTTTTTAATTTTTTTTTATTCCCAGAAGTCTCTTTTTTATACTCCGCTCTCATAATCATCTCTTTAGAGCCATCTATTCCAACTACTTCAGTATTAGGCCATTTTATTGCCAACTTCTCAGAAATATTTCCAGGGCCGCATCCTAAATCAACAATCAAATCTTTTTCACTTAAAGAAATATTTTTTCTCAAAAGATAATAATTAATTTGATTAATTAGATTAACTTCCCCTTCTGAAAAATCAGCCTCGTCATAAGAAATAACCTGCTCTTTGTTTTTCATCAATTCAGGTTCAGGGATTCTTTCCATATCCTTTCTTAAACAAAGATTTCATATTAAACATAATTCTACACAAACCGTTAAATAGTGGTAAGAATGGTTGCAGACGCCACAGGTAGAGTTATTCTGCCAATACGGGTTATTTACATACTTTTTTTATCGTGACTGTTGCACCAAATAAAGCTTCTTCAGAGAGCAACTCCAATAATCTTAAAAAAGATGATTTTCCAAAAACAGCACCAGCTGCTTATCCTGTTTTTTTCAGATCTTACAGTAGGAAAACTTCCTCTGGCAAAAGGGAAAACTGGAGCGAAGTAGGTGAAAGAAATTTATCGGGATTAAAAGAATTAGGAAAACTTTCTGATGAAGAATTGATCTTAATGAGAGAGATGCAAAGTAACCAAAAAGCCCAACCTTCCGGGAGATGGTTATGGATTGGCGGAACTCCTTGGATTAATAAAAACCAAAATTTCTCAGGAGCATATAACTGTACCTCAACAAACTTAATTGATTGGGAAGCCTTCGCATTGATGATGGACTTAGCAATGATGGGATGTGGAACAGGTGCAATAATTGAGCCTCATTTTATAAACAATCTACCTACGGTAATAAACAAAATAAATATTAAATCAGTTAGTGAAGTTGGAATAACTCCTAAAGATCAAAGAAAAGAAAAGTCATCATTAGAAATTAAAGGGAAAGATCTTCACATCAAAGTTGGAGACAGTAGAAGAGGCTGGGTAGATAGCTACAAATATCTTCTTGAGGCATCAAGTAACGAAGATCTTGAAAGAGAAATTGATGTTTATATTAATTTGGAAGATATTAGACCTGCAGGAGAATCATTAAAAGGTTTTGGTGGCATGGCAAATCCTATTAAATTGAAAGATCTCTACTCCAGAGTCGCATCACTTCTTGGAAAGGCAATTGGCAGAAAATTAAGTACCGTAGAGTGTTGTTTATTAATTGATGAAGCTGCAGTAACCATAGTTGCTGGGAATATCAGAAGAAGTGCTGGAATGAGACAATTTGCATCAGATGATAATGAGGCGGCATCGGCAAAAGAAAATCTATGGAGTCAAGATGATAATGGTAATTGGAGAATAGATCCTGAAAAAGATGCCCTCAGGATGGCCAACCATACTAGGGTTTACCATACAAAGCCCTCTTATCAAACTGTTTTAGATGCAGTCACAAAACAATTTCATTCTGGTGAGGGTGCTATTCAATTTGCTCCAGAAGCAATCGCAAGGTCAAATGCAGATATTCTCAAAGATGATGAATTAAGGAAGGAATTTATTGAAATTTATTCAGAACAAGGTAAGGATGAAGCGAGAAATTGGATAAATAGTAGTTATGGTCCATTTTCTCAAGAAGAGCTAAATCACAGGATGAGCAGATATGGACTTAACCCATGTGGGGAGATATTGGGAAATGATTTTCACTGCAATTTAGCTGAAGTTCATTTAAATCAGATTGATCCCGAAAATTTTGAAGAGCAAAAAAAGGCTTTTAAAGCAGCAGCTCTTTCTGTCGCATGCTTACTTAATCATGAATTTGATGTTGAGCGTTATAGAAAAAGTAGAGAATATGATCCTATTGTAGGGGTAAGTTTCACTGGATTATTTGATTTTTGCGTCCATGCATTTGGAACACCATGGTTGAAGTGGTGGGAAGCAGGAAGGCCAAATAGCGAAGAAGGGGAGTCTTTCAAAGAGAAGGAAGCTAAATTCTTAGATTCCTGGAGAAAAATAGTAAAAGAAACTGTCTGGGAATATTGTGATAAAAATAATCTAAGAAGACCAAATCGATGTACAACTGTTCAGCCAGCTGGGACAAAAAGTCTTCTAACTGGAGCAGCTCCAGGATGGCATCCACCAAAGGCTCAAAGATTCATAAGAAGAATAACTTTCAGGAAAAATGATCCAATCGCTTTAGCTTGCATGGATTATGGTTACTCAGTTGTTCCATCTCAATCTGATAAAGATGAAAATGGATGTTTGCTTGACAATCCATTTGATCCAAGATGCACAGAATGGTTAGTTGAAATCCCTACAGAAGTTAGCTGGGCAAATATAGATGGTGCAGACCAAATCGACATCAATAATTTCTCAGCATTAGCTCAATTTGATTTTTACATGCAAGTGCAGAAATTTTATACAGAGCATAATACCTCTGCAACCGTAGAATTTAGGGAAAATGAAATCGAGGATTTAGCTAAGGCTATTCATAATGCAATAGAAAATAATGAAGGATATATTTCGGCGGCATTACTAGCTCGATTTAGTGCCAACGCGACTTTCCCAAGATTACCTTTTGAACCAATAAGTAAGGAGGAATATATATCATTGCAAAATAAAGTAATAGAAAGGAAAGTTAATAACGATTTCTTTGACGCTCTCAATAAATACGATGTTGGAGAACTATCTGAAGCAGGACCAGCAGGTTGTGATTCAGATAAGTGTCTGCTTCCTCTAGCCAAACCTAAAGATTAATTTTTAAATTATTTGTAAATAAAAAATATAAAATAGTTTTTAAAAATTTAATTTATGGCTACCTCTTAAATAGGGACATAAATTATTTATGACATTAAGCTTAAATATTGGGAACATATTTAATGATTCCTCCAGTCATGCCTTGGTGGATGAGCTAAGAAAAAGAACATCAGAAGAGGATATATTAGACTTTGAAGAAAAATTTAACTCCAAAAATGAAAAAAATCTACATATATATATATGTAGATTTCTAAAAAATAGATCAATATCCAGGGGACTTGCCTCTAAATGGTTAGTGACAATAATTAAAAACAAAGAATCAAAAATTAATGCTTTGCAAAAATTAAATAATTAGGTGAGAGCTGAAAGTCTCCATAGTGCAATTCCAAAAATTGAGAATCCCATAATAAAAGTAAAAGCCAAGGCGTTTACCAACTGAACTTTTTCATCCATTTTGTTTGCGAATGGTAGTAATTCAGCAAATAATGGAGTCCATTGAGTATTGGCAGAGTTAGATCTTTGTCTTGTAGGTTTTTTGCTTTGAGAAAACATAAAACAAATTTTATAATATTCAGAATTTTACATTTAAAAAGTGTTTAAATAAAAAATACTTCTTAAAAACGAACAAAATGTAACCTGCAAGAAACGGCATAAAGATTAAAGGCAAATATTTTTTACTAGGATCCTCCTAATTGACTCATTAAGATATTTAAGTTTATTTATTAAAAACCTGGACAAATAATTTTCTTGGATGTTAATATTTATTTGTAGCAACCGCTACCAAAACGTTCAACTTGCGTTTAGCAAGCCGCAAATCGACTTAAGCCATGGAACGGGGACTTAAGCGAAACCGGAGCTTAAAAAATGACTCTAATTTACAGAGGACAAAAGTACGTCCAGAACAAAGAAGTTGCTAAGAAGCAGCACAACGAACTAACTTATAGAGGAAAAGCTTACACAAGCTAGTTCATTTTCCAATAATATAAAAAAGCCACTAAAAGTGGCTTTTTTAATATCCAATATTAGACTAAAAAATTAAAAAAATATATTTTGCAATTATAAATTAAGAATGAAATTTATATGCATTATTGCAATGTTCAATGAGATTTTCTTTTGGTAATTGATAATTGAAATCTTAAATTCCCCAAAAATCATTTAATAATGCGTTTAGAAATTTCATAAAAAGATTATAGTCTCATAAATCTTTCTCTTGAATAGATTTTTAAACAGTGGATGTACAAATGGTGGTTGCGAAAAATCACTTAATACTTTTTACAAGCATTAAACTAATATGATTTAATTGCATTTACAGATTTGATAACTATGGCAGACCAAAAACCTCTATTTAAGGCACCTTATGACATAAAAGATGTAAGTACTCTTTTTGCCATAGTTGCATTCGTTTTAATAATAGCTGCCATAATTGGTAACAACTTATTTGGCTTATTTCAACAAAATGTCAACTTTGGATAATGTGTTTGGGTACGGACTAATTTTGTGAAATAAATGCGACTAATAATAAAATGATATAACTACTTAACAAGTCATTATTAAAAATAATTCCTCTCTCAAACTAGCTTCTTTAAATAAATTTTTAGTCTTTGAATTTATAGACTATGACTAATTTCTTATGTTATAGTTTTTAAGTTCATCAAAACTGAATAACCTGTTGGAGGGGTGGTCGAGTGGTTTAAGGCTCTAGTCTTGAAAACTAGCGTGTCTGCAAGGGCACCGTGGGTTCGAATCCCACCCCCTCCGTTCTAACTTCGAAGCAGGATATCACAAATTTAGTCAGAGAAGCCCAGAAAGACTGGTATGAGAGAGATATCCTAAAAACAAGATGATCATTATTAATTATAAGAAATTAAGAACTTTAAATTAGCGTGTGTTTTTCGTGTGTCTTTTTATTATTATTAGTACAGAGATCTGTGTCTTACAGGGTCAGAACTGGTCACTCTAAACTGATTCTTTGGCACCCCCTCCGTCCAAAGATTAATTTATTAAATCTTTAAATTGAATTTAAAAGCAGTTTATAAATTATGTTTTAATTCAAATTCGTGAATAATATTTCCAAAGTCAAATAAAATGTCAAAAAAAATGTCAACTAAAATGTCAAATAAAGGTGAGATAATTACAGAAGATAGAATTGGTTTCGAAAAGTCAAATAAAGCATTAGGTTTTCTTTATAAGGAATGGTATGAACTCATTTCAAAGTTTCTTTCTAAAATAGATGGAATTAATATTGAATTGGGATGCGGTCCAAGTTTTATAGATCAGATAAATAAAAGCATAAAAAAAACAGATGTTTTTTTAAATTCCAATACTGATTTCAAGCTTAATGCAATGGATATAGGAAAAAAATTTGAAAACAAAATATCAAATTTAATCTTAGTTAATGTTTTTCATCACATAAGCGACCCAGAATTATTTTTGAAATCAGCAGAAAAATCTCTTTTATCTGGAGGAAGAATAATAATGATTGAACCAAGCAATAATTACTGGAGTAGATTGGTCTATAAACTCATAGCACACGAACCCTTTGATACAAGACAAATTGATTGGAAATTTGAATCCAAAGATCCACTATTAGACTCAAATCAAGCACTCTCATGGATTATTTTTGAGAGGGATTATGAAAAATTCAGAAATTTATTCCCAATGTTTTCTCTAATTCAAAAAAAGAATATGATGCCATTTTCTTATTTATTGAGCGGAGGGCACTCTTTCAATACGAGAATTGGTAATTTAATTAGAATGACAAGAAATCTTGAAAAATTATTCTTTGATAAATATTTGGGGATATTCAATTTAATATGTCTAGAAAAAATTTAAATTTCAAATCAACAATATTTAAAATTTCTATTTTTTATGTAACCATCTATTTATTTGCTCTTTTTCTTAGATATAGCAATGGCTTAGAAAATTTAGTAATAGACATTGAATATAGATATTTGGCATTAATAAATATTATTTCTATATTTCTAGGCCTACCGATATCCATCGTATTTGACTTTATATTGATAAAGTTTTTTGGTTTTAAATATATTATTTTTTTTGCACCAATTTTAACTATTTTAGGGGTTGCTCAAATCATATTACTCAGAAAAACAAATTTAAGATTTCCAAAAAACATACCTTTCATAAAAAATATTAGAAATCAAAGACTAAAGCATATATTTGCAAATATTACTTTCAAACCAATTTTCATTTTAATAATACGTACTTTCCCTATACTGCCCTTCTCTTTAGGAAGCTATATTATTGCATCATCAGAAATGAATAAGAGAATAATAATAGTTTATTCACTAATTGGAGCATACCTTTACTATTATTCGCTTTTCTTTATTATCCAAATTGCATAGTACAAAAAGATATTTTTTATTATTAACAATTTTTACATGTTAAAAGATATTTATTATTTTCCTCTTTTGGGATTGTTATAGAATCTTTTTATAAAATATTAATTAAATTTTGAAATTAATTAAAACACCTTGGGGTGAGATCTCTCCAGAAGTTAATCTATTCCCCATTTATTACCTTCTTTTTATTTATGGATTTGTTTATATTCTTCCTTATGGGGAAAATATTATTGGTTTAACTTGGTTTAATTTATTAAAAATTGAAGACGGTCCTTTGGAGTGGCTTCAGTTTTCTCAATACTTAATTTCATCAATATTTGGTATTTTTATCTATTTAAAAAGTAAAAATAAAAATACAATAAATTCATTTATTTGGTTAATTCTCAGCGCCTTTTGCTTTTTCGTTGCAGCTGAGGAAATAAGTTGGGGAGAACGAATAACAGGTTTTTCACTTAATTCTTTAACAGAAATAAGTATACAAAGTGAAACTAATTTACATAATCTTCCTTTATTTCATGATTTCTTTCTTGATCCTATTCTGATTGCAATTTGCATTTTATTTGGTTGGATAGGTTGGAGAAAATGGCCATATTTGAATTCAATCCCCAACAAAAAACTAAGCTTATTTTTCTTAATAACAGCTTTATATATTTTTTACTACGAAATCTCATGGGCTTCTACAGTTGAACACATAAGAAATGATTTAGAAATTTATGAATTTTTACTTTCAACTGGCATATTTTTACATTTCTGGAACAACTTCAAATTATTTATTAAAGAAAAATCTCAATAATTTCAATTAAACTGTCTTGGTTTAATTCAAAATTACTTAGATAAAAGTCAAGCTTTGACTAAATTATTCCGTCAAAAATAATTAGCAGTATTAAATCCCTAAGAATAAAAATTTATCAGCAATTTTTACACTCTTCTTTTTTATTCTTGTTATTATTTGATTTTAATAAAAAGATAATGAGCAAGGGATTCGCAGATAATACATCTAAACCCTTAAAAATAAAAAAAATTACTTCTTCTAACGAACCCCAAGGAAGACTAATATCTTGGTCTCCTTGGCCACCTGCCAATTTCCAAACAAGATATCCTGCTTTCCCTCTTGTTCTTACAGTATTAATTATAGTAGTTGGCCAATGGTATTTTTCTCTCCTCAAATAACTTGGAAATGGCTTTTTATTTAAATTTAAGATTAATTTAGTTTAAGAATTATTTTGTTTTTTTCAATTTTATTATTAGCCCATTTTCAAGCAGCAATCATTCCAATAATATTAGGATTAAAATCGATCAATAAATTCAAACATATAAGTAAGAACAAATTAATACCTTTTGGTTTTATTTTTTTAGGATTAGCCTCAATTGCTGAAATGATAGATCATACCCAAACATCTTGGATTTATGTAGATCACTCCTCTTTATTTAATTGGTTATTTTATTCTTTCCTATCTTTAGGACTAACATGTTTATCAATATCTGTTATAAGAAATAAATTTATTCAAACAACTAACTTATGCATTTCTTTATGTTCGATAACCTCATATTTTCTATTTGATAAAACAATTGCTCTTTTTTTTCAAGCTATAATAAGTATTTTTCTAATAATAAATTGGCAAAGAACTTTTAAAGATTGGCTTTTAATTCTTTACCCAATATTCGGTATTGTTATTACAACATTCTTTGGAACAAATCTCTCAATTAGTGGTGATCAATTTTGGCATATTTTTATTGGTCCATCTGGAACAATAAGCGTTATTGTCTTTTATTTAATCTTAAAAAGATCGAACAAAACCATCATTTAAGATTCTCATGAAAATGATTATATTTACAAGTTTTTTAGTATTTTTAATCACAATCATTTCTCCAATTCAAATTTTTGCTGATACTGATCTTGATGTTTATATGAATGATTATTACTCTAAATCCAATGAAGCTAGCCAGATTCTTAAGGAAATCGAAAAAAGTCTTAAACAGGGCTCAAGAAATAAAGTATGTTCTAGGCAAAGAGAAGCAGCAAGACTAGGATTATTAGCAAATAAATCGCTAATTAAAGCCTTTGAAATTGAGGGAACTAAACCACCAATACAAGCAATAAAAGCAAGTCAACAAAGATGGGAATCTATTCTGAATGAGTGCTAAAAATTTCAGTAAATCTAAAAATAATTTTTTTTATATTTGCATTCTTACAGATTTACTAATTAATGGTATTTCAGGTTCAACCCCATATATACATTGAGAAATAGAATAAATAAAAATGCAGAGTGTAAATATAAAAATAATTGAGCCCAGTTCAACTATGGGGAATATTCTCATGAGGTATGAAATTATGATCAAAGCAATATCAATAAGTAATGCTTGGCATGCGTTATATCTAACGAAATAGGGCACTTTTGGATTTCTTGCTAATCCTGCAAATAAAATTATAAATAACAAAAAGCTACCAAAAGGCAATGATTTTTCAATTATTGCTATTGGGAAAGTTAGTAATAATAGTATCTTTAAAAAAGAATATTTATAGAACAAATAATATCCAAAAGGTATTGAAGCCTTTAAGGGAAGAGTATACAAAAATACTGATGAGAGTCTCTGGAATATTTGATTCAATATATTTTTAAAATTTGGTACTTATATTTTAACCTAATTTTCTGTACGTATTTAAAGACTTAACCTCGAAACATCAACTTTGGCAGATGGTTGTTAAATATTAGATAATTAATTTAAGTTCATAATTCAAAAATGCGCATCCTTCATACAATGCTGAGAGTTGGAGATTTAGATAAATCCATTAATTTTTACGTTAATAGATTAGGAATGAATTTATTAAGAAAAAAGGATTACCCTCACGGAAAATTCACTTTGGCATTTGTTGGTTATGGTTCAGAAAAAGAGAATGCAGTGATTGAATTAACCTATAACTGGGATAAGAAGTCAGACGACTATGAGCTCGGAGATAAGTATGGTCATATAGCTATTGGAGTAAAAGATATTCATCTTATTTGCCAAGGACTAGAAAATAATGGTTGTAAAGTAACAACCAAACCTAAGACAATGAAAAACAGTACAACTGTCTTGGCTTTTATTGAGGATCCTGATGGATATAAAATTGAACTTATTGAAAGAGATTAAAAGCTCGGAAGTTTTTATTTAATAAACAAATTATTAAAAATAAAAATAACTTAAAAGATTTAATTATCTAATAAATAATTTCCAATTACCAAAAAAAATACTTATAAAACCATATTGGATAGATTCTAAAGTTTTAAGTGTTAAATAACATTATTTCTAAGATGTCAGATCCCAATTAAGAAACTAAAAATATACGAAATTCAAACCTCTATGCAATCTAAATTAAATCTAAACAGATTAAGTAGACAATCTATTTAGATTTGAGTATTATAGAGTTATCGCATAAAGCTTATGCCTAGTAATTGGTCAAAAATAAGAGATGAATGGCTTGATAGAACCGCCATTGCGAAAGATGATGCTAAATGGGCATTAGAAGCTTTAATGAATTCTGAAGAAGAGTTATTTGAAATAGAACAAAAAATCAAGAATAAAGAGGACGCTATAAGCCAAGTAAAAATTTTGAAGAAAAAGGTTAAAGAAACTATTTCTTCTAAAGAAATTAGTCTCGATGATATTGCATTAAATACTTCAAATTCGAACAAATTACAGATCTCAGTACCATCTAATCTTACTTATCTTTTGAAAGTTTGGGCTGCAGCAGAAGGTAGAGATCTATCAAGTGTTGCTTTTCAGTGTTTAGAAACTGGTATAAGGGAAATGAAAAGCAAAGGTTCTATACCTTCAGTAGCAGTAAATAGATATGACTCGGCCTGTCAAAAGAGGATTGCACTAGCAGAAGTAAACAATCTATTGGAGAAATACGAAATAGCTCAGAATGAAATCAAATAATTATGAATAACAGAAGAATCATAAAAGGATACAAAACATTAATACCATCAAGGTTTAATGTAGGTACTTCAAAAGATAAATTCAAAGACGGAATAATTTATACTCTTTATTCTGATGAATTTAATTCACTTAAAGTTGGTTTTGCTGAAAATGATAAGGTTCTAGAAAAAAAATTATCAAGTGAGTCATTAATATTATTGGATATAAAAAAAGGCAATAAGAAAGATCTATTTTTGTTAATAACCACTCTAAAAGAAATTGGTATCAAATATTCAGACAATCTTTATTTCAAATACTCAGGTTCTTTAATGAGACATTTATCTACTTTAGGTTGGCCTGTTGGAAGATCACTTTATAAACAAAGAAAAATTAAAAAAGAACTTGTATGCGCATAAATTTAAATGTAGTCGCACTCTAAAGTTTCTCTGGTATCTCTATTTGTGATTGGATTAGTGCCAGAGGCACTTTCACAAAATTTCCTAACAATATCTTTTGGCAAAAAAACATTTGTGAAGTCTGCGCCTTGGATTTTTACATTTTCAAACTGTGTACTATAAGCAAAAGAATCCTCCAAGTTAGTATTTGATAAATCTGTTCCATCTAAAACAGCTGAGTCTAAAGTTACTTCTCTTAAATTGGAGTTACTTAAATTAGTATCTTTCAATTTTGCTCCATAAAGAGTCGCATTTTGGAGCTCACAACCTGATAAATTTGCGTCTTGTAAATCAGTCAAATAGAAAGTTGCTCCTTTTAAATCAGATCCAGAAAAATCAGCTCCTACCAAGGATTGTTTACCATAATCCAACGCAGCGAAGCTTCTAAAAGGGAGGGTTAAAACAATTATTAAAACAGTTAAAATGATAAATCTCATTTTTTTGAGTAGTATTTCAAAAATTCTAACTTCTTAAGCTGAAATCTAAAAATTAATTATTTACTGAATGCTATATTTATTGAAATAACAAATTACGAACTAGGTTTTGGATATAAGTCCTTATGATGCAATTGTTGTTGGTTCTGGAGCTACAGGAGGAATAGCAGCACTTACATTGGCAGAACAGGGGATAAAAGTTTTAATAATAGAAGCAGGGCCTCAAGTCAAAAGGCATGAAGCTAGTAATCATGAGCCAAAAAGTACATTTAAAAGATTTTCAGGAGTTTTAACAAAAAAACATGCCAATCAATGCCAACATCCTGGCTATTGGAAAAATAATCCTGATTTATATTCAAATGAATTGAAGCATCCTTATGACTTCCCAAAAAAAAAGCCCTTTCTTTGGACTCAAGGTAAACAATATGGGGGGAGATCATTAACGTGGGGAGGCATAACATTAAGACTTTCCTCAGAAGATTTTCATCCAGCTAAAAAAGACGGATTCGGACCAAACTGGCCTATTTCATACGATGAACTATCCCCTCACTATGATTTCATTGAAAGTTTCTGCGGCATCTATGGACGAAAAGATGATATTAAGGAAGTCCCAAACGGTAAATATATTAGTGAAATCCCTCTTACAGAAAACGAAAATGTTTTTGGCAGCAAAGTTAAATCAAAATTAAACTATCCATTTATCCAATCAAGAGGATTTGACCGTAATTCATCAGTAAAAGATAAAAAATGGCCCAAGTCCTCCAGTTTAGGAAGCACTTTAAAAAAAGCTTTAGATACTGGGAATGTACAAATAATCTCAAATCACCTAGTGGAGTCTTTTGAGATTAACAAGATAACAGAGCTTGCATCAAAAATAACGATCGTAAACCTAGAAAATGGATGCAAAAAAGAATTAAATTGTGATTTAATCCTTCTTTGCGCATCAACAATTTCAACTCTCCGAATACTACTGAACTCAGAATATAAATCAAATTCCTCAGGTTTTAAAGATGATTCTGGGAAATTAGGTAAATACCTCATGGACCATATATCTATCTGTAGATTTTTTTCAGTCCCAAAAACAAAAATATCAGGAAAACCATTAGATAATCCTCCTGATCTTTCTGGAGCAGGCAGCTTCTTTATTCCATTTGGTTCAAATTTACCCAAAATTGACGAAATAAATTTCAATAGAGGTTATGGAATCTGGGGGGCAATTGATAGATTAGGGATACCTAAATTTTTGCAAAAAGACACAAAGACATCCATTGGCTTTCTTATTGCCCATGGTGAAGTCCTTCCTAGAGAGAAGAACTCAGTTTCTCTATCAAGAAAAACAGATGAATGGGGTATCCCAATTCCCTACATTGAATTCGAATGGAGCAAAAATGAGTTAAATATGGCAAAACATATGGAAAAGACAATACTAAAATCAATAGAAGCTGCAAATGGAGAAATAAAAAATATTGATGAACTAATTAATATCCCATTAGGTAGTTTACTTACAAAAAACTTGATCGCACTTTCAGATAGTCCGCCTCCCCCAGGATATTACATACATGAAGTAGGAGGCGCACCAATGGGAACTAATGAAGAAAATAGCGTAGTTGATAAATTTAATAGAATATGGAGATGCAAGAATGTACTTGTGCTAGATGGAGCGTGCTGGCCAACTTCATCTTGGCAAAGCCCCACACTTACAATGATGGCTTTGTGTAGGAGAGCCTGCCTAAATATTAAAAAGATTTAGAAGGAGTAAATAGTTGATTTAAATAAATCTCTGAAACAGAATTATCCGTACATCCGTTTTGAACCAGAAAAGTAGCTAATGCTGAATTTATAAGTTTATATTGATCCCAAGTTGGATTACTTAATACGAAATCTTTCATAGTGTTATAGAGAGTTTCTGAAAGCTCTGTTTCTAAAGAGACTTTATTTGAAGAACATTCCTTGTTATTCACGTCGGATAAATTTGCTTGGCTGGTTTGATCCATAAACTTATTTTTCTACACAACCATAATTATGTTTTTTTTTCTAAATGTCAAAAAAAATTTACCAGATAACTTTTTAAATTATCATATGAGACTCATGTTATAAATTAAATTTTTAAAAATATACTTTTTAAATAAGGAAATTGATAAGGGCAAAAAAAAAAGTCAACAATAATGTTGAAGTCCTGTTTTTTATTAAAGATACTGGCATTTCTAATCCAATGTGGATTTGGACGTGGAAAACGAGCTGTAAGTTGTGGAAAATCCAGCTCAAAATACTTTCTTGATTTTATATTAAGAATACTTATATATACTGAGTCTATTAAGACTTAGTCGAGAAAGAGACAGATGATTCAGTTATTTTCAATGGATTTTCTTAAGATTTGATCTTCATTAGGCAAGCTAAGCGTGACAGGACCTAAAGGGTGTTTTGAATTTGGATAAATACTATGGTGATGATGATGGTGGTGATTATGTTCATGTTCTAAGTAATCACCTTCTCCAAGGTTTGATTTTTCTTGATTATGAGTTGGGATTTGATGTTGTATTTCACAAGCACCATTACATTCAGGATCACATAAATCACAGCTGATCCCCAATCCCTCTACATGGTCATGATGACTTTCTTGTACCATTCCAACTTCTTTTTCAAAGCCAAATAAATTTGATCTATATTTACAAGTTGAGCAATTCATAAAATTATTACCCTCGTTATTAAGAATCTCTTCAATCCTTTCTACAAAAGTGTCGACCACATGAGACTGTGACGAAAGATATTTTGCATGTATAAATGAAATATTTGGATTATTAATCGCAACTAAATCACTTTGCCTTTTTATTCTTGTGACAAGGACACCTGAGAAAAGGAAATAAGGGAAAATAATTATATTTTTATAACCAAGTCTCACAACATTTTTCAAGCCAGGTTCGACAAGAGGGAAAGTTACTCCAGAAAAAACTGTTTCCCCCCACCCTAAACCAATACCCTCTACTATCATTCTCGTAATTTTTGATACATTGGAATTCGCATCTGGGTCAGAAGAACCTCTACCAACAACAACTAATAATGATTCTTCGGGTTTGAGATTATTATTTTGTTTAAATACATCTTTTACTCTTTCACAAGCTGCGCTAATCATTAAATTATTAATACCTAATTCTCTTCCATAAATTATTTCAATACCTGTTTTACTTGAATAATTCATAAGCAGGCTAGGTATATCATTTTTTACATGGCCAGCGGCGAAAAGCATTGCAGGTATTGCAATTACTTTCTTTATAGAAAGATCTTTTAACTTGTCTAAAGCATCAACAAGTGAAGGTTTAGCGAATTCCAAGAAACCATATTCAACTAAAAAGTTTGGATATCTTTTTTGGATGAACTTAGTTAATTCTTGAAATTCAGTAATGGCTAGTTTATTTCTACTCCCGTGTCCACAAATAAGTATCGCGACTTGATTATTTAACTTCGAATCTAAATTATCCAAATTCAAATTATTACTTATAACATAATAGTAAAGAACAATATCATGTAGTGAAAAATAATAACTTGCTTGAAGTTCCTAACATTAACTCAAAAGATGCAAAATTAAAGAAATTAATTTATGACGTGGATAATTCCTTATTTAATGAGGATAACTATTCTAGGGAAAAATTCGAGCACCTTTGCGTATGTAGTGGAGGTACAACCTCTAGCTGTGCAAAAAATGGTTTTACTACTCTTGATCTAAGAAAAAATCACTGCAAAATTCACCTAGATAGAAAAACCAATTTAGTAACAATTGGAGGGGGAGTAATAATGGGGGATCTAGTAAATCATTTACAAAAACATAATCGAAGTTTTCCAATCGGACTTTCTAAACTTCCTGGAGCAGGCTATATACTTACTGGTGGAGTAAGCCCGCTAAGTAGAACCTACGGCTTAGCCATTGATAATATTGAATCAATAAAAGGTTTCTTGGGTAATGGCACATTTATCTCTTTAAAAAAAAATCAAATAAATCCAGAAGAACAATTGATTTGGGAAGCAATTAAAGGCGCAGCACCCTTCTTCTCAATTATTACCGAAATAGAACTTAAGACTTTCCAATCTAATCCAATTAAAATTATTGAAGGATTTTTAAATCTAAATGAACTTTCAGAAATAATAAAAATATCAGAGGAATTTCCAGAAAATATTAGTCTTCAATGGATTTATGCCAAAAAAATTTACATATATATTTTTGCTGAACTCAAAAATAATTTAGAGGATAAAATAACAGAAGAATTCCTAATGCTTCTAGAGAAATTTCCTACTCTAGAAAAAAAATTTTATGAGAACTTTAACAAAATAAATTTCTTCCCAAAGGAATTGAATTTGTATGAGCTGAATGCAAATAACCATTCTGAGGTAATTAGTCTTCTTGGAGAAGATTTAAAAAATGATATCCCAATTTTCATAAAATGTTTGGATGAAATAATGGATAATAAACCTAATAATTCCTGTTATGTTGCTTCTCAACAATTAGGTTGCAAAACTAAAAATTTAAATCATGGCTCAAGCTTTTTTGTTCATAGAAAAAGCACTTGGAAACCATGGATATATGCATCATGGAAAAAAAATGATCTTCAAGAAAAAGAAATTGCTTTGGAATGGATTTATAAATCTTGGAGCAAGCTAAAAATGTTTTATCCAAATGTTCACTTAGCCCAATTGCATAATCATTTGGATTCTCATGAGGAAGAAATTAAATTAGCCTTTGGGAATAGAATGAATGAATTAAAAACTTTAAAGAATATTTTTGACCCACAAGGTATTTTGCCTCCTTTATGAGGTAACTTCATAATTATAAAGAAAATCAAAATGTCAAATTTCTCAAGATATTTATCTAAAAATTGGTTAGATGATCCAAAGTCAAATATTCTCTCTGGCTTAGTTGTTGCATTTGCAATGATCCCAGAAGCAATTGCTTTTTCAGGTATAGCTGGTGTAGATCCTAAAGTTGGCCTTTTTGGTGCATTTTGCTTATCTATAACAATTGCGATTGTTGGAGGAAGAAGGGGTATGATCACTTCTGCCACTGGTTCAACAGCTCTTTTGATGACTGGACTTGTTGCCTATGGAGAGTCACAAGCCCCTGGATTAGGAGTCCCATATCTTATTGCAGCTGGAATATTAACTGGAATTTTCCAAATTCTTTGGGGATATTTAAGACTTGCCTACCAAATGCGTTTCGTGCCAACAGGAGTATTAAGTGGATTTGTAAATGCACTGGCACTTTTAATATTTCAAGCACAACTACCTCAGTTAGGAATTGGTATTAAAGAATCAAAAGAATTAGTTGAACAAACTTTAAGTCAATATCCAGTTAACTCCCAGATTCCAGTAGTTTGGATCCTTGTAATCCTAGGATTAGTAATTATCTATGGGCTTCCAAAAATCACAAAAGTAATCCCATCTCAACTTATCGCAATAGTAGTAATAACTCTTATAAGCATATTCTTTAATCTAGATGTCCCAACAGTTAGCGATTTGGGTAAATTACCTGATGGATTACCAAGTATTTCTCTTCCTTTTGGATCAATAGAAAATGGAAAAGTACCTTTTAGTCTTGAAACATTAGGGATAATTTTACCGACCGCACTTGCAATATCTCTCGTGGGTTTAATGGAAACCTTTTTAACTCAAGACATTTTAGACGATGTAACTGATACAAGTTCTAATAAAAATAAAGAAGCAAGAGGACAGGGAATCGCAAATATTGTGGCATCTTTATTTGGTGGAATGGCTGGATGTGCCTTAGTTGGTCAATCTGTAATGAATACTGAGAATGGTGGTAAATCTAGATTATCAACCCTCTCCTCAGGTATATCACTCCTAATTATGATCATCCTCTTGAAGTCTTGGATTGGAGCAATACCAATGGCGGCTTTAGTGGCAATTATGATAACGATCGCAATAAGTACGGCAGATATAAATGGATTAAAAAATATTAGTAAGATACCTAAAAGCGATACTGCAGTCATGCTTATGACTTTTGCAGTTACTATGCTTACAAAACCTCATAATCTTGCTCTTGGAGTTATTGCAGGAGTTGCATTAGCTGCAATTCTTTTTAGCAGAAAAGTGGCAAAAGTTATAACTGTTTCAAGAGCGAAAGAAAATAATTTGACTACCTACAAAGTAAAAGGACAATTATTTTTTGTAAGTAAAATCTATTTTTTACAAGGATTTGATATCCATGAACATCCAGAAAATATTGTAATTGATATGTCTTTAGCTCATATTTGGGATCAAAGTGGCGTTGTCGCTCTTGAACAAATTATTAGAAAATTCCAGAATGGTGGTTCTAAAGTTGAAATTCTAGGATTAAATAAAGAAAGTCTTAACTTATTTGAAAGACTAGGTGGTTTAGAAAGCGCTCATTAAAAAAGTTAATTAAGGCTAACTTGTTGATAACAAAACCAAAGCCATTGCTGAAAAAGCAAATTCCTATGAGATCTCCAAGCGGTTTTTGAACTATTTGGATCAAAATTTTCAGGAGGAGGAACATCTCCTTTTTTTTTATCTCTTTCAATTTCACTAATAATTCTATGCACTGTATATTCAGGATGACCTAAATGCATAAGTTGTTTTTGATCATTAGATTCAAATATTGTATATCCGACGTTTTCTCCATAAGCCAACAAATTCAATTTCCCTTCTTTTTGGGCCTTCTCCATTTCCAAATCTGGTAATCCCGCAAATCTACTTTGAGGACAAATAAATTCATCATCTTGCGTACCCATCAAAGGGTGTCCAGGAACAAGACTTTTTAAAGGGAATACTCCAAATAATTTCCTATCAAAAACTTTCTTATCTACCCCTGCCAAATAAGCTAGCGCAAAGCCAGCCCAACATAATCCAAGAGTACTCGCACAAGAATTTCTCGCTTCATTTACAATTTTCACAAATTCATCCCAATACTTAACCTCCTCAAAGGCTAAGTGCTCAATAGGTGCTCCTGTAATAATGATTCCATCTAACGGTTCTATGTTATTGGCCTCTTCCCAAGTAATGTATAGATTATTTAGATGATTAAGATCCCATGTTTTATAAGAGTGAGTTGTAAGCTTTATCCAAACTGGCTCAATTTGAAGAGGAGATAAACCCAGTGGATGTAGTAAGTTAAATTCATACTGCTTGCCAAGAGGCATGATATTTAAAATACCAATCCTAAGAGGACGTATATCCTGTCTTTTTGCCAATTCTGGTTCGATCCAAGATATATGATTTTTCTCAACATCACTAATCTTGTGATAGTTACTAGGAATTATTAAAGCCAATAAATCTCCTTTCCTATGTGATTTGTGAAAGTGCTTGTTCGAAATCTGCTTTGATATCATCAATATGCTCAATTCCTACAGAAACTCTTACCATCGTAGGAGTAACACCTGCAGATAATTGTTCTTCTTCAGATAATTGCTGATGAGTTGTTGAAGCCGGATGAATTACTAATGTTTTTGAATCACCCACGTTAGCAAGGTGGCTCGCTAATTTTAAGGAATCAATAAATTTTACTGCATTTTCATAACCCCCATTAAGAGAAAACATAAGCATGCAACCCATTCCCCTTCCAGTAGTATATTTTTTGGCACTTGAGTAATACGGATCAGATTCTAGGCCAGGGTAATTAACACTACTTACATTAGAATTAGAATCCAACCATTTTGCTAATTCAAGAGCATTAGAAGTTTGTCTTTCTATTCTTAAACTTAGAGTTTCCAAACCCTGCAATAACAAGAACGAATTAAAAGGACTTTGAGCTGATCCCCAGTCTCTCAGGCATTCAAGTCTTGCTCTTAACGCAAAAGCTATATTTCTATTATCAGGTACTCCCAAAGATTTGCAGATATCACTACCGAAACCAAAAGCATCCCAATGAACAAGCCCATGATAAGCAGCGCTTGGCTCACTCATTAGTGGGAATTTACCATTTCCCCAATCAAAGGTTCCTGCATCAACAATAACCCCTCCGATACTTGTGCCATGTCCACCGATCCATTTTGTTGCACTTTCCACAACAACATCGGCTCCAAAATCAATTGGTCTTATTAAAGCACCACCAGCACCAAGGGTATTATCCACTATTAAAGGAATTCCATTTTCCTTCGCCAAAGCAGACAGTCCCTCAAAATCTGGGATATTGAATCTAGGATTTCCCATTGATTCGACATATATTGCCTTGGTTTTATCATCAATTTTATTTCTAAAACTATCGATACTATCGCCATCAGCAAATTTAACTTCTATTCCTAATCTTGGAAATTGTACTTTAAATTGATTATAGGTCCCACCATATAGAAAAGAAGTAGAGACAAAATTATCCCCTGCTGTCATGCAGTTCACGATTGCCAAGAATTGAGCGGCCTGACCTGAGGATGTTGCAAGTGCTGCCATACCTCCCTCCAAAGCAGCCATCCTTTTTTCGAAGACATCTGTGGTGGGGTTCATAAGTCGAGTGTAAATATTTCCAAATTCTTTTAATCCAAAAAGATTCGCACCATGCTCGGCATTATCAAAGACATAGGAACTAGTTTGATAAATGGGTACTGCTCTAGAATTTGTGGTTGGATCAGGCACTTGACCTGCATGTAACTGAAGAGTCTCGAACTTTTGGTTGCTCAAAATTTTTAAATAATCCTATTATCTATTTAACTTAAAAAAGTCCAAAAAAAAAACAAAAAAAAGATAAATATTTATAAATCCTTTTTTAATGAAGGGTAATTATCTTTCATATATAAACTCAAATCATCTTTTATCGCAGATCTGAGTTTGTCAATATTTGCAGAATCTATTATTGGAAAAGTTTTATTAGCTTCAGGATCTTTTTCAGTAATTGATTTCCAATTCTTACCAACATCTTTTTCAGATTTGTTTAGAGCATCATCAAAATTGAAACCCTTATCGTTGTTTTTAGCGTCAAATTGGCTAAAAGCCTTATTTATGAGATCCTTTCTATTCTTAAATAGATTTTTGGCTTTTAAAGTATCTGGAAGACCCATAACTGGTTGTAATTCCTTAAGAAGTTTAATTTCCTCTTCAATTAAGAGTGTCCAAACACCATGTTTATTTTTTGGAAGATTAGAATTACTAAAAATATTAATTTCATCGAGGTAAAAATTTAACCATAAATAATATGATTTTTCTTCAATAGTTTTTTTAACTGATATCTTTTTATTTTGGATCTTTGGGAGTAACTTTTCTGCTTTCTTTAAAAACTGTCTGTCTTCTCTTTCTAAATTTATTAATCCCCATCTTTGACTGTAGTCCCATAAATCTTCGTATCTTGTTAAATCTTCTTGATTCCAACCAAGAGCTTTCAGTTCATGAGAACGATGTGATAATTCCTTTTTCAAAAAAACCTTTTAAAACCATAATAAGTCTAACCCCGCAATCAAGATTAGTAAATAAATGAAGAACTTAACTTTTTAGTAAATTAAATAAATAATCAATTATTAAAATAATTATTGATAATTTTCAATACATTGATATAGCTTGGATATTTTTTAGGAATTTGATTATTATGTTCATTTTTTTTAATATCATTTTTCTCTTTGTTAATAAACAATTTTTTGTAAAGTTTTTCAATATCATTAAAAAGATAATCTCCTTTTAATTTTTCATTTAATTCTAAAGATAATTCAGATTTCACAGATTCTTGGCAAAAATTAGTGATCTCTTCTGAACTAATTAAAACCTTATAAATTTCTTTTTTTTCTTCTGAATTAGCATTAAAGCATAAATAAATAAGATTAATCATTGAACAATTATTATTTTTGATTTTGAATTCTTTATAAATGTCTGGCCAAAATTTTAAAGATTTTAGACCTTCTAAACCTCCTTGACTGAGAGAGTATTTATTGCACCAATTTACAAATTCTGAGACGTCTTTTGGACATCTATTGAGTTGCAAAAGCATATCTGATAAAACTTGTCCTGCTTGAAAATTCCTTGTTGGTTTTCCTTCAGTTGGTAGAGTCATACTCCCTAAGACATCAGCCTTAACAGCATTTAATTGAGAAAAAGTATAATCTCCTTTTTCACAAAATTTATCATTAATTATTTCCTTTGCACTAATTATTTCTTCACCATAACCAAGTTCTTTTAATGAAAGATATTTATTTTCTAATTTATTTTCTTTTCTAACTTGTAATGATACTGATGCTGCCTGATCTAAGCATTGAGTTAACAAAATCGTATTAATGCTAGGTAGCATTCCTGGCTTATCGGAATGAAAGTTATTTACAAAACCTGCAAATATGGATGAGATGTTTTTTATTGATTTTATGTATTGACATTCAATATTATGAACACCAGGAGAAACTTGAATTTTCGGGGACAATTGATTCAAAATGCGAGCTCCTATTAAAGCAGTTAGAGCATCAGGATGGCAGAAATTTGCAGTAAAACTATCATTAGGATTTCGTAAAGCTCCATGACGATGAAATCCTGTAAAAAAAGCTAAATTTGGATATTTATTACAGAGAATAAAAGGGTTTTTACTTTTATTGTCAACGCAAAAAGAACCGACGAGACAACCAAGAACCACATTTTCTCTTTTTAAAGTTTTTCTGAGTTCTAAAGCATATTTAACATCATCTTTTATGTGATTACTGTTTGAAGAAAGAATAACTATCTTACATTCCAAGAGAAGATCTTTTAGATCAAAAGACTTTCTTTTCCCCTCTGAAGAATAATGTCCCATTCTCTTAATCTTATCAATAATCTCATTATCCATATCAGAAAGAACATCATTTGAGAAAGCTCCTAACAAATCTCTATCTTCCCTAGGAGCTAGGAGAATATTATTTGATTTTCCATGCATAGCACAGTTGTATGCTAATGATGCAGGATATAAACCAACACTGTAGAATCCAACTTTGCTGTTCTCTATATCTTCAATCAATGAATAAAAATATTTTTCATCATTTATGTTTTCTATGAAATTATTCTTCATTTTTGGAAATTCTTGATAATTTTTTTTAATTTCTTACCCTTAACAACATTTTTCTACATTAAAGCAATTTTTGACCATAGCAAATTATTTATTGTAAATATTGAATTTTTTAATTTATAATTTCTTAAAAAGAAATTTAATAAAAAGAGAAATAATGATAAATATGGAATATATGGCAAGTAATTTAAAGTTACAAAAACAATTAATTTCTTCAAAAAATATCTTATTTATTCAAGACATTGACGGAGTTTGCATCCCTCTAGTTAAAGATCCAATGACTAGAGAGTTAGAATCAAAATATATTTATGCAGTAAAAGAATTTGCCAAGGAATTCTTTGTATTAACTTGCGGTGAACATGAAGGTCCAAGAGGAGTTAACAGAATAATAGAAAGGAGTTTAGGGAGCACTACTGAACCTAAAAATAAAGAGCTATATTTAAGAGGTTTAGCGGCTTGTGGAGTAGAGTATCAAGACAACAATGGTGAAATAAGCTTTGAAGGAGTCTCAGAAAAAGAACTAAATTTTTTATCAAAAGTACCTAGTTTAATTAGACCAAAATTTAATTTCATAGTTAACAATATTTTTCCTGAACTTAGCCAAGAAGATATCAATTTTCACGCAGTAAAATCAATATGTGAAACACGCTTCTCTCCAACGATTAATTTCAATAGTCTATTTGAATTAGTTCACAAAGATTCTGATAAAAGAAAGCTTATTCAAATTAGTTTTGAAAAAATGATGAATGAAATCATCTTAAAAGCTGAATCTGAAGGTCTCAAAGACTCATTTTTCCTTCATATTTCTCCAAATTTAGGTAATAAAAATGGTAGAGAAACAATTAAACTTTCTTCTAAAGATGATATTGGATCAACAGACATACAATTACTTATTAAAGGAGCAGTTAAAGATTCTGGAGTTTTATTTCTTTTAAATAAATTTATTGAGGATAAAACTGGCAAAGCTCCTTTTGGAAGTAATTTTAATTTTAGAAACTCTCCAAATTCTATTCAGGGAAAAATTGATTTATGCAAAAGAACTATTCAAAAAGAAGATATGCCTTTGATTGTAGGAGTTGGTGACACAGTAACCTCAAAAAATAATAATGGTAAGAAAAATTATTTAAGAGGAGGAAGTGACAGGTCTTTTCTAGAATTTATACAAATATTAGGTAATGAATTTGGAATTAATAATAAAATAATTTTTGTAGATAGTAGTTCTGGTGAAGTTGAAAGACCCTCTACAAAAAAAACTGGTTTAACAGGGATCAGTGATGTTTATGACAACTTAAAGTTTGACATAGTTTTTAAAAATGGTCCCAAAGAATACATAAGTTGGTTTATTGAACTTGCTAGTAAGAGATCAAACTTTAAGAAATAGTTAACTTTTTAATTTTCGAATGACAATTTATAAATAATAGATCAATGAAAGAAAAATTTCCCTCAATATATAAAAAACCTATAGAAACATTGCAAATTAACATAGGTTATAAATGCAATCAGGCTTGTAAGCATTGTCATGTCAATTCGAGTCCCCTAAGGACTGAAAAGATGTCTAATGAAATGATATCTCTTATCCCAAAGATAATTGAAAAATACAAAATCAAGACTTTAGATATTACAGGTGGTGCGCCAGAACTCCACCCAGAATTTAAAAACCTAATAACCAGTTTGAGCACAAAAAAAGTTGATATTATTGATAGGTGCAATTTGACAATTTTCTTTGAAGAAGGTTATGAAGATCTTCCTCAATTTCTTGCAAAGAATAAAGTCATAGTTACGGCTTCACTACCGTGTTATGAAAAAAATAATGTTGATTTTCAAAGAGGTTATGGGGTTTTTGAAAAAAGTATTAATGCCATAAGAATTCTTAATGATTTAGGCTATGGAAAGAAAGAAAATGGATTACAATTAAATCTTGTTTACAATCCTGTAAGCCCAATTCTTCCTCCTTCTCAGCAAATATTGGAGAAGGATTATAAAAACATACTATTCGAAAAATACAATATCGTTTTTAATAATTTATACACAATAACTAATATGCCAATAAATAGATATGAAGAATATCTTAGAAGGGAAGGGAAACTAAATACTTATTACAAACTACTAAAAGAAAATTTTAATGAAAAAAATTTAGAAAATCTTATGTGTAAAAAGACAATTAGCGTAAATTGGCTAGGAGAAATTTATGATTGTGACTTTAACCAACAGATAAATTTCCGAGAGAATAAAGGACCAAAGACACTTTTTGATCTATTGGATGAATCATTTACTTTTGACTACCGGGTAGCTGTAAAAGAACATTGTTTTGCTTGCACTGCAGGTGCAGGGTCAAGTTGTGGAGGGACTTTAAGTTAAAACCCACTAAATACAATTAGGACAAATAGCTCTTACATTTAAAGATGATTCAATTAGTTTAAAACCATTAACTTTTGCTGCATCTTTGCCTGCTTCTAAAACTTCGTCATTTTCGAATTCTTCTGTTCTTCCACACCTAATACAAATCAAATGATGATGATCCGGTGTGTCATTACTAAGCAATTCATATCTGTGTCCACCCTCACTGAGTTCTAATTCATGAAGCAAACCCATTTGTACTAAAAGTCTTAAAGTTCTATAAATTGTTGCTAGTGAAACTTTGGAGCTTGTTTTAACTAACTTTTCATGAACCTCTTCAGCACTAAGATGCTTTCCAGAGCCAATATTTTCAAATAAATTAAGAACCTTTAGCCTCTGAGGAGTTAACCTCTTCCCCTCTTTATGTAAACCATCGCCGAGAGGAGATGTAATGACATTGTATTGCGAGGATAATGACAATTATTAACTCATGGCTATTCTCAATAATAACTCTAGATGAGAGTAAAACAACTTTTTGATTTAAAATGTTTACTAAAGTTCTTCAAAATATTATGTTAAATGTATCTTTTATATGTAAATTATGAATGATCAAGAAATCTCTTATGATAAATTATCATCGAAAGTAAACGCGTTGCTAATTATTGATATTCAGGGAAAAATAATAAGACCAATTTTTAATAAGAATTCAATAATCAAAAACATCAAAAAGCTTATAAATGCTTACCAAATTTTAGAAGAAAACATATTTGTATCTGAACAGAACCCACTCAAATTGGGTGTGACGATCCCTGAATTATTACCCAAAGTACGATTTAAAAAAATTGATAAAATGGATTTTAGCCTAGCAAACATACAAGAATTTTTACAAGAAATTGAAAATAAGAAAATTACAAATTTGATAGTTTGTGGTATCGAAACACATATTTGCATTCAGCAAACAGTCTTAGATTTTTTACAAAAAGGATTTGAAGTAGTTCTTATTTCTGATGCTATGGGCAGTCGAAATTGTATAGATCATGAAATAGCCTTACAAAGAATGACTCAAAAGGGGGCAGTCTTAACAACTACTGAATCAATAATCTTTGAATTATGCAAGACTGCTAATAGAAAAGAATTCAAAGAAATTAGAGATATAATATTGAGTTAAAAAACAATTTAGACTGGTTTGTTTTTTAGAGATAATTTAAACTTTAATTAGAGCAATATTTTTAGGTTTTAATTAAATATGAAATTAGCTACTGAAAATTTTCTTTTAGCAATATCTATATTTTTTATAGGAATTTTATTATCGATAATAATTTCTAAATTATCAAAGATTTTTTTAAAAAAGATCTCCAAAAGGACAAAAACAAATTTCGATGATTTTATTTTTGAAGTGATAGCTGGAATTATAAAACCTATAGGTTTCCTCCTCTCATTTTATTTTTCAATTGACTTTTTTTTTGCAGATGAAATAACTTTTATCTCTGTCTTATTAAATATTCAGAAATTATTCATATTGATAATAATCATAAAAGCTCTCAACAAAGTATTAATTAGATCCTTAACTGAATCAACATCAAAAATTAATAATTCCTCAATCAGTTCAATGGTATCTTCACTAACTCCTTTAATAAAAGCATTAACATGGACTATTGGTTCAATATTTTTCTTGCAAAATATAGGAGTTCAAATGACTGCTATTTGGGCCTTACTAAGTGCAGGTGGAATTGGAGCAGGGTTAGCGTTAAAAGATCCAGTTCAAGAGTTTTTTGAATATATAACTATTTTGCTTGATAAACCTTTTCAAAAAGGTGAGTTTATAAAGTCTGATGGAGTCCTGGGAATGGTTGAGAGGGTAGGAGTAAGATCCTCAAGGATAAGAAGTATTAATGGAGAAGTAATAGTAATGAGCAACAGTGCCCTAACAAATGGAATAATTTCAAATTACGCACAGATGAAAAAAAGAAGGTTAGTTCATAAATTAGGAGTAGTTTATGAAACCTCTCCAAAAATGATGAAATTGATCCCAACAATAATTCAAAAAATAGTTGAAGAGACAAAAGATGCATCTTTTGATAGATGTCATTTCACAGATTTTGGCGACTTCAGTCTGAATTTCGAACTTGTTTATTACATACCAACAAATAATTATCTTGCTGCAATGGAAGCTCAACAATCTATAAATTTAAAAATAATTGAGGAATTCGCAGCTAATAATATAGAGTTTGCATTCCCAACACAAACCTTAAATATTGAAAGCAACAAAGCCAAATGATCTGCAAATCTCTTCACTGAAAATCCAGAGTTTTGAAGCCAACTCAGAACTATTTGCTTCATCACTAACCTTACCTGCAACTAATTTATGTTTTTTAAAAGATATAAGTTTATTACTTAAATGTATGTATGCAATATTATTAAAACTTGAGTCAAAAACAATCTCAGAAAGAATCTTTCCAGCATTTTCTACACTTTCAGAAATTCCTAAAATATTTTTTGCAACTTTAGAAAAGATAAAATATCCAAAGAGATTAAAACATTTGCTATATCTAAAGAAACCTGAATCATCATCTGGAATTACAAGTCCAGGGGCCCAAGTAATTACAGAAATCTTACTCGAAGATATTTTAAATTTTTTTGCAAGTTCTTTTGCAAACAAAATATTACATAACTTACTATTTTTATAAGATTCATCAGCATTAAAATTTAAAAATCGTCCAGCAACTTTTTTTCTAAAATCAACTAAATTATTAAGTCCTGCTTTCTTTCCTATATTTCCACCTGAGCTTTTGGGGTCGTGAACATCTGATGATGTAATAATTATTCTGGATTCTTCTTTATTGCTAACAAAATCTTTTATGATATTTATCAAATAAAAATGTGCAAGATGATTAACTGCAAAAGTAAGTTCTATGCCTTGTTTTGATACTTTAGGATAAAACGAACCAGTATATTGCAAACCTGCATTTAAGATAACTACATCTAAAAAGATATTTTTACTAATTAGATAATCTTTAATTTTTTTAATATTTTCTAAATCAGAAAGGTCACAATTTTCAATAATATTTAAATATTTACTAAGGTAATTTTTTTCAAAATATTTCTCAATTCTTATTAAAAAATCATTCTTTCTAAATTCAGATTTTATTAAAATGTATAAATTATTTTTAGTCTTTAGTAAATTTACAATGGCAAAGAAACCTATTCCTGAATTGCCTCCAGTAATTAAAATATTTTTATTTTCAATCATTTAAAATTGATATATATTTATATAATAAAAAAAGTTTTTAAGTTTTTTTTATTTTGTAATCTTATAAATTATTGTTAAAACCCTGAAAACTTAGTCACTAGTATTTGAGTATTTTTATTAATATGAGTCTACTCTCATTACAAGTATTGAATGAATAATAAAAAACCAGTAGCAGAAATTATATTTTGTTTCACAAATTCCTTTAATAAGAAGATTTATATTTAATGTCAAAACAAAGCTTACCAGATGTTCTTGTTTTGGGTGCAGGACCTGCGGGCATGGCAATTGCATCAGCTTTAGGCAAAGAGGAATTAAATGTAGAAGTCCTTTCTCCTAATGGACCAGATGAACCTTGGCCAAATACTTATGGTATTTGGGGAGAAGAGGTTGATCAACTTGGGCTTCAGGATTTACTAGAATATAGATGGAAGAATACTGTAAGTTTTTTTGGGCATGGCGCTTTAGAAGAGCAGCACGATGAGAATAAAGCTACTGAACATTCATTAGATTACGGACTATTTGATAAGAAGAAACTCCATAATTTTTGGCTTAATGAATGCAATAAATCTTTTATTAAATGGCATCAAGGCTATGCTGATAAAATCCATTTTGAAAAATATAAAAGTACTGTCACAACAAATGATGGCAAGACTTACTCTGCAAGATTAGTAGTAGATGCGACAGGATATGATCCTGTTTTTCTTAAATTAAAATCATGTGGCCCTTTAGCAGTCCAAACTTGTTACGGGATAGTAGGCAATTTTAGTAAACCCCCGCTTAAAAAGGGTCAGTTTGTATTAATGGATTATAGAAATGACCATCTTAATGAAGAGCAAAAAAAAGAACCACCCACTTTTCTTTATGCAATGGACATGGGAAACGGGAAATATTTTCTTGAAGAGACATCTCTTGGTTTAGTAAATCCTTTAACAATGGAAAATTTAAAAGAAAGATTAGAGAAAAGGCTATCTTATCGAAATATATCTATTACAAGTATGCAACACGAAGAACTTGGTTTGTTTCTACCGATGAATATGCCAATACCAGATTTCAAACAACAAATACTTGGTTATGGTGGAGCTGCTTCAATGGTTCATCCTGCATCTGGATACTTAATTGGTAATCTTTTAAGAAGAGCTCCACTTGTTGCAAAAGCAATATCAGAAGCAATTAAAAACAAAAATCTTAGTACCTATCATATTGCTAGAAGGGGTTGGGAAACTTTATGGTCAAAAGAATTAATTAGAAAGAAATCACTTTACCAGTTTGGTTTGGAAAAACTCATGAGGTTTGATGAAAAACTACTTAGAGAATTTTTTGGCAGTTTTTTCCAACTACCCAAAAATCAATGGTATGGTTTTCTAACTGATACTTTATCCTTAAGAGAGATTGTATACGCGATGTGCATAATGTTTATAAAGGCCCCATGGAGTGTAAAGAAAGGTCTTATGATTATGCATGGTAGAGAGTTTAAAATGTTGCTTAGGATAATATTTCCAAACATATGATTTCTAAATGAGAACCATACTAATAAGTGGAGCTAATAGAGGTATTGGACTAAATATTGCACATAAAGAATTAAAAACAGGCAACAGAATTAGTGTTGGTATTAGAAATTTAGAATCATTAAAAGGAAGTGTCATTGATCCAAATAAATGGCCAAAAGGGAAAATTTTAATTAACGAATATGATGCATTAAAAAAAAATTCAGCCTCAAATTGGATAAATAATACCTTAGATGAATTTGGGGGGTTCGATTCAGTAATAAATTGCTCTGGAGTATTATCAAAAGTTCCTTTCTTATTTAAAGATGGCGATGAAGAAGAAATTTTAAATACACTAAATATTAACTTTTTAGCAATTTGGAATTTATGTAGGCTTTCTTGGGAACATTTATGCGCTTCAGATAGAGGTAGAATAATTGTTTTAGTTTCAATGAGTGGGAAAAGATCCAAAGGGGATTTGGCCGCTTATTCTTCTTCGAAATTTGCTTTGATGGGATTATGCCAGACAATGAAAAATAAAGGTTGGGATAAAAATATTAGAATTTCAGCGATTTGTCCAAGTTGGGTTAATACAGAAATGGCTCAAAACATCTCTTCACTAGACAAATCAAGCATGACCCAACCTCAGGATATTGCTGAGATATGCTCAACTATTCTGAAGCTGCCGACACAATCAGTTCCATTTGAAATTGCCTTAAATTGTAATTATGAAATTTAGCCTAAATTAAAAATTAAGTAAGCCATTGTTAACATTGCAATTGCAATAAATAAGCCTTTTATTCGATTAGTTATTAAAGAAAAAAGAGATAAGTCTTCAGAAAAATATCCCCCAAAACTACCCGTAATAAATAACACAACCATTGGTAAAGATGCCACTCCAAATGCATAAGATATGGATTTTAAAAATCCAAAATTTAAATAATTAAAAATCAAGTCACTTAATGAAAATAATAAAAAAGAAGCAAATAGAGTAATGGAAACTTCAGCATCTAAAGTGTGAGGTAAGCTTCCCTTTAATTCAAATTGTTTTTTACATTCTCTAATCTGTGTTTTAGAAAGCTTTAAATAACCAGTTTCAGGAATTCTTTGCGACTTATATTTTCTTAGTAACCTTGCTTCAAGAGTTTCTGGCTCCTTTGTCATAATTGATGTTAATAATTCATCTGGTTTTAATTTCTTAATTTTCTTGTCAAGATTATCCGTCTTCCCAATTCTATAAAGATCTCCGAATCTTATGAGGTAAACATATCCCGACATTTGCGTTGTAAAATTAAATATATTCTTATTTAAATAATACTAAAAGAATTTAGCAAATAAAAGTTTATACAAAATGACAAACGATATTTTATATTCATTTCGAAGATGTCCATACGCAATTCGTGTTAGATGGGCCCTATTGATTTGCAAAATCACAGTTGAAATAAGAGAAATTGATTTAAAGAACAAACCTCTCGATTTTCTAAATAAATCAAAGACAAAAACTGTTCCAATACTAATAAAAAAAAATGGTGACGTTATTGAAGAAAGCCTTGGAATCATCCTATGGGCAATGTCAGAGTCAAAAAAAGCAAACATTAAAGCTATCTATTTTCCTGATAATAAAAGGGAAGATATTTTTGAAATAATTAATGAAAATGATAACGAATTCAAATATCATTTGGATAGATTTAAATATGCCACAAGATATCAGCATAGTAATGAAGAATTTCATTTCACAAAAGCAATTGAATTTATTAAGAGATGGAACCAACTTCTCGCAGAAAACAAATATTTTTTTGGAGATGCCCCCACAATAGCTGATTGGTGTATTTGGCCTTTTGTAAGACAATTTAAAATCGCTTGTGAAAGTCAAAAAAGAACAAATTATTTAGAGCTCCCAATAAAAACTTGGTTAGATTCCTTTGAAAACGATAGAAAATTTAAATCCATAATGTATAAGTACGCATTATGGGAACCAAATTCCAGAACAAATTATTTCCCTTCTAATTAGCTTTCTAACAACTTCCTTTTCTCAATTATCCTTGCTAACTCCAAAAAATATCCTGCAGTCCTAAATTTACCAATATTCTTTTCCTTAAAATCAAGGTCGCTTCTTATTTCTGCAGTCTCGGCCATAAGCAAATCCAAATCATTTGAGGCAAGGCTATACAATTCACCAAGTTCGATTTCCCTACCAAGTAAATGACTCCTGAACCACTTCCCTTTATTTTCTTGAGGTGGAATATCGTAGGGAGTAAATGACATTAAAATAAAATTAAACTAAACCCATTCTAAGTATATTATTAGATTTTTTTCATCTCTCCTTTATTAAAAATCAATGCGATAAGAAGAATTACGAATGTAGTTACACCACAAATTTCTGTCCAATAATCTATTCCGATTTTAGAAATCATTAATGGTGCCAGAACTGTAAATAATCCCCCTGATAGAATTAACTGTGCGAATAGCTGTTTTGATGTAAAAATTGGTAAAGTCCTAGATATATTTTTGGGATCTGCAAGCCTTAAAAGAAGTAATCCAGAAGCTACTACACCTGTAGAATTGCCAAACTCTATCAAACTTTTTTCAAACCAGTAATCGTCAAATATAAAGTATGCAAAATAAGCAATACAAATCAAATTCCAAAATAACCCGAAGATAGTAAAAACTATAATTATTATCCAATTTTCAAAAACAACAGCAATATCTAAACTTGCCATGGCTGTAAAAATCAATAGATCTGTAGATAAAATACCAATCTCTCTTTGCAAAATATTTGAAATAAATTCTGTATTCTTAGTTTTTTCTAAGATATATCTAATAACGAGTGAGCCTATAAGAATAAATGGGAATACTGGGAGTGAAAAGATAATTTCTTTAGAAAAGTCTCCAAAAGAACTTGAGATATATCTTAAAGATTTAAGTAACAAAACACCAAAAGAAATTGCCAGACCGGAGAATCCAAGATTTATTATCAAAATTCTTAGATCCGCAAACATTCCTATTTTAGTATTAACGTTTAGATTATCTTTTTTTTCAAGAATTTCCTCAGTATCTGAAAGACCTAAAGTTCTCCCAAGAAAAATAAATATGCTGCCCAATATTGAAGATGATAAAAGACCCATTGTTGCCATAGCCAGACCAAGATCTAAACCATCTGGGAAACCTAGTCTGTTAAAACTCTCACCGATGATAGATGCAGCTCCATGACCTCCTTCAAAACCAACCTCAATCAAACATCCCATTAGAGGATTAGTATCCATAGTTGGAGGCAAAAAATATTTAACAACTAGACCACCAACGAAAAATTGTCCGAAACCTAGAGAAAGAGCAAGCAAAAACTGATTAAATATTGGTTTAACCAAACCATTTACATTTGGGATGGGTCTGCCCATCATTAAAGTTGCGAAGACCAATGATAAAAGAGGAGTAGGAAAATTACTCCAAACATTGATTGTTTCTTTTGGCAGAAAGTGAATCGCTCCGAATGGACCTACAGATATACCTAAAATTCCTGATATAACTGCAATTGGCAATCCAAACCTCTCAAGTTGAACTGCAAGCTTAAATCTCCTCCCAAAAATTAAGAAAAAAAATATAATTAAAATTCCAACACAACTTATTAAGAGAGAATTTGAAGAAACATCTTTATACTGTATAGAAAAAATATTCAATGACTTCAAAAACATATAATTATAAATCTAAATTAATAACCAAATTTTTTCAAATAAAAAAGGCCTCAATAAAATTGAGACCTTTATATTTAGTTGCTAAATATAATAATATTTAGTCCTTAAGAGTAACTGTGGCGTTATCAATGTTACCAATAGCATTAGTAACTCTCTTGAAATCAAAGCCTAGAGCTCTTAAAGCATGCCATAGATGACCTTGGATAAAGAAGAATCCAAAATAGTAGTGAACATTTGCCAACCATGCTCTGTTTGTGTACTCACCTTGTGGAAGATCAACAGTATCAATCCAATATGGAGAAATACTAAATTTCAATTGAAGTGGCTCACCAAAGAATTCAGTTGGATAAACTGTTGTATTAGTAGCGCTCCAGAAAGCAGCAATAATTGCCATCCAACCAATACCAGCTAGAGACCATGAAAGCACAGCCTCAGCGGAAAGAAGTCCTTTACCTTTGAATTTGGTGTATTCTCCAACTTGCTTTGTAGCAATATGGAAAGCACCACCAGTGATTTCAACAAAGGCTAAGAAAGCATGACCACCTAAAACATCTTCAAGACTATCTATAGTTAAGAAATCAACTTGATGATTCCATATATGTGACAAATTCAAATCATATTCAACTTGTCTAACTGCACCAAGAGCAGGATCATAGATACCATGCCATTTAGCCCATTCTACGAACCAAATACATGCAACACCAAAGAAAATTAAATGATGCCCAAGTATAAATGTCAATTTATCTGGATCATCCCAACTAAGGCTGAATTTTCTTGCTTTTTCTAAGTCAGCTTCTTGTAAATCTCCTGGCAATAGTACTGAATGTAAAAGTCCGCCACCGGCATATACCATTGATAAAATCAAGTGGACGATAGCAATAACTACTACAGGTTTAGTATCTCCCATCACAACCCCATTAGCGTCAAACCCTATTCCAAGGGCTGCTAAATGAGGAAGGGCGATAAGAGGTTGATGACCCATAGGGATAGAGGGGTCAAATCGTGAAAGTTCAAAAAGGGTGAAAGCACCAGCCCAGAAAGCGATTAATCCAGTATGCGCAATATGCGCAGCAATGAATTTTCCTGTGCGATTCGTTACACCTGAATTACCAGCCCACCATCCGTAGGTGACATCTGGATTTCCATAGGTTTGCATTTAGGAATTGATTAGCTTAAACGTTTCGAGAATACTTGAAATTTCAACAAACAGTTGGATTCACAACAAAATTGTAAAGGTTATTAATTCTAGTAATAAATAACTAAGATGATTTCCTTAAAAATCTAACCCCAAAGAAGTTAGATTTAAGCAGTGAAATTATGGTCATCTTGAGAATTACGCATGAAAAAATAAGTATTATTCGATTCAATTTTTGTTGATAAATTTCTTTTTGCTGACATTTAATAATATTTTGTTTCAGAAAACCATCCTAATTCTTGCCTCATTCTCAAACAATTATTAAAACAGGTTAAGACAACTAATAACATGACAACCTCACAAGAATCTTCTAGAAAAATTTCACTAGAAATGAAATCTGAAGTTCATTACAAAAAGGCTGCAAAATCTTATAGAAAATCTCAACAATATATAAAAATGATTAACTTATATCCGACTTTGCAAAATACTTTAATTGATTGTAAGGATGAGAATCTAATCGAATAAAATTATTATATCTTTCCTAAAAGATTTTTCAAAAAAATATTATTTTTAGGCTGCAATATTATCGTTTTCTTCAAAACAAAATTTATTAATAATATTTCTGCAGATTTCTATATTATAAAGTGCTTTGGGCTTCCAAGGTTTTTTCTGACCAAGCGGAGAGCTTTTCCAATGAATTCCAGGCTTAAGTATTCCATTTTCACGTAAAAAAGAAAGTTTAATTTCAGTTATTCCTAATTTTTTAGCGGTCAACTCAGATGAGCTCCATATATCCCCTAACATTGAATTAAGTAAATATTATTAATCCTTGATAACGTTAATTTTATTTTTTTGAAAGGGGTAAAACTTTTAAAAAATTATTAAGTAACAAAAAACCTAGTATTTACAAAGAAAAGAGATTTGAAAGATTTATATCAAATTAAGAAATATTAAATGAAGAATCTTCATTGATGAATATCTCATCGATACCTTCTACTTTATTGCTGGATTTATAGTTGCCATATTCTTCAGTAATCGATTCAAGCTTTGGAAGATTAATCCACCCCTTGTACCAATTTCCACTATTTATTAATTCTTCGTAAGTAGTTTTTAAATTAATTTCAGAATCAAGTACTGAAACCATCAAAAAAATCATATTTTCTTTTTCTTGAGTCTCATTTACCAAAACAAAATGTCTTAATCCATTTATGGGTTTTTTAGAAGTCCAGAAATTTTCCATAATTATTTTTTCTTAATGTTCCCCTCAGAATCTCCTCTAGATATTTTTTTATATTCTTTTCTAATTTCGTCTAATAAAAGTTTTCTTCTATTCAGATAGGTAAAAGAATCATTTTTTGATAAGTTATATCTTTCTTTTTTAGTTAATTTCATCCAATTATTAAGATTCTTCTTATTGAAGGTTGTTAATTTTTTAACCTTAAAAACTTTCCCCTCCCTATTTAATTTAAGAAAATTTCTTAAATAAAGGAAAATAAATATAAAAAGACAAATTATCATTAACTTCAAGAGGATCACTTTGAAAGTAAGTTAATTTTTAGCCACTTTTCTAATTTAATATCATTCTCAAAAGATATAACCTCTTCTTTATTCGCATTACCTGAATGATCAAAGAGCCTTATAATAAACTCTTTATTAGCCGCCTCATCATCACCAATAACAATAATACTTTTAGATTTTAGTTTATTTGCCTTTTTAAATTGTTTAGAGAATGAGGCCCCACTTAAATCCAATTCAACTAACAAATCATAATTTCTTAATTTTCTAGATAAATCCATAGCTAATGATTCAGCAATTAAGCCTTGATTAATAATATAAATATCAGTATTCCTTGGAACTTCAAGATCTTTTCCCGCTAGTAAAATTAATCTTTCTAAACCAATAGCAAATCCAATTGCTGGAGTATTTGGCCCACCCATTTGTTTTATTAAATTGTCATATCTTCCTCCTCCGCAAACTGTAGCTTGGGAGCCTAGAGCACAACTAGTGATTTCGAAGGCGGTATGGGTGTAATAATCCAGACCCCTGACTAGATTAAAGTTTTCCACGTAGGGTATTTGTAAAACATTCAATTGTTTTTTTAAATCTGAATATCTTTTATGACTTTTTTCAGACAAAAAATTAAATAATATTGGAGCGTTTTCAAGCGCTTTCTTTGTTTGCATATTCTTAGAGTCTAAAATCCTTAAAGGATTTTTATTGATTCTATTCTGAGAATCTAAATCTAAAGAATCTTTATTTTTTTCTAGCCACTTCAAAAAAGATTTTTGAAAATTTAATCTATCATCAATATCACCCAAGCTATTTATTTCAAGATTAAGTTCTTTAATTCCTAATTTCCCTAAGATATCCCAAGCTAAAGCAATAATTTCAACATCACTTCTCACTGATTCGTATCCTATAAACTCAACGCCTAACTGATGAAACTGTCTTTGCCTTCCTGCTTGAGGTCTTTCATATCGAAACATAGGCCCCATGTACCATAGTTTTTGAAAAGGATTAGACGATATTCCATTTTGTATTAACGCTCGTGCGACGGAGGCGGTTCCTTCAGGCCTAAGAGTGCAGGATCTCTCCCCTCTATCAAGAAATGTGTACATTTCCTTACTAACAACATCAGTTCCTTCACCAATTCCTCTTATAAATAATTCAGTCATTTCCAATATTGGTGTTCTTATTTCTTTGATGGATGCTCTTGCAAGCTGCTCCAATACAATTTTCTCAACGTTTTGCCACTTTATTAATTGATCAGGCAATAGATCTACTGTTCCTCTAAGATTTTTTAAGTTATTCAAAGTTCTAGAAAATAATTCAAAATTTTTAATTCAAGTAGAAATTAATCTTTGATTGTTTGTTCTGTGAGACAATTTTAATTTAACATTTAGAAAAACTATTGGAAATAAATAAAAATAAAGAGAATCAGCATTGCGGTACAAAACCAAAAAAAATTGCTTTTGGAATAGCACCTCTTGGTATAGTTTCAATAGGAATAGTGCCAATGGGAGTAATAAGTATTGGAGTAGTCCCAATGGGTGTATTTTCTTTTGGTGCAGTAGCAATGGGAATAGTCAATTTATCAGTAGTTGGGATGGGAATTATCTCTGCCGGGGTTACTACTATGGGAATATGGGAGTATTCACCTAATTCTCAAAACAATATTCATAATCATTCCAAACAAATTTCAAATTCAAACAAGGAAAATATGATTTCAGATATATTTAACACTAAACAAGAAGCTGAAAAGGCTGCCTCAAAATACGGATGTATTGGAGCACATAAAATGGGTAATAAATGGATGCCCTGTAAGATGCACTAAATATTTTCTTAGTCAGAAATTCATTAAATTTTAATTCAGAATCTCTACTCTAAAATCAAGATTTTTTGCCTCATCAGTAGTTAATTTTCTTGACCATGCTCCTTGCACAGGACTATTCCATCTGAACCCAGCATTTTTAGCTAAAGACCTATCTTCATAACTAACCAAGGCCTTGTATAAAAACCTCGGTTCAGTAGCTTTAAGTAAAAGTTCCTCTAAATTATCGCATTTTTTGAAGACCTCAGAAATGTAAAAGCAATCAGACAAAGCTCTATGTAAATTCCAAACTGGTATTGAAAAAGATAGGGCTAGATCAGTTACTGAAGGTCTTGTTTTTAGTGATTTTTGAAAAGACCAATTAATATCATCTAAACTGCATATCCATTTTTTATTAAGCATAGGCAATCTTCCTTTCCCAAACCATTTCTTATCAAACTCTACATTATGCGCAACAATGAAATCAGAACAATCAACAAGTTTTAAAAAGAAATTTAATCCATCTTCCCAAGGTTGAGAGATATTAGTTACTTCTGCAGATATACAATTAACATGTTCGGCTTCATTGTTGTTAACCGGCAATAAAAATGAGACCTGTGAAAGTACACATTTAAAAGATACGTCAAACAAAATACAACCTATCTCTATCACTTCATCTTTATTTTCATCTAAACCTGTTGTTTCAGTATCAAGAATTAAAATTTTTTCTATTTTTTTATTTTGATTAGTAACAACTATTTCAGAGGCTTTACTTGTAATTTGATCCTGAAGAAAATCCAATTGATTTAATCCTTTTTTATTAAATAGTTCCATTCAGCTGAAAACACTTTCGTTTATCTTGACGCATTTAATAAAAATTTCTTTTAAATTAATATTTATTAAACTAATTCGATTAAAAATAATTTTTAAAACCATTTTAGATTTAAAAATAAATTTATAAAAATGACTTTTACAAAATATCAATTTAACAATTTTTGTTATTGGCCTTCAAAACCTAAGAAAATTGTGGAATTTATCGGTGGAAGTTATTTAGCTTCTAAACCAGATTTAACCTACAGAAGATTCATAGAGAGCTTAATTCATAAAAATTATGCAGTTCACGCATACAAGTACACTCCACAATTTGATCACCAACAACTCGCTATTAAAGCATGGAAGGATTTTAAAAATTGCCGAATGTCCTTATATAAAAGAATAGGGTCATCAATTCCTTCTATTAGAATTGGTCATAGCCTAGGCTGTAAACTTCATTTGATTTCTCCAGATGGTGGAAGGAATTGCGAAAAATTCATATCAATTAGTTTCAATAACTTTAGTGCAAACAAATCAATTCCATTATTGAAACAGATTGCTCAAAAATTAGAATTCAGTAGTGAATTTAGCCCTAGTCCAGAAAGAACTTTACGAATAATTGAAAAAACTTATAATCAAAAAAATAACTTCCTAATAAAATTCAACTCAGACGAATTAGATCAAACAGATAAATTATTTTCTTGTCTTAAAGCAAGAAAAGAAGATAATTCTAAAGGGATAATTTTAAAAGGAACACACACTATTATTGCAAGTGCAGGACTAAGAGAAAATTTTTTGGGAGACTGGGCAGATGATGATTTCAAAAGAAATACTATAAAAAGAATTTCCAATTTAATTGATAACCCCGATTAAGATTTTTCTTTCAACTTTTCTAAAACAGAACTATCTTCAAGAGTACTTATATCACCACTAATTTTTTCTCCAGCTGCCAAAGATCTCAAAATTCTCCTCATAATTTTTCCACTTCGTGTTTTAGGAAGAGAGTCAGAAATTACTATTTTTTCTGGCTTAGCGATAATTCCAATTTCATTAACAACATGTTTCTTTAATTCTTCTACTAATTCTGAAGAACTATTAACATCTTTCTCTAGAGAGACGAAAGCGACTATTACTTCCCCTTTTAGATCATCTCTCCTTCCCACAACAGCGGCTTCAGCCACTGATTTATGACTTACCAAAGCCGATTCTATTTCCATCGTTCCTAACCGATGACCTGAAACACTTATAACATCATCAACTCTCCCCATAATCCAAATATATCCATCTTCATCAATACGTGCTCCATCTCCAGCGAAATAAACATTCTTTTCTCCTTTAAAAGAAATATATTCCCAATAACTCTCCAAGTATCTCTTTGAGTTCCCATGAATTGTTCTCATCATCCCTGGCCAAGGCTTCTTAATAATTAAATAACCGCCCTCGTTCTCCATAACTTTATCTCCATTCTTATCAACGATTTCAACTTCAATTCCAGGCAAGGGATAAGTAGCTGAACCCGGCTTTGTGGGAACAACTCCAGGCAAAGGGCTTATCATTACACCTCCAGTTTCAGTTTGCCACCATGTATCAACTATGGGACATTTATTTTTACCAATAACATCTTTGTACCATATCCATGCTTCAGGATTAATTGGTTCTCCAACTGTGCCCAAAAGTCTAAGACTGTCCAGATTATATTTATCAGGAATTTCACGTCCAGACTTCATAAATGCTCTTATTGCAGTTGGAGCAGTATAAAAAATGGAAACCTTATATTTCTGAACAATTTCCCAAAAAGCCCCTAAATTAGATGGCCTTGGTACTCCCTCAAACATTAAGGTTGTAGCGCCATTAGATAAGGGGCCATAAACTATATAACTATGGCCTGTAATCCAACCAACATCAGCAGTACACCAATAAATATCGTCATCTTTTAAATCAAAAATCCATTTAAATGTCAAATGGGACCAAAGATTATAACCACCTGTAGTGTGAACTACACCTTTAGGTTTTCCAGTAGAGCCTGAAGTATAAAGAATAAAAAGTCTATCTTCGCTATTCATTATTTCTGGTTCACACTCATCTTTTTGATCTTTTAATAATTCGTGCCACCAAAAATCTCTGCCATCAACCATAGAAATGCTTTTTTTAGTTCTTTGAACAACAACAACTTTTTCAACAACTTTATCTGCCCCACTTTCAATTGCCGCATCAACTGCTTGCTTAAGCTCAATCACCTTATCTTTTCTAAAGCCACCATCTGCCGTAATAACAAATCTGGCATTTCCATCAATTAATCTATCTTTTAAAGCTTCTGAAGAAAACCCTCCAAAGACAACTGAATGAGGAGCCCCAATTCTTGCGCAAGCTAACATCGCAAACATTGCTTCAGGAATCATTGGCATATAAATACATACCAAATCTCCTTTTTTTACTCCAATGGTTTTTAATGCATTGGAAGCTTTACATACCTCTTTTAAAAGTTCTTCATAAGTATATTTTTTGCTATCTCCAGGTTCACCTTCCCATATTAATGCAGTTTTCCCTCCAAGTCCTCTACTAATATGTCTATCTAAGCAGTTATATGTAATGTTGAGTTTTCCTTCTTTAAACCACTTAAAAAAGGGGGCATTTTTGCTATCTAATACAGTTTGAAATGGCTCAAACCAATCTAATTCAGATTTTGCAAAAGATTCCCAGAATTGAGTAGGATTTTCTGATGCTTGTTCTTTTAGACTTAGTAATTCTTTTTGAGAACTAATATTTGAGTTTTCTGCAAATTGTTTTGATGGAGGGAAAATTCTCTTTTCTTCAAGTATGTTGTTGATGGAATTTTTTTTATCTAATGACATTAAATAAATCTATGCTTAATAAAACTAGTCGAAAAATTTATGGTTTTCAAAAATTTTAATATTAAGTTAGCTGGAGAAATCTATTTTAACAGATCTAATAAATGCGGCTGAGAACAAATTCTGGGAGGGCCAGCAACGCTCTCTTGTACTCTGAATCAGGAAGCCAAATTATAGCTTCTTTAGAGAGCATTGCAAAATCCTCAGCTAGTTTTCTAGAACTTTCGATAGATTTAGAATTCATAATGATATTAAGAGCCTCATCTAAATCATCTTTTTCAGCAAGTTCTCTGTTTATAAGAACAGACAATTTCTTATTTTCTTCTAAGGCATATAAAACTGGCGCAGTAAGATAACCACTAGCAAGATCACTTACAGCAGGTTTTCCAAGTTGTTTATCGTTTCCAGTAAAGTCAAGTATGTCATCTACAACTTGGAAAGCCAAACCAATATTTTTGCCAAAATCGTACAGAGAGTTTAATTTTTCATCGGAAAGATCACTCAAAACTCCAGCTGCTTTACAACTGTTAGCTATTAATGATGCTGTTTTACAATAGCTTTTATTGATGTATTTGGAAAAAGATTGAGCCGAATCAAATCTATTTAAATTTTGTTTGATTTCACCTTCGGCTAAATCCATTATTACTCTACTTAGTAATTTAACTACATTTACATTATCAAGATTTGCTAAATGCCAACTTGCTTGAGCGAATAAAAAGTCACCAGCTAAAACAGCAACTCTGGTATTAAATCTACTATGAACTGTATCTACTCCTCTTCTTGTAGACGCTTCATCAACAACATCATCATGGACTAATGATGCTGTATGAATCATTTCAGTTATTTCAGCAAGCCTCTTGTGTTTATTTGTTAAACAAAATTCAGAAGATATTGCTTTTGAAATCAATAGCACTATACCAGGTCTCAGTCTCTTCCCCCCAGCACTAAAGAGATGTTCTGCTGCAGCTTGAAGAATTGGATGACCAGCTCCTATTAGATTTTTCAGTTCAAAAATAAGATCATCAAGATCATTTTCAACTGGTTGTAGTAGCTCTGTTACTGTATTCATGATTGACCTCTAATATATCTTAAAGAATCAAACATTACTTCGGAGGTTAACCAAACTAATTTCTTTATTAATTCCAAGCCAAAATTTTACTTTTTTGGAAAATTTATCTCTTTCTGAAGTAACAAAAAATTTTACATTTTCGAAAGAAAGACTCTCATAGCGGTCAGTTTTTGGAATAGCAAAAGATTCATTAAATTTTTTTATTAACGCTTCCGATGGATCAATAATTTTTATATTTGAGCTTATTTTTTTTCTCAAAAATTCATAAATTAAAGGATAATGGCTACATCCGAGTATTATTTCTTCAATATTTTTATTTAGTAGTGGTTTTAAATACAAATCCGAAAGATTATTTAACTTAATAAAATCAAGCTTTTCTCTTTCAATTTCTGATACAAATTCTGGACATTCATTTTGAAATATTTTCGAATTCTCCTTTTTAGAACTTATAGCGTTTTTGTAATATGAAGATCTAACTGTTGTTTTTGTTGCCAAGATGCCAATTATTTGTTTATTAACTATTTCTGATACTGAGTTTATAAGGTCAAAACATGGTATCTTTAAGTCATTTTCTAGAATATCTAGTGCACATGCATTTGTAGTGTTACAAGCTATTAAAAGAGCATCCAAATTCTTATCTTCAAAAAAATTACAAATCTCTTTTGCAATTAGTCTGATCTCTTCAAAATTTTTGTCCCCAAAAGGGATTCTTTTAGTGTCCGCCAAATAAAAAACTTCAACATCATTACGTGTTTTTAGTAAAGAATTGAGAATAGTAAATCCACCTATTCCACTATCAAATATACCTATTTTAAGTTTCACCCTACTTTATCTAGATATTCAAGGATGCCTTTTGCAATTGCATAAGCTAATCTTTTACGATGTGTTTTTTTTTCTAATCTTCTTGCATCTAATCTTCCTGTTAAAAACCCAATTTCTACAAGAACTGCAGGCATTCTAGTATTTTTAATTACGTAAAATCTACCTTGTTTAACTCCTCGATCAGGACTCCCAGGGGAAACTCTTAGAATTTGTTTTTGAATCTTTCTGGCGAGTAATCTACCTCTCCAACCTCTAAAGTAAAAGGTTTCCAACCCATTAATATCCTTTCTTTTACCTCTTGAGGCATTTGCATGAATACTTACAAAGATATCTGCATCAGCATTGTTAGCGAAGGAAACTCTTGGAGATAAACCCAAATCAACTTCATTTTTTCTAGTTAAAACTACTTTGACACCTTTCTCAGAAAGTAAATTTTCAACTATTTTGGAGACCTCTAGTACAACATCTGTTTCCCTAATACCGCCAATACCAATTGCCCCTGGATCAGGCCCTCCATGCCCTGGATCGATAACAACCGAAAATTTATTTTGTTTTACTTTTGGTAATTTAAAGTAATCATACTTACTTTTCTTATTATAAATAGAGTTTTGATTTGCTTGAATATTTCCTGTTCTCTTAATAACTAAACCTTCACCAATCTTTTTAAATGAATTTTTTGGGTTAAATAGCTTAATTGACCACCTATTTTGATCTAATCCAACCATTCGCCAAGTCAAAGGTTTCAAATAAGTTTCTTCCTTAAATTCAATTACTAGTCTTGTTTTACCATTATTTGGTTTACCTAATCTAATTTCTTTTATTGGACCATTACCTTTTATTATTCTGGGATTTTTTAATTCTCCGGGGAAATCAACCCAGAATCTATCGCCATATATTTGGTTCGACTTCTGAAAGTATGCTTTTAAATTTGTATTTGATTTAGTTCTTAATTCTAAAACACCATTAGTTTTGATCGCCCATGCTGCCAGAGCACTTGAAGATTTCAAAGGGAGGATTGCAGAATTTAAAAATAAAAAAACGGATATATAACGAAAAAGTTTATTATCTAAAAACTTTATCATTAGTTTGAAAACAATTTATTTTTTCTATGTTTAAGGCTTGGCATCTGCTCCCTAATCTTCTTTACTCTTTTTTTATCCGCAGGCGCTATTGCGGCCCCCTGAGTTTTCCCAGCATCAGACAAAACAGTGCCCCATGGGTCAATTACCATTGCATGGCCATGACTTTGCCTTCTTCCATAATGAACCCCAGTTTGCGCTGGAGCAACTACATATGCTGTATTCTCAATCGCTCTTGCTTGTAATAGGATTTGCCAATGATCTTTTCCAGTAAATGCTGTAAAAGCTGCGGGAATCATAATTAGCTCTGCACCATTAGAAGACAAATATCTATAAAGTTCAGGGAATCTAACGTCGTAACAAATCGATAACCCTATTTTGCATAAACCTGGGACATCTACAACAGGTGGATACTCCTCCCCAGATAAAATAGTAGATGATTCCTTATATAAATTTCCGTCTGGCAAATCAACATCGAACAAATGGATTTTGTCATATTTTGCCAAAACCTGTCCATCTCTTCCAAAGAGTGCTGATCTATTTAAAGTATGTCTATCATCACCAGCTGGAACAGGATATCCTCCTCCCAATAGAAAAACTTGATATCTCTGTGACATAGTTTTTAGGAAGTTTGTACACTTCATTGACAATTCAGGAGCTAATCTAAGTTTTTCGTCATCTTCTCCTAAAAAAGCAAAATTCTCAGGCAATCCGATTAACTCAGCACCTCTTCGAGCTGCTAATTCAATCTGTTCCTCCGCTTCAACAAAATTTGCTTCTACATTAGAAGTGCTTGTAATTTGCAATGCAGCCACCAAAAAATCAGTCAAAACAGTACTCCTAATAAACCAATTCGTAAATCATGAGGCACGAATCACACCTCTTTCAACTTGAGCAGGAACAATATCTAAGCAATCAAGTTCTGAGCAACATTTAAAATCTTCCTCATAATCACCAATACTTGTCAATCTTTTGCCATGAGTTGCTGTTTTTAAACATTTCAAAATATCATTTTTCCAAAAATTCCAGAGGGCCAAAGCAGCCTGCAATTCGTCATTTATAATTTTGACTTCAAAATCACAATTTGTTTCCAAGTATGAGGCCAAAGCACCAGCAGCTAAAGAATCCTCAAGTGAGTATGACCCTTCCCAACCACTGCCAAGTATTAGAATATTCTCAGCTTTTAGTGAAATGATTTTTTCGGCAACTGCCCTCCTATTTGGAAGACCCATAGCAAATAAATGCTTTACATGTTGAACTTTTTGGAGTGATTTAGTCCCATTTGTTGTACTCATAAAAAGTCTTTTACCATTAACAACCTCATTCGTGACTGATAAAGGAGAATTCCCCAAGTCAAAGCCCTCAATTTTCTTGCCGCCTCTCTCTCCAAGCAATAATCTCTCATCAGCATGCCACTTATTAGCAGATTCTTTCAACAACTCTAAATCAGCAAAAACTTGTATTGAGTCAGCTCCATTTTTTAAAGCCCAAGAGATTGTAGTTGTGGCTCTTAAAACATCAATTACCACTGCAATATCAGGATTTATATCTGGAACATCATTTGCAACGTGATAATAAGTAAGATTAATGATCAGATCCTTTTCTACATTTATTATAGAAAACAGTTACTTACTTTGAATATTTTTTTTTAAAAAACAAACTTATTGATAATATATATCTAATTTGTATTAATAAAAAATTTATCAAGTATTAATTTGAAAATGAATAATGTCCGCAAAATAAAAGGTGGAAGTAATTTAAAAGGAAAAATAAAAGTACCTGGAGACAAATCTATTTCTCATAGAGCCTTGATAATAGGAAGTATTGCGCAGGGTGAAACGACTATTGAGGGTTTTTTACATTCTGAAGATCCACTTTCAACCGCTGATTGTCTTAGGAAATTAGGTGTAAACATACCAGACATAAAAGAAGATGAGCCTTTTACTATCTCAGGCTTGGGTCTTGATGGAATAAAAGAGCCTAAAGAAATTCTTAATTGTGGAAATTCAGGAACCACCATGCGGTTATTAATGGGATTACTAGCCGGTCAAGAAGGTAAAAATTTTATCTTGACAGGGGACACTTCTCTTAATGAGAGGCCAATGGGTAGAGTGAACAAACCATTATCTTTGATGGGTGGCATAATTTCTGGTAGAGAAAGCGGTAATAAAGCTCCAATCTCAATTTATGGAAATAAACTTAAGGGATGTGTTATTGGAACTCCTATAGCAAGCGCTCAAGTAAAATCGGCAATATTATTGGCAGGCCTCAAAGCTTCTGGAACTACTTCTGTTATTGAGCCTGCATCTTCAAGAGATCATACTGAAAGAATGTTAAAAGCATTTGGAGCGAACATAAGTATTAGAGGAGAATTAGGAAGGAATGTAGTAATAAAGTCAGGGGGTAATTTAATTGGGCAGAGAATATTAATCCCTGGAGACATAAGCTCTGCATCCTTTTGGATGATTGCTGCATCTATTGTCCCAAATTCAGAGGTTTTAATTAAGAATGTTGGATTAAATCCCACTAGAACAGGGATATTAAATGTAATGGATTCAATGGGCTGCAATTATGAGATTTTAGATAAATCAACGATTGCAGGAGAACCTATTGGATCTATTAAAGTAAAGACCGCAAATAATTTAAGATCATTCACTATTGAAGGAGATATTCTCCCAAAACTTATAGATGAAATTCCAATCCTTACTGTGGCAGCATGTTTTTGTAATGGAGTGTCTGAAATTAAGGATGCACAGGAATTGAGATTTAAAGAAACAGACCGATTAAAAGTCATGGCAAGACAATTGAGCAAATTCGGTGCTGAAATAACAGAAAAAGAGGATGGATTAATAATTAATGGTCAATCAAAATTTCATTCTGCGGAAGTAGACAGTGAGACAGATCATCGAGTATCAATGAGTCTTGCGATAGCTTCACTTGTCGCCAAAGGTACCTCAAAAATTATGAGAGCAGATGCATCTTACGTCTCATATCCATCTTTTTGGGAAGACCTTGCCAAGTTAACTAACTAACTCAAAAAGTTTTTGTCTGAATTAATAGAAGTTTTAACAAAAGATGGGAGTTACTCTTTAAGAAGTTTATTTTTTCAAGAGAATTTCCATAGCTTATCGGGAGCATTGGAGGAAACAAAGATAAAGTTTACAGTTCCTTCTGATTTGCAAAGATTTAAAGGTAAATCTATTAATGTTTTGGACATTTGTTTTGGTTTAGGATACAATTCTGCTTCTTTATTTGATGAATTAATTAAACAAAAATCTTATTTAAATTGGTATGCTTTGGAGATTGATAAAAAGCCTCTTGAATATTCGCTCAGAAATAAATCATTCCTAGAATCGTGGGCTCCAAAAGTAAAAAAAATATTTGAATCATTGTACCAAAACGATTGCTTTGAGGATCAATATCTTAAATGTAGAATTTTGTGGGGCGATGCTAGAGAAAAAATTAATGTAATTCCTTCAGCTAAAAAATTTGATCTGATTTATTTAGATGGTTTTTCTCCCCAAAAATGCCCACAAGTTTGGACAATAGAATTCTTATCTAAGGTTGCAGAAAAGCTTAATCCTCAGGGTTATTTAATAACTTATTCTTCTTCAGCGGCAGTAAGAAAGACATTAAGAAATCTTGGTTTAGAGATTTTTACTATTAAACCGAGTTTTAATAACAGAACTTTTTGGAGTAAGGGAACTGTCGCAATAGCAAAATTTGATAAGAATAAATTGAAACCCACTTTCCATTTTGAAAAGTTATCTATCATGGAAGAGGAACATCTCTTCACTAAAGCTAGCATTCCTTATAGAGATCAACATTTAAACTCAAGTAGAGAAGATATCATTAATAAAAGATTAGATGAGCAATTATGCTCAAATCTATTACCTACAAAGAAATGGAGAAAAAAGTGGGGAATGACGAAGTCGGCCTTCAAGAGTTAGATTTATATATATATTCAAAAAAACATGTTAAGTGTTGCGATACTGGCTGCAGGTAAGGGCACTAGAATGGAAAGCTCAATACCAAAGGTTTTACATAAAATTTCTGGCAAAAGTCTTTTGCAGAGAGTAATTGATTCATGTGTTGAATTAAATCCCGATCAAATTTTTGTAATTACTGGACACAAATCCAAAGAGGTACAAGAGTCAATACCAGATAATAAAAAAATCCATTTTGTCATTCAAGAACCTCAATCAGGGACTGGTCATGCTATCCAGATACTTTGTAGAGAAGTAAAAAAAAATGAAGGAAAACTTTTAGTGCTTAATGGTGATGTTCCTCTTATAACGCCTGAGACTCTAAAAAATCTTTTAAATTTACATGATTCAAAAAACGCCGATGTTTCTTTAATAACAACAAAGAAAAAAAATCCTCATGGGTATGGAAGAGTTTTTTTGAAGGGGGATTTTATAGAGAGAATTGTTGAAGAAAAAGATTGCAATAATCAAGAACGACTTAATTTATTAATAAATGCAGGAGTTTACTGTTTCAACTGGGAAAATTTGTCAGAGATAATAAGTACTTTACAAAGTAATAATAACCAGAATGAAATTTACCTAACTGATACAGTATCTATGCTAAAGAATGCCTTAAGCCTAGAGATAGAGGATAATGGAGAGCTTCAAGGAATAAATAATAGAATACAACTTTCAAAATGCGAAGAAATTATTCAGAATTCAATTAAAGAAAAGCATATGCTTAATGGAGTAACATTTATAAATCAAGCAAGTTGTTCAATTAGTGAAGAAGCCGAGATTGGCAAAGATGTGATCATTGAGGCTAACACTCATATAAGAGGAAGTACCAAAATATTTAATAGTTGCGTTATTGGGCCAAATACTTTTATTGAAAATTCTAATATTGGATTACATTGTGAAATCTCAAATTCCACTGTTTATGATTCTCAGATAATGGATCATATAAAAGTTGGTCCCTACAGTCATATAAGACCTAAATCCAAGATTTATTCTTACAGTAAAATAGGTAATTTTGTTGAAATAAAAAATAGTCAACTAGAGGAAGAATCTAAAGTAAACCATCTAAGTTATATTGGCGATTCTATTATTGGAAGATCAACAAATATAGGGGCAGGTACTATTACTGCAAATTTTGATGGTCAGAAAAAACATCAAACAAAAATTGGCAAGAATTCCAGCATTGGAGCAAATACAGTTCTTGTTGCGCCTATTAATCTCGGGGAATCAGTGACAACTGGTGCTGGTTCAGTGATAACAAAAGACTCCAAAGATAATTCATTAGCAATCTCAAGAACTAAGCAAGTTAATATAGATAATTGGGAAAGGAAGAAACCTTGATCTAATTAATTAATTCAATAATTTTTTCAAGCTGCCAACATCTGCTCCCTTTTATAAGAATTGAATCACCTTTTTTTGTAGATTTATTAATCTCTTTAGGTACATCTTTAATATTATTTAAAACTAAAAATTTTTTGTTGTCTTTTAGATAATTAGCGTAAATTCTTTCATTTTTTTTATCGCAAATAAATAAACACTTTTCTATGTCTGAATTATTTATTAGGTTGAATATTTCTTTATGATATTTTTCAGATTCTTCACCTAATTCTTGCATACTTCCAAATATGAAAAATTGATTTCTCGGTTTTTCAAGCAGGGTTTTAATACATGCTTTTACTGACTCTGGCGAGGCATTATATGATTCATCATATATTGTTGTTTTAACTGATTTAAGAATTTTATTCCTTCCGCCTAAGCTTGCAAAATTAAACTTATTAAAACTTGAGAAATCAATCCCAAGCTCTTTAGCAACTCCATAAGCAAATAAGAAATTTGAAGCATTGTGAAATCCCCCAAATGAAATTTCAAAGGTATTTTCTTGAATTGAAATTGTTTTATTCGAAGGATTATAAAATCCTCGCAAATTATCATCTTTTTTAAAACGCTCATTTTGATTTTCTATATTTAATAGTTCTACTTTTATTACTCTACCTTTCCAGAATTCTTTTAAAGTTTCCTCTAGTAATGAATCATTTGCTGGAATTATTACAACTCCTTTGGGATTTAAGAACTTACTAATTTCACACTTTGCATAAGTAATATTCTTTTTCGAGCCTAACAATCCAATATGAGCTGTCCCAATGTTAGTAATAACTGCAATATCGGGTTCACTATATTTAGATAAATTCTCGATTTGTCCAAGACCTCTCATTCCCATCTCAAGAACTAAAACTTTATCTTCTACATCTGTATCAAGAATAGTAAGACCAACTCCAATCTCATTATTGAAATTTGAATAGGATAGTTTTATTCTTCCAAGTTTCTTTAAAACTTCACCCATCATTTCTTTTGTTGTTGTTTTACCAACTGAACCAGTTATTGCAACTATAGGGATATTTAATTTTTTTCTTTTTAGCAATGCTAATTTCTGAAATGCCTCTAATGTGTCATTTACAACCCAACAAGGGAAATCAATAGGGAGTGATTTTTGCATCCCTTTTTTAATGACTACTGATTTAACTCCTTTCTTTAAAACCTCTGAAAGAAAACTATGTCCATCAAAATCCTTACCCTTAATAGCTATAAAAAGATCATCTTTTAATATAGTTCTACTATCAATACTTATATTTTTAAAATTTAAAAAGTCTTCCCCCCCCTCTTTCAGATTTTTAATATCCCCCAAAACATTTTTCAATTCTGATAAAGAGAATTCCATTAAAATATTAAGTCATCCTTTTTTTAATGATGGATCAGCAGATTGTCCATAAGAGAACTTTTCAACTTCAGCAACATCTGGTGATGGTTCCTTTATTCCGCAAACATCTTTATACATCATTTCGTATTCGAGTGCTGATCTTTGCCAACTGAACTCTTGGCTCATAGCTCTTTTTTGTAATAATTCCCAACTATCTTTATGTCTAAATGCTTCCCAAGACCTCACCAAAGAAGTATAGAAATCTATAGGCTCAAAGCGATCAAAGCAAAAACCTGTCCCGCTATTATTTTCAGGGTCATGAGGCAAAACTGTGTCAACCAACCCTCCAACTCGTCTTACTATTGGAACAGAGCCATACCTCATGGCGAGCAGTTGACTAATACCACAAGGTTCGAATCTACTTGGCATTAAGAATGCATCAGACCCCCCATATATAAGTCTTGATAAAGAATCATCATAGGTAAGGAATACTGAAAATCTTCCCGGGTAATCTAATGCCAGTTGCCATAATCCTGACTCTAAATATCTATCTCCAGTTCCTAAAACAGCTATTTGCGAATCTGTATATGCTAAAAGTCTTCTTGAAACTTGTAAAAGTAAATCAACTCCTTTCTGATCAACCAACCTACTAACCATACCTAAAAGATATTTTTTAGGATTAACTTCAAGACCCATTTCTCTCTGAAGAATTTTCTTATTTTCTGTCCTATTTTTTAAATTATTGATACTAAATTTGGCAGGCAAAACTGGATCTTTGGCTGGATTCCATTCATCTAGATCTATGCCATTAAGAATTCCCCGTAATTTTCCCGATATATAATTTAGTAATCCTTCAAGGCTTTCCCCATATTCATGGGTTTTGATTTCATCAGCATAAGTTGGAGAAACAGCATTTACTCTATCTGCGTACAACATAGCCGCAGCCATTGTGTGGTCTCCATGCATATACCAAGGACACCAAGTCATTTTTTCTAATTTCCATCTCCAAGGCCCTTGGTATTTTAAATTATGAATCGTAAAAACAGTGCTAATTTCAGGGTCCTGATGCATCCATACTGGAATCATTCCAGTGTGCCAATCATGGCAATGAAGAACTTGAGGTTTCCAACAATTCCAAGCAAATTCGGAAGTAGCACTAGCAAAAAATGTAAAGCGCCAATCTTCATTCTCTCCTCCATATATTTGGTCAGAGTCAAATATTGGATGCCCAACTAGGTAAATCACATAATTATGTATTGGATGTTTTGCTTCATACACAGCAAAATCAGTCCCCATAGTATTTGCTCTGAAGACTGGTTCATTCGATACCTCCAAAAGACTCCACAATTTACCATAGCCTGGAATTATTACCCTTACATCGTGACCAAGTTTTATCAAAGATGGAGGCAAAGAACCGACTACATCTCCCATTCCACCAACTTTGATCATTGGAGCACATTCAGCAGCGGCAAGAAGAATTCTCATTGATAGTTATAAAAAAGTTCTTTTGAAAAAATCAACTAGGGAGTCCACTTATAGTCTGAAAAATCAGGTGAACGTTTTTCAAGAAAGGAATCTCTTCCTTCTTGAGCTTCTTTAGTCGAATAAAATAATTGAGTTGTGTATCCAGATAATTCTTGAATACCAGCAATTCCATCATTTTCCGCATTAAATGAAGCTTTAAGAATACGAATAGCAGTTGGACTATTTCGTAAAATCTCTCTTGCCCAGATTACACCCTGAGCTTCTAATTCTTCAATCTTTGTAATTGCATTTATCAAGCCCATGTCTAGAGCTTCCTTGGAATTATATTTTCTACATAAAAACCAAATTTCCTTTGCTTTTCTTTGACCAACAAGTCTAGCTAAATAACTAGAACCAAATCCGGCATCAAAGCTACCAACTCTTGGACCTGTTTGACCAAATATTGCATTTTCTGAAGCGATGCTAAGATCACAAATCAAATGAAGAACCTGACCTCCTCCAATTGCATAACCAGGAACTAATGCGATAACCACTTTGGGCAAACTTCTAATTAATCTTTGTAATTCCAGTACATTTAATCTTTGCTTCCCTTCATCATTTTTATATCCATTCTCACCTCTAACACTCTGATCGCCTCCAGAGCAAAAAGAATAAATACCTTTCTTATCGGGGCCTGCACCAGTAAAAAGAACTACTCCAATAGTTTCATCATTTCTCACAATATTAAATGCCTCAATAAGCTCATCTACAGTTTGAGGTCTGAATGCATTTCTTTTCTCGGGTCGATTAATTGCGATTCGCGCAATTCCCTCATCTGATTTATGAAACAATATATCCTCATAAGATTTATATTGTGACCAATTTAAAGTAGTTTTCCCAGGTAAGACTTTCATGAAACCTAATTATTCAAAAATAGAAAATAAAAAAAATTAACTGCCAATTATTTTTTCTAACAGGGCATTTTTGTCACTAATTTCATTCTCCGGATCGATATCAACTTTAATTATTACAGATTCCCGAATAGAAATGCTCCATTCGAATGCCTCTCGTAATTTTTTAAAATTTGTCACACTTTTAAAGTTTACTTGATAGCCTTCCGCGAGTTTTTTCCAGTTTATTTCTTTAGGCATAAGAAATAGTTTTTTTAATTCATCTTCTTTTAGATTGTCCTTATAAAGACGGTTAAATATATTACCTCCATTATTATTTATTAATAAAATTGTTAAATTTAAGTCGATTGAATTTTCAATAAGCCAGCCATTTAAATCATGAACAAAAGCCAAATCTCCAGTAACAAGAAGTAGAGGGTTTTTTATTCTAGATATTCCTAATGCAAGTGATAAAGTACCGTCGATTCCAGAAGCTCCTCTAAAGCTGAAACAATTTCTTGTTAAAGTACCATTCTCAGAAAATGTAAGCCAGTCTCTAATTGGGCTACTAGCGGAGAGCATTATTGGATTTTCAGCTGGCCAAAGTTTTGGAACAAGATTTGCAAGCTTATACTCAGTAATTTGATTATCATTAGTAATTTTCTCTTTTAAAATTTTTTTAATTTGCTCACCTTCCTCCATTAGATCAATGGCTAACGGAGTAAGAGACTTTGTGTTTATTTTGTTAATTGATAATTCTGCTAATAATAGAGTAATAAAATTTAATAGTCCAAAATCATATTCAAATGATTTTTTTATAGGGTCCAATTTTCGATAGTTTTTTTCTTTAATAAGAATTTGTATCCCTTCGAAGGTTGTTAAAAAATCCTCCAAATCAATTGAGGATGACATAGGGCCAAGTCTCAAAAGTTGATGACAATTGATTAAATTCTTATTTTTTCGTAAGACTAATTCCCAATTTACAACTAACCCTCTCAAGTCAGAATAAACACATGAAACAGGATCAGCAAATACTGGCCAACCAGTAATTGCTTGTAATTTTTCTAAAGATTTATTGAAAGAAGATAACTCATTTATCGAGCCTTGATAGGGACCTACCAAAATAATGCCAGATTCATCTAAATTTAAATTTTCTAAAATTTCTAAGAATTTGTTTTTATTAGACTTTATTTCAACTTCCTGAAAGACATATTTTTTCTTTAAATAAATTCTCTCAAAAACCTCTAAAACATTTTTTTTATTTAAAAAAGAAATACCTAAAGGCTTATCAATAGGAATATTTAAATGAATAGGACCAGGGAAGGTGGATATTTGTTTCTCAGTAATTTGCACTAAATTTAAGATTTCATTTTCTTGTGTTTCATGAAGTCCATTTAGATTTGTACTTAAAACTCTTCTGCAGACTGAACTCAAGAAATCTTCTTGATTTACTGTTTGATTAGCCCCACAATCTTTTAATCTTAGAGGCCTATCAGCAGTAAGAAATATAATACCTTTACAAGATCTGTCAGCCTCAACTGCTGCTGGCAATAAATTACTTACGGCAGTTCCGGAAGTGGTAATAACTAAAGAAAGATTACCTGATGCAGCAGAAATCCCAAGAGAGTGGAATCCAGCAGATCTCTCATCTATTGAATTAAAAATATTTACCAGTCCTAATTTATTTAATTCTCCAGCAGCTATTGCTAAAGGCGCTGATCTACTACCAGGACATACTATTAAATTTTGAACTCCTATTTTTATAAGAAGATTTAAAAGTTGTAAACTTCTAAGAAAATTTTTGCATTCAATAGATGATGTCATAATTTATATAAATGCTTTGGGATTTTTCCTTATAATTGAATTAAATAAAACATGTCTAGAACTGAAGAAAAAAGAAATTCAATAATAAAGGATTTAAAAAATCTTTTAATTTGGATATCTATTGCTTTAATTATACGATGGCAGGTTATAGAGCCAAGATGGATTCCATCCGGTTCAATGCTTCCAACTCTTCAAATACAAGATAAAATTCTTGTTGAGAAAGTAACCCCTAAAATCACATCCAAATCAAATCTTTCAAAATTAAAGAATAAAATAGTTGTTTTTAATGTTCCGGATCAATTAATTAATGCTGGTTATGAAGCAGATACTGCATTAATAAAAAGAGTAATTGGAATACCTGGAGATAAAGTAGAAGTAAGAGACGGTTACCTTTACTTAAATGATATCGCTCAAGAAAATTACGTTTTTGACAAAAATATAAATTATTCTATAGGACCTTTTATTGTTCCAGAAAAGTCTTTATGGGTGATGGGAGATAACAGAAACAATAGTATGGACTCTCATATTTGGGGGTTTTTACCCTATGAAAAGATTATTGGTAAAGCTATTTTTAGATATTGGCCTTTTAATAAAATTGGACCTATTCGGTTCCCTACCCTTAATAATTTAGATTAATGGGTACGTGATGTTGTAGGGTTTTTATATCTTGAAGTTGTAGAAATGTTTAATCCAGAATTTCTTGCTACTGAAAATAATGATCCAAATGATGAGAATGATTTAATCCAATATTTACAAAAACAATCTCCAGAAGTTTTGCAAAGAATAGCAAAATCAGCTAGTGAAGATATTCAAGAAATTATTAGACATAATGTTCAAGGTCTTCTTGGAATGCTTCCTTCAGATCAATTTGATGTGAAAATAACATCTTCAAAAGACAACATTGCCAATTTATTATCTTCAGCAATGATGACAGGATATTTCTTAAGACAAATGGAGCAAAGAAAAGAGCTGGAACAAACTCTTAAAAATGATGAAAATATGTCGATTGAAGAATAATAAGTTTTTAGAGATTAACTTTTTCAGGAATTATTCCTAGTTCAAACAACTTTTTATATAAACCCATTAAAAATTTATTATCCTCTGGTAGTTTGTCCCACTTTTGGGAATTAATTTCATTAATTAAATTTTGACAATCTTCTTTTGTAAATTTTATGGGTGCCGTAAAATGAGCTGGAATTAAATATTCCATATCTTCATAAGACTTGATATTTTCGAACCATTTAAGTAACACTTCTTTTGAACGCGGAAAAATTAATTTCTGTAAAACTGGTGCAATTTGAATCTTAGGAATATCTTTACCCATAATTTCAACGAGAGAGGATTCCCAATCTTCATCCCATAAAAAGGGATAAATCCCGAAATGAGATCTCCAATTTCTAAGATCTTTTTTGAATGAATACTTAAATATTTCTTTTAAAGGTGGAATATTTAATTTACCTGGTTTCAAAAAAGATGAAAATAAAACTAACCTTTTCCATCCTTTTTTTCTTTGTTCGATGGAGTCAATCAAAGGTTCATCTCCTCTCTCTCTAGAATGAAAAAGAAGTGGAGTTGGATCAAAATTAAATATCTCAGGTGGAGTGGAGTCTATTCCAACTATTGCGTCTGTTACGTGAAGAGTTTTCGTAGAATAATGAAAACAGCTTATCTCCTGATATCTTCCAAGTCCTAAATTCAATGGGCCTAATGAAGACCATTTAAAGGAATCTGTATGTGGAGTCCCTTCCTCAAAAAGTATTCTTGTTCTTTTTGATGGAATTCCTAAAAAATCTAGTGGTAGATTAATGGGGAAACTCCATTGTCCAGGACAAAGCCAAATTTCTGCATCTCTAAAGATTCTTGAAAGAGCTGGAAGTCCGATTTTATGTTCTAGTCCAGAGGCACTTGGGAGAATTATTGTTTTTACCTTGCCGTGAATCGCAATTAATTTTTCTAATTCATTTATTAATTCTTTTGTCGGAGGTAGAGGATTTATTAGCATCAATCCATTATCAACCTTTATCACCGTCATTCTTATTGGAACGGCAACATAATAAAGGCCCTGTATTTGTTCCAAAGACCATATTTGATCAGGAATTAATTCTCTTAAAATTGTTTTCTTTTTTCCATATGGATATAAAGGAAATAATGGCCACCAATACCACTTTTTATTTAAAATTTCTTCTTCCATTATCGTTTAGACCCAGCAAATAATTTTTTAAACTTGAATATTCCATATCTCGGAGCGAATAAAAAAGCAAATAAAAATATAAAAGTTTGGGCTAAGACTATAGAACCTCCGGTTTCAAGATCGAACCAAAAACTACAATAGATACCTATCACACTAGAGATAATGGCGCTTATTACTGAAATAATGGTCATATTATCAAATTGATCAGTAAGTAAGTATGCCGTAGCCCCTGGAGTTATCAACATTGCAACTACCAATATTATTCCAACCGTCTGCAAACCAACAACGGCCGCTAAAGATAAGCAGGTAAGAAGCAAATAATGCAGGAAATGGACATTAATTCCTACAGTTTTTGCGTGTCTAGGATCAAAACAGTAAAGCATTAAATCTTTCCTGAAAACTGATAAAAGTATTACTACCAACAAAGAAATCAATACCGTTTGCTTCACATCAGATAGTGATATACCTAATGGACTTCCAAAAAGAATAGAGTGGAGATCAATATTACTTTTAATCTTAGAAACCAAAACTATTCCAAGAGCAAAAAAGCCTGTAAAGACTAACCCAATAACAGTATCTTCCTTAACTCTCGATTTTTGTTTAACAAATCCTATAAGTGCTACAGAACCTACTCCGAATATAAATGCACCCAATGAGAATGGTAATCCCAAAGCATAAGCCACAACAACTCCAGGCATTACTGAATGTGATACGGCATCCCCCATTAAAGCCCAACCTTTGAGAGTTAAATAACTAGATAAAAAACCACAAACAGCAGCAACTAAAGAGCTCATAAATAAAGCTTTTCTCATAAAATCATGAGTTAAAGGATCTGTTAAGAATGAATTTATACTAGAGAATAAACAGAACTCCATAAATAATTTTTTTTATGACTCAGGGCCAAACAAAACGTCAGGAGAGATCCCACCAAAGGTACTTGTTATATTTTCAGGAGTAAAGACTTCAGAGGTCTCCCCATATGCAACTACTGTTTTGTTTATTAAAAGTACCAAATCACAAAATTCGCGAACATGAATCATATCATGAGTTGATAATAAAATTGTTTTACCCTCATTTTTAAACTGAATAAATAATTCCGAAATTAGTTTCTCAGTTCTTATATCAACTCCCGTAAAGGGTTCATCCAGCAATAATATTGAGGCTCTTTGTGCAATTGCTCTGGCTAAAAAAGTTCTTTTCCTTTGACCTCCAGACAAATTACCAATTGGTGTAGATAAAAAATCGGTCAGGTCAACCCTCTCAATAGCATCTTTAACAGCCTGAACATCAGATTCTCTTGGACACCTGAGAACATTCATCGACCCATATCTCCCCATCATTACAACATCCCAAACATTTACAGGGAATTGACTATCAATACCTTCACTTTGAGGAACATAAGCGATTGTCTGATCTTTTTGAGCAGACCTTAAAGACTCTCCGTTAATTCTTATTTTCCCCTTAGAAATGTTAACGAAGCCAGTCAATGCATTAAAAAAAGTTGTTTTCCCTGCACCATTCATTCCTACCAATCCACAAATTTGACCAGGTTTTAATCTTAAGTTGGCATCATATAATGCAACTTTACCGTTGTAGTCTACGCATATATTTTCTGCATCAATCCTATAGTTTTGATAATTAGAGTTTTCCATATTTTATTCAAGACCTCTTTTAATAATTTCCAAATTATGTTTCAGCATTCCTAAGTAAGAATTAGCTGGGCCATTATCACCTGACAACGAATCAACATAAAGATTTCCTCCAAATTTAGTTCCAGTTTCATTTACAACAACCATTTGGGATTCATTGCTTACAGTACTTTCACAAAATACAGCTGGGACATTTTTTTTCTTAACTAAGGATATTGTTCTTGCCATCCTTTTTGGAGTGATTTGACTCTCGGCATTAACGGGCCATAAGTAAACTTCATTTAACCCATAATCATTAGCAAGATAAGAAAATGCACCCTCACAACTTACTAGATACCTTTTATCTTTTTCTAAGTTATTAATAAAAAGTGAAAAATCTTTATGAATTTTAGAGAGTTTATTTTTATAAGTTTCTCCATTCTTTTCGAATAATTCTCTTCTTGTGGGCCTCAATTCTGATAAGGATTCCACGATAATATCTACATAAAGAATTCCTCTTTTTGGGGAAATCCAAGCATGGGGATTTGGTTTACCTTTGTAAGAATCTTCACTTATAAATATGGGTTCCAAATCATCTCCAATTGTTATTCTTTGAACTTTCAAATTAGAAACAAATTTTTCTGACCATATTTCAAATCCAAATCCATTATCCACAAACACAAATGCTTCTGAGGCATTTATTAGGTCACTTGGAGTTGGTTTATAACCATGAACTTCTATCCCAGGTTTAGTGATTGATCTAACCACGAAGTCATCATTTTTAACAATATTTTGGATTATATCTGCCAAAACGGTAAAGCTTGCTAAAACCACCTCTTTTTTAGTTTCATTTTTAGTTGTGATTCTGTTACATGAGGTAGTTGAAAAAAGACATATCAAATATACAAAAATTAAAAGTAAAAACTTTTTATGCATTTCTTAATACTTCCAGAAATTATGAACTATATCTAAGTCGAATTAAAGGATTTTTTAAATCAGATATCAAAGATTGCCAATTTATTTTCTCTTTTTCGAAAGCTTTTTCAACAATTTTTTCAGAATTTTCTTTTATAAATTCCAAGTCAGGCTCAGATACCCCTTTTGTTATCGCCATAAAATCTGCCAGGGAACTAGATACGACTCTTGTTAAATATGCTGCACTTATTGCTTGATAAGTACCTGAAAACAACCAATTTGGGCCATGCAATTTTGTTAATCCAATTAAAGTCTGACCACTCCATTCAATTACACCCTGAGCTATTGCAGTCTTAATTATTTGTTTTGATACTTTATCCAAAATTTCTGGAGACCAGTTACATCCCCATATTGATTTTATCTCTTTAATCATTAGAGAATTTAAAACTGCCATAGACAACACATCTATTGAAGGAAGTGGTGACAAGAAAACAGTCGTGGCAACAAGAATTTGATTCTTTCTCTGTAAAACTTTCAATTGTGTTCTTCTTATCCCCTCAATCTCAGACTGCCATTTAGTATGCAATTGCTTCAAAAGCCTTTTCTTGGTATTCTCGATATTTTTACTTGAACTTAGAAAAAACTTCCTTAAAGAAAAAGGTATATGAGTTAATTGATTTTTATTTGTATCAACTCTGATTATTCTATTTATAAATTCTCCTGAAATTTGATCCTTCAATTCATTAATTTCATTTTGAGATTCAAATCCATTTGAAGACTGGGCTACTAACCAAATAGGCATATCCTTTGGAAGCTTTTCTAACCATAAAAAATCATTAGCAGATAAAGGGAAACTTAGAAAGAATAAAATAGCATCAGTATTTATTACGTTATCAGGAACAATTTCAGAAGAATTATATTTCGGCATTTTTTCAATAAAATTAAAATCAAACTTATCTTCTTTGAAGAAATCTCTAAATAAAGTTTGAGTTGAGTCATAATCTTTCTTCCCAATAAAACAAATTTTCTCTTTTGCAACTCTATTAATTATCGAGTCAAGGGATAGTTGTCTTTGAAGATTTTGTTTTTCTAAATTATTTTTCTCCTCAATTTCCTCATAGAAGTTTAAATCTTCATTACAAAGATTTAACCAGCCATCTAAGTCCTTTGGCTCATTAAATTTTGGTTGGTCATTCTTAAGGAAAAAATATCCTCCGAAGCATAAAATAAAAAATCCTATTGACCCTCCTGTTAAATGTATTAAATCACTTGCGAACCATTCTCCAAAGCCCAGTAAAAGTACAATTATAAGAATGTTTTTCTTTGGAAACTTTATTAAATCCTTTAAAAGGTTGTCTTTACTAATATCAAACACGATACTTTTTTACTCTAATTTTATTTTAATGCAAGTTGTCAATGAGAAAAGCAAAATTACATAACTCGTTAATTAATAGATAAAAATTTAAGGCATTCAGCAAGACTTATTGCATAACCAGATGCTAAGTTAATAAACTATTTAAATATATTAAACATCAAGATGTCTAATTCAAATTTTGACAATAATCCTGGACAAGAAAATTACAGAGGTCGTTCCAATAATGAAAGATCTAATTTCAGAGATAGATCTGGCGGTAGAAGAGATGGAGGCGGATTCAGAATAAGATTAAGTGATAACGAAATGAAAGCTGTTAAATCAATACAAGAAGCCTTTCAACTAAGATCTACTGTTGCAGTTCTTGGTTTTTCTGTTAGAACACTTAGCGAAATGCTCAAAGACGAAAAACTAATTGAATCAATCACAGAATATGCAAAAAATAACAAAAACTCTTCTCCGAATAGACAATCACAAAAACCTTATGAAGAAAATACAAAAAAAACACCTGACCCCTTTGCAAGACCTGTCAAAAGTACCTCAAATGAAGAAATCCAATCTAGCGAATTAGAAAAGGATGACAAATAAAAAAAGGATTCTTTCGGGAGTCCAACCAACTGGTGATTTACATATAGGAAATTGGCTTGGAGCAATCAATAATTGGGTGACACTTCAAGAGGAATATGAAACATTTCTATGTGTAGTTGATTTGCACGCAATAACAGCCGCATATAATCCCAAAGAATTATCTAAAAATACTATCTCTACCGCCGCTTTGTACGTTGCTTGTGGGATAGATCCCAAAATATGCTCAATTTTCGTTCAAAGTCAGATTTCTGCACATTCAGAACTTTGTTGGATATTAAATTGCATGACTCCTATAAATTGGATGGAAAGAATGATTCAATTCAAAGAAAAATCCATACAACAGGGAAATAATGTATCTATTGGATTATTTGACTATCCAATCCTGATGGCTGCAGACATCCTCCTATACGATGCAGACTACGTACCAGTAGGTGAGGATCAAAAACAACATCTTGAACTTGCTAGAGATATTGCACAACAAAGAATTAATGCCAAATTTAGTAAAGATAAAAATATTTTGAAAATTCCTCAGCCAATAATTATGAAGAATGGATCAAAAATAATGAGTTTAGTTGATGGTTCAAAAAAGATGAGCAAAAGTGATCCTAATGAGGGCAGTCGCATTAACTTATTAGATCCTCCTGAAATAATCACAAAAAAAATAAAAAGAGCAAAAAGTGACAGTTCTATTGGAATTGAATTTAACAACCCAGAGAGACCAGAATCTAAAAATCTTTTGATGATTTATTCAATATTATCTGGCAAAGAAATTTCTCAATGCGAAAATGAATTCTCAGAGACTGGATGGGGGACATTTAAAAAATTAATTACTGAAAAACTCATTGAATCACTAGAACCTATTCAGAAAAAATATAAATTATTAATTAATGATCCTTATCAATTAAATAACATCCTTGATGAAGGGAAGGAAAAAGCTGAAGATTTAGCAAATCAGACTTTAAAAAGAGTTAAATCAAAATTGGGATTCTTTGAAATGGAGAAATAAATTATGCCAATAATTACCTTGCCTGATGGTTCAAAAAAGGTTTTCGAAAAATCTGTAACTATTCTAGAAATTGCCCAGAGTATAGGTGCTGGATTAGCTAAAGCAACAATTGCTGGGAAAGTAAATGATGTCCTTATAGATGCAACGCTCCCTATAAAAAATGATTCCAAAGTTGTAATCATTACATCAAAAGATAAAGAAGGAATTGAAATAATAAGACATTCCTTTGCTCACCTTATTGGTCATGCAGTTAAACAAATTTACTCTGATATTAAAATGGCAATTGGGCCTGTAATTGAGGATGGTTTTTATTACGATATTTTTTCTGAACAAAGATTTACTCCTGAAGATTTAATAAAAATCGAAAATAGAATAAATAAATTAATAAAAACGAACTATGACGTTGAAATTTTACAAGTTTCTAAAGAAGAGGCAATTAAAACTTTTAAGGAAAGAGATGAGACTTTTAAATTACGAATAATTGAAGAAATTCCTGAAGAAGGTCTCATCAATTTATACAAGCACGAAGAATATATCGACATGTGTAGAGGGCCTCACGTACCCAACACAAGACATTTGAGACACTTTAAGTTACTTAAATTATCAGGCTCATACTGGAGAGGTAATAGTGAGAATGAAGCATTACAGAGAATATATGGAACTGCATGGGCTAAAGAAAAAGAACTCAAAGATTATTTAACAAGAATTGAAGAGGCGGAAAAAAGAGATCATAGAAAACTTGGAAAAAAACATTCACTTTTTCATATTCAAGAAGAATCTCCAGGAATGATTTTTTGGCATCCAAATGGATGGACAATCTACCAAGTGCTTGAAAAATACATAAGAGAAATACTTAAAAAAAATGATTATTTAGAAATCAAAACACCACAAGCTGTTGATAAATCTCTCTGGGAAAAATCCGGTCATTGGGAAAAATTTAGAGACGATATGTTTACTACTGCGTCAGAAAATCGAACATATGCAATAAAACCAATGAATTGTCCATGCCATATTCAATTATTTAATCAAGGTTTAAAAAGTTATAAGGATTTACCTATTCGTCTTGCTGAATTTGGTTCTTGTCACAGAAATGAGCCCTCTGGTGCACTGCACGGCTTAATGAGAGTAAGAAACTTTACTCAAGATGATGCGCACATATTTTGCAAAGAAGAGCAGATTCAAGAAGAGGTGTCCACATTTATAGATCTTGTTTTCGAGGTTTATAAAACTTTTGGTTTTGATGAAATAATTATCAAATTATCAACCCGTCCTGAAAAAAGGGTAGGTAGTGAAGAGATTTGGGATAAATCAGAAGAGGCCCTTACCAAAGCTCTCGATAATAAGAATCTAAAATGGGAACTCCAACCTGGAGAAGGTGCTTTTTATGGTCCAAAAATAGAATTCTCGTTAAAAGATTGTCTTAATAGAGTCTGGCAGTGCGGAACCATTCAGGTTGATTTTTCAATGCCTATTAGATTGGAAGCAACTTATGTAGATATTGATAATGAAAAAAGAAATCCAGTTATGCTTCATAGGGCAATTTTAGGATCCTTTGAAAGATTTATCGGAATCTTAATTGAACAATATGAGGCGAAATTTCCGATTTGGCTTGCTCCTTATCAAATAATTTTGTTGAGTATTACCGATAGAAATAATGAAAAGTGTTTAAAATTTAATGAATTAATAAATAATAATGGTTACCGATCAAAAGTTGATATTAGGAATGAAAAGATAGGATACAAAATAAGGGAGGCAACTATAAGTAGAATTCCCTTAATTGCAGTAATAGGTGATAAAGAAGAGGAAATTGATTCAGTAGCTCTAAGAGCTTTGGATGGAACAAATTTAGGAATTTTCAATTTACCTAATCTCTATAAATTAATGGATGAATTAATAGATAAAAAAGGTCGAACGGAATAATTTCAAATTTATGAATTTTCTGGCTTGTGATTTAGGAGGTACCAAGGTTCTTTTGGGAATATTTAAAAAAGATATAAATGATGATTCACCTAAGTTAATATTCAAAAAGAAATATATATCTTCTGATTGGAACTCTTTTGAATTAATCCTAGAAGATTTTCTCAAAAATGAATGCAAAAATATTGCTCATCCTTATTCTGCATGCTTCGCAGTAGCTGGTCCTTTATCTAATAACAACGCAAAAATTATTAACTTGTCGTGGAATATATCTGGAAATGCATTACAGAAGAAATTTAATTTTAAAAGCTGCGAGCTAATAAATGATTTCGCAGTGCAAATTTACGGAATACCTTATTTAAAAGAAAATCAATATTCAACAATCCAGAATGGGGACTTTTTTGCAGGTACTAATAATGATTTGCATGCCATAGTTGGAGCTGGGACAGGTTTAGGCATTGCAAGAGGAATAATATCAGAAAATAATGTGAAAGTTTTAGCTAGCGAAGGTGGTCATGTTGAATACTCGCCAAAGTCAAAATTAGAATGGGAATTAAAGATTTGGCTTAAGAATTATCTAAAAGTTGAGAGGATATCTTGTGAAAGAATTGTTAGTGGTATTGGTTTATCGAGAATTGCCGAATGGAGACTGAGCAAACCTGATGCTAAAAACCATCCTTTACAAAAATATTTTAAAGAAATTAAAATTTCTGACGCTTTGAGAAAAGAAATCCCAGAAAAAATTTGTACGTTTTCGAATAAGGGGGATCAGTTAATGATTGAAGTAGAGAGGATATGGTTAGGTGCTTATGCCTCTTTATTAGGAGATGTCGCTCTTCAAGAATTATGCTTTGGAGGGTTATGGATTTCAGGAGGAACGGCACCAAAACATTTCAAAAACTTTAAATCAAATATATTTATGAAACAATTTTTTGATAAAGGAAGATTAAAAGATATTCTTAAAACAATACCTCTGAAAGTGATTTTAGATGAAGAGTTTGGGCTTTTTAGTGCAGCCTGCAGAGCAAAAATGCTTTTAAAAACTGAGTAACAAGAAATGTCTATTCCTGAAGTAGGAAAAAAAATAAGAGTAACAGTACCTTCCACAACTGCTAATTTGGGGCCTGGATTCGACTGCCTTGGTGCAGCATTAGATTTACATAATGAATTTATTTTTACAAGAATTGAAGGTGGTGGAGATAGATTTGATCTAATAATGGAAAGTACAGATGGGAATCATTTAAGAGGGGGACCTGAAAACTTAGTTTTTAGAGCGGCTCAGAAAGTATGGGAGAGTGCAAATATGGAGCCTTTTGCGCTTGAAGCAAGAGTAAAGTTGGCTGTACCTCCGGCACGCGGCCTTGGAAGTAGTGCTACAGCAATAGTTGCTGGACTAATCGGAGCAAATGCAATAATGAACTCTCCACTGCCCAAAGAAAAACTTCTAGAACTTGCTATTGATATTGAAGGCCATCCTGATAATGTAGTACCCTCTCTTTTGGGGGGGCTTTGCTTAACGGCCCGGTCTTCTTCTCAAAGATGGAGAATCATAAGATGTGATTGGCACGACTCTATCAAAGCTGTTGTAGCAATACCTGCGATTCGTTTAAGCACAAGTGAAGCAAGGAAAGTAATGCCTAAGAATGTACCAATATCTGATGCAGTTACAAATATGGGGGCACTTACTTTATTGCTAAATGGCTTAAAAGCAGGAAACGATGAATTAATAAAAGAGGGAATGTTTGATAAGCTACATGAACCATACCGATGGAAGCTTATTAAAGGTGGGCTGGAAGTCAAAGATGCCGCACTACAAGCAGGTGCTTTAGGATGCGCAATTAGTGGGGCGGGACCAAGCATCTTAGCTTTGTGTAAAAAAGAAAATGGCAAGGAGGTTAGTCAAGCCATGGTAAAAGCATGGGAGAAGTCAGGTGTAGCAAGTAGAGCACCATTTTTAAACCTTCAAACAACAGGCAGCCAATTCAGCACTATCTCTAGTAGGTAGTTTTACTTAGGCATTTTTAATGTTATAGTCTCAAGCTAGTGCAACTTCAACTAGAATAAAAAAATTATTCATTACAAAATGAATTTAGAATCTTTCCCTTGGCTATCATCAATTGTTTTACTACCTTTAATTGGGGCATTAATAATGCCTTTTTTGAGTTCGAAGGAAGGGGAAGACAATACGCTCCCTAGAAATATCTCATTAAGTTTTTTGTTTATAGATTTTTTACTGATAATTGGTGTACTTTTCCAAAAATTTAATACTTCAGATAGCTCTTTGCAACTTGTAGAAAGAGCTGTCTGGTTACCTTCGATAGGCTTAGAGTGGTCTCTTGGAGTGGATGGGTTATCTGCGCCTTTAGTGGCTTTGAGTGGGTTAATTACTTTTTTATCAGCTGCTGCAAGTTGGAAAATAAAGAAAAAATCTAATTTATATTTTGCGCTTTTATTAGTTCAAGCATCAGCGCAGGCCCTAGTTTTCCTCTCTCAAGATTTCCTATTATTTTTCTTAGCTTGGGAACTAGAGTTGGTTCCGGTATATCTTCTTATTGCTATTTGGGGAGGAAAAAAGAAATTATATGCAGCCACCAAATTTATTCTTTATACAGCTTTGGCTTCTTTACTAATCCTAATAAGCGGATTAGCAATTGCCTTAAGTGGTGAGACTTTTACATTAAATATTACTGATTTAACCAATAAACACGTAACAGGTAGTCTAGCTTTATTATCATATCTCGGATTTTTAATTGGTTTTGGAGTGAAATTACCTATCTTTCCACTACATACTTGGTTGCCAGATGCGCATGGAGAGGCTAATGCTCCAGTATCAATGTTACTTGCAGGTATACTCTTAAAAATGGGTGGCTACGCTCTATTAAGATTCAACGTTCAAATATTACCTGAAGTACATCTGCAAATTGCACCTGCATTAATTATTCTTGGAATAATCAATATAATTTACGGAGCACTTAATGCATTCGCGCAAGATAATGTCAAAAGGAGAATTGCATGTAGCTCAGTAAGTCATATGGGTTTTGTTCTTTTAGGGATCGGAGCGGTAGATTCTTTAGGGATAAGCGGTGCAATGCTTCAAATGATCAGCCACGGACTCATTGCAGCAGCTATGTTTTTTGTTACAGGCTCATTCTACGAAAGAACAAATACTCTTTCTATTCCGAATATGGGTGGTTTAGCCAAGGTCTTGCCAATAACTTTTGCTTTTTTCTTGACAAGCTCACTAGCTTCCCTAGCATTACCAGGCATGAGCGGGTTTATAAGTGAAATCACGATTTTTCTAGGTATCACAAGTCAAGAAGGCTTCAGTTCCCTTTTTAGATCAATCACAATTCTTATAGCAGCTATTGGTCTAGTCCTTACTCCAATATATCTACTATCTATGTGTAGAAGAGTATTTTTTGGACCTAGAATTCCTGCACTAGCAACAGTTAAAGAAATGAATGGTAGAGAATTGACAATTGGCTTTAGTTTATTATTTCCTACTTTAGTGATAGGTTTTTGGCCAAAAATAGCCATAAATTTATATGAATCTTCAACCAATGCTCTCAGTCAGCAGCTAACTTTAGCTAAATTAGTAGGGCTAATTTCAAACATTAGTTAAGTTTAATTTGTCTTAAATAAATGGAAACCACAATTTTTAAATATGGAGAATTACCAGAATTTAAAAAATTTACTCCAGAAAGTATCAGTAAACAATTTCCAGAAGTATTAATAAAGATAGGCAATGATTTCAAAAATATAGAGGAAGATCTTTCTAATTATTTGATTCAGAAAAAGTTGGATTGGAATAAAGTTATAAACCCTTTAAATGAAGTTAATGAAGTCCTCAGGTGGAGTTGGGGGGTAATAAGCCACTTAAATGCCGTAAATAACTCTAAAAGTCTTAGAGATGTTTATTCAAAATTTCTTCCCGAGATTATTAGCTTGAGTAACAGATTTGGACAAAGTAAAGTAATTTACAATTCCTTAGTCAAGCTTAAAGAGACAAATAACTTTGATCGAATCAAAAATAGAATTCTAGATAAAGAAATACTTGAAATGCAACATAGGGGGATTTCTCTACAAAAAAATGATCAAAAATATTTCAATGAAATTTCAGAAAAGCTTGGCAAGCTATCAACAGATTTCAGCAACAACGTTCTTGATGCTACAAAAAATTGGTTTTTAATTTTAAATAAAAAATCTGAAGTTGATGGTCTTCCTGATCGAGTACTAGAATTAATGGCAATATCAGCTCATAATCACTTAAAGAAAGATGGCGAAGTTAACGTTATAAATGGTCCTTGGAAATTAAGCCTAGATATTCCAACTTATACAGCGTTTATGACATATGCCACTGACCGTAAACTCAGAGAAAAACTCTATAAGGCATTTGTGAGCAGGGCTTCAGATGGAGAAAAGAATAATTCTCAAATTATTGAAGAGATATTATCTCTAAGGACTAAACAGGCCAATCTTCTTGGGTATAAAAGTTGGGCAGAACTGAGTTTGTCAACGAAAATGGCCAAAGAAATTAAAAATGTTGAAACCCTTTTAGAGGAATTAAGAGAACCAGCTTTTAAAACAGCAAAATTGGAATTACAATCACTAGAAAATTTTTCTAAAGATAATGGGTTTCCCCATTCCCAGACTATTGAGCCATGGGATATTAGTTATTGGTCTGAGCTTCTTAGAAAGGAAAAGTTCAATTTAGATCAAGAGGCTTTGAGGCCTTGGTTCCCTCTAAATGATGTTTTAAAAGGTTTGTTTAAACTAAGCGAAAAGTTATTTGAAATTAAAGTTGTCGAAGCAACTGATGAAGCACCCTCATGGAATAATGACGTCTTGTTTTTTAATATCCTCGATAAAAAAGAAAAAAAAATAGCATCTTTTTACCTCGATCCTTATTCTAGACCGGAATCAAAAAGAGGAGGAGCTTGGATGGATGAATGTTTGAATAAAAATAATGTTGGGAAGAATACCCTACCGGTGGCTTATCTTGTTTGTAATCAGACTCCACCATCAAAAGACAAACCTAGTTTGATGAGTTTCGAAGAAGTTCAGACACTTTTCCATGAATTTGGTCACGGTCTTCAACATATGCTTACTACTGTAAATCTCCCTCAAGCTGCTGGCATTAATAATGTTGAATGGGATGCAGTAGAACTTCCAAGTCAATTTATGGAGAACTGGTGCTTCCATAAAAATACACTCTTGAATATTGCTAAACACTATCAAACAGGGGAAAAGTTATCCGATGAAAACTTTGAGAAACTCTTAAAGAACAGGACTTTTAATTGTGGAATGGACACACTTAGACAACTTCATTTTGCGATTACAGATCTCAGATTACACAGTAATATTGATAAAAACAAAGGTAAAACTGCAGACAAACTTAGAAGAGAAATTGCAGAACAAACTACTGTAATTGCCCCAATTCAAGAAGATCAATTTCTTTGTTGTTTTAGTCATATATTTGCAGGTGGATATTCTGCGGGATATTACTCATATAAATGGGCTGAGGTTCTAAGTGCTGATGCTTTTTCTATGTTTGAAGAAGCTGATCTGGAAAATACTGAGGATTTAAAATTAATAGGAAAGAAATTTAAAGACACAATACTTAGCTTAGGAGGAAGCTTATCTCCATTAGAAATATTCAAACTATTCAGAGGGAGAGAGCCACAAACAGATCCCCTAATAAGACACTTGGGCTTGTCTGGAACTACATAATAATTTTCTCAATTATTTTATTAACAGAAACTTTATTTCTTACTAAATTTCTATGTTTATATACTTTTACTGATATTTTTTCTCCTAAATTTAAATTAGTCCACCAGGAAGGAAAAACCATTAGATCCAAATAAGTATAGAAACTTATACACTCGATATCATTAAGAAAAAAATCATTGTTTGCAAGTTCTTTAAGAAACTTACTATTTATTTTCATTTCTGATATTCCTCTAAAAGGGTATTTAGGTACTAATTGAGCCATCAATGTTCCTTTGTGAGGGGAGCCTATAGATATTAATCTTCTTGTTCTTTTATATCCATCAAATTTTTGAATCCAATACCTAGCAATTATTCCTCCCATAGAAAATCCTAAAATATCTATTTCTTTTTCTAAACCGTATTTCTCTAAAATTAATCCGTTTAATATATTTGTTAAATCAATAATTGAAGTCATTCCATATGAATGACTAAGAGTTGGGGCAAAATATTCAATTCCAATTTCATCCAGTTTTGAAGTGATAGAAGAAAAAATACTTGAAGTATTCCAAAGACCATGAATCAATATAATGGGATTTCTTTTTTCCAAAACTTTTACTTATTTTGAAGAATTCTGACTATTGACACCTTCCCATCAAAACCAGTAATTGGAGGATTACATTTTGTCAAAATAATTTTAATTTTAGTGAGCTTAAATTTCTTATTAATAATTTCTAAGATTGCGTCAGAGTATTTTTCGATTGTGAAACAATATATTTTCTTTGATTGATCTTTTAAAATTTCAACTAATTTTGAATAGTCAACCGTTTTTTTAATATCATCATTTGCAGTACACTTTTCAAAATCAGTCCACAAAAATATATCCAAACTAAATAATTGTCCTAATTGCCTTTCTTCCTCAAGAACACCCACTCTAGCCCAAAGTTTAATATTCTCAATTTTTAAAAATGTTTCCATCTTCAAAAAATTCAAAGATCCTTATGAGTATAGATAGCCTTACCAGATGAAAAATCATCAACGATATTCCCATCGCCATTTAGAAAATATTTATATGTAACCAAACCCTCTAGACCTACAGGTCCTCTTGGGGGAAGAGTTTGAGTAGATATCCCAATTTCGGCTCCGAATCCATATCTAAACCCATCTGCAAATCTAGTAGAGCAATTATGAAAAACACCTGCACTATCAACTACATTCATAAATTTTTTAGCAGAAGTTGAATTTTCAGTGATTATTCCATCTGTATGTTTTGAACTAAATTTTTGAATATGATTAATTGCCTCCTCAAGATCGTCAACAATTTTTATCGATAAAATTAAATCTAAATATTCAGTTTGCCAATCTTCTACACTAGCCTCATACTTCACCCCTAACTCAACTGTTCGTTTATCTCCAATTAATTTAACGTCATTAGAATTAAACAAAGGTATTGCCTTTTCTAGAAAAACTTGTGCAATATCTTTATGCACTAATAAAGTTTCAATAGCATTACATGCTGCAGGATATTGAATTTTGCTATCCAAAGCTACTGATAAAGCCATCTCGAGATTTGCCTCATTATCTATAAATAAATGACAAATTCCATCAGCATGACCTAACACGGGAATTCTTGTATTCTCCTGAATAAATTTAACTAATTCATTACTTCCTCTAGGAATTATCAAATTAATATATTTCTCAAGATTTAACATCGACATACTATCTTTTCTGCTTGTAAGTAAGCATATTGCATTTTTATCAAGTCCTGATTCATACAAACCCTTTTTCAAAGCCTTGACTATTGCAGTATTTGTTAAATTGGCTTCACTACCGCCCTTTAGCATTACGCCATTACCTGATCTTATTGCTAGAGAACTAATCTGCATAACAGCATCTGGCCTCGATTCAAAAATAACCCCTAGGACTCCTATAGGCACAGTCTTTCTTTCTAAAATCAATCCCTTAGCAAGCTCTCTTTTGATTTGAACTTGATTGACAGGATCAGCCAAGTCTCCAACTTTTCTTACTCCTTCAATTCCTGAATTTAATTTTTCTTTTGATAACTTTAATCTAGAGAGTAAAGCCTTTGAAATTCCTTTCTTTTGGGCTCTTGTATAGTCCTCATTATTCGCCTCTAAAATTTCTTTAGTACTTTTTTCTAGACAATCAGCCATAGAATTTAAAGCTTTAATTCTATTGTGATTTTCAGTCTGACTTATTTTTATTGATGCCAAACGAACTTGATCAGCTTTTTCTAAAAGATCATTACCTGGTTGAGGAACTTCAAAGATATTGGCCATATATATATTTTAATTAATTTAATAATAATTCAAATTAAGGATTCTTTGAACTAACTTTTTTTATGACTTAATATCTAAAAAATAATTGAACTTGACTTTTCCAATCGCCATCAGAATCATAAGAACCTAATAATTCTAAGTTTGGATTGGCCTGAAAAGTAAAAATTCCTGTAGGTGGAAGGTCATCTCTACCTGGAACTGTTTGAAAGGCAAAATTTATTTTATCAGTAACATCAAGTCCTATTTCAGCTACCCAAGCTTGAGAAGAAAATTCCTCATTAGAAGGTGATTGTCCATCATTTTCTATATCTAAATTTTCATTAGAAAAAATGTTATTTAAAGAATCATTATTTTCAATTAACGCTGGATATAAAGATAACTGAAATCTTTCACTAAAAGCATCCGCATTATTAAGTCGTGAAATAAATGCTCTATTTATTAAATTTGCAGAGTTACCTCCAATTAAACCAATTATTTGTGATCTGTTATAACTTGGGGTGCTCCTATATTGGATTCTTTTATTTTCATCTTCAAAAGATAATTGATCTAGAAATCCTTCGTAAGAAGCTTCAATTTTGATAAGCCTTGTATTGCCAATACCAACAGCTCCAAAACCATTTGAAGTAGCATTTTCATCAAGATCACCTGAGATGTTTTTATCCTGGTTATTTTCACTGATAGGTATTATAGAATCTGGGACTTTACTAACTAAAGAAAAATTAATGTAGGGGACTACACCACTTCTTGATGCGAATAAAATATAGTTATCTTTATTTTTATCAAGTTTAAACGGGGTAGTCCCTAAATTTGCTCTACCTTTTTTAAGATAAATTAGACCTCTAGCATTTAAATCTTTCCCTATCTTGCCATTTATATTAAGGTCTAATTTGGTATCTAAATAAGCTTGAACCAAATCAGAGTATTGAAGTTTAAAATCTGGTCCAAGTTTTAATTTAAGATTATTAAAACTCAAATTATCCAAATAATTAGGCAAAGTTTCTCCTAAAAGGACTGAATCCAAAATTGTTTCATTTGAAATTATTTCAATATTCTCATTTTCATTCCACTTGAGTTCTGGCCAAGGCTTTTTATCTTCTCTTCGTTTATTATTATTAACTTTTTTAAAAGGTTTGTTAGCCACCTCAGCAACTTGATTTAAAGCTTCTAAATCTTTATCTTTAATGGTTCTAATAAGATTAATATATCCATTATTTAGAGATAGATCACCTCCTAAAACAGGATTTTCAAATGATCCACTTAAATCTATATCTGAATCTATTAGAAAATTAGAATTATTTGTCTTTAAAGTAAATTTTTCCGCACAAAAAGCTATAGCTGGTTTATCTAACAAATATTTTTTATATTGTTCAACAGCATCATCAATTATCATTGATTGATCTATTACTTTCCTTAAATCTTTCTTTTGATATTCTCCTCTTTCTAATTCGCAAAAAGTTAGATTAGGTATTAAATTAATCTCTGCCTTCTCAGAATCATCCTTACTATAAAAAGGCAAAGAACCTTTTATAAAAATATTCCCAGAATCTTCTGAATTTGCTTCTAGATTTTTGATTTCTAAAGAATCAAAATCAAAAATCATCAAGCTATTAATATCTTTGATTATATTGTTGAAAAAGTCAATTTCAGAATCTTTGAGTACGACAAATCCATTTAATATTGGTTTATCAATAGTACCTTTTATTATCATTCTAAGATTTGCTTCACCTGCAATAAAGGTAAAGTATTTATCAGCAAAAATATCAATTAACTCAATAAATTTGCCATTGCCAATCAATCTTAGATCCAAGTTTTCAGTAGTTTTTGTAGGTATTCTGCCTTTAATTTTAATTGGAATTTCCGAGTCATTTATAAGCAAGGAAAAATCAATATCAAAAATGGAGTTATTAAATTCAATTAGTCCTTTATCAAATAAAATTTTGTTATTTTTTATTGATGAATTATTGGAAGAAATTTCACTTGAGAAAGATTTTGTATCAAGATTATAAAATAAATTCATATCCAATCCTCCAATAAAATCTCTTGGTCGTTTTAAAAAGATATTTGCAGTACTTAATGGTAGTTTTTCAATTCTTAAAGAACCATCACCTTTTAATAATCCTCCTTCCAAATCGATAGAAAAGGCCTCTTTATTATTTTTGTTATCCTCTCTAGAGACATTAAGATAACCATTTATTTTTGCATTTAATTTGTAATTGCTTGGTCTATCACCCTTAATAGTTATCTTTGCATTATATCTACTGCTGAATTTATTTAAATATTTTTGAAAGTCAAATTTGTCCCCTAAAGGATTATTATTTTCATTGAATTTATTTATAAAATCTATCCTCTCTTTAAAAGAATTATTATCTTTATTTATTTCCAAATCATCCAAGATATTAGAACTTCTTGTTGGAATAACTTTTTTATTCTCAAAATTAAAAATATCCACTGCAGTAAGGATCGTCCAATTTGTACTTATATTGTTAAAGTCTAAATTAATTAAATTATTTTTATTTGAATCATATTCGATTTCAATTATTCCTCCATCGATTGGATATATTGAAGAGTCGACATTAAAAGAATCATTTTTGAAGCTGAAATCAAATAATGAATTTGCTAACTTTATATTTCTATATTCTCCTAAACTCCAGGCGAGTCGGCCATCAAGACTGGACTGGTCTAAAGATATTGAACCCGCACCATTAATAATTCCTTTAATTCTATCGAATTGATTTTTGCTTATAGATAATTCAAGTTCATCAAGAGGAAAATTATCAGCTCTCCAATTATAACGATCAACCTTTTTGAATATTGATATACTTCCTTTATTTGAGTTAAAAACTCTTACAAAATTTACTTTATCTAGTTTAAGTTTAGAATCAAACTTAACTGAGAGAAATGAAGGTATTGGTGAATATCTATTTTTCATATTTAACAGAAATTCATTATTATCATTTTTAATATCTCCCTCCCATATTTCTCTAATATGTATCCCTTTATAGTGCGGATAATCAACATCAAAGTTAATCGAAATATCAGGATTACTGATTTTCCCTTTTAATTCTCCTTTAGCAGTAACGAAACCCCTTATATCATTTTTTCGGAAAATATTTAAATTAGATAATTGAGTTCTATTTATCTTGAAATTAGAATCTATATTGCCAAAATTAATACCTCTTTTATCAAACCAATAAGGAATATTTCCCGATAGTTTAATATCTGGATTCAGACTATCAACATATCCAACGCTTCCTTTAAAAACGATATTATTTGAACTTTTATTTAATGGAACATTAAGATTAAAATTTGAAGTTAAAGTCCCATATTTAAAGTTTTCTGAATTTCCTATTAAATTATTATCTTTACAAAAAAACCTAGTTGAACCTGATTTTATATTCTCAGAGAAATCGTTGGGTTTTATTTTTAAATTGGTAAAAGAAAATTTTCCTTTGCAAAATGTTTGCGTAGATGATTTAGTAAATTTAAAATTAGTTTTAAAATTTCCTTCTTTAAAAGAAATTTTGCTGGTGCCAATACTATATTCAGAGTTCTCAAGATCTAATCCCCTAGAAAATAAATCTATACTTAAAAAGTCTTGATTTAACTTTGTATTAAATTTAAATTTTAAAACACCTTTTTCATCAAAATTAGATTTTATATTTGCAATTATTTGTCTATTACTTGACTTGTAGATAACATTACCTTTTACTTTTGTTTTTAATCCTGTTTTATTAAAATTCAGGATTGAATATTCATTTAAGTTAAAGTTAAATTCATACTTTGATTGTAATTTTTTTGTACTTCTAGCATTTTTATAAGATTCATCGCTTTTAAAGAAATCTCTATCTATATTTATGGCAGCTTGCTTAGGACTTATTTTTACTATCCATTTTTGTTTAAAAAAAGATCTAAAAGGCATAATGCCTACGTATAAATTTTTAGCTTTAATTTCAGAATCTATATTTTTTTTATCATTAATTTTAGAATTACCAAAAGAAATACCTAGGAATCTAATCCCGACATAATCACCTAACTCAACATTTTTATCTAAAAGCTTCTCAATACTTTCTTCTAGTTCTAATTTCCTAGCACTATAAGTTTCTTTTAAAAAATTATTTAATAAAAAAGTGCCTAAAAATCCTGAGGACAAAATTATCCCTATCAGTAGAATTTTTGTATTTAAATTTAGAGATCTAATTTTTTTCAAGTTAGAGCCCAAAAATAGAGTAGGCTTACAAAATATAAGAAATTAATCAGGTCAAAGCCACTAAATGTCTTTTTTTGAACTATTAGGGAACACACCCAAAATCTTTGGATTTCTTGGAATATTCCTTTTATGCGTTACTGTAATAGCCTTTATATTTAATTTTGGTTTTAAATTTCGAATAATAGGAGCAACCATTTTCTCATTATTACTTTCTTTAAGCAGTTGGGCATTTATACAAAGTTATACTCAAAAAATAGTAATAGAAGATGCAAAATATGTCCCAATTGTTTATGACAATGGGTTCGATTTGATTATTGCTAAATCAGATGATGATTTTCCAGAAGAGTCAATTGAACCAACTTTAAAACAATTATCGGAAAACTTAAGGAAAGGTAGCAGATCTGGTGCGAATGTAAAAATAAAGATAAGAAAACTTGAAAAAATTTCAGATGGTGTAAGTAAACCAGTGGTTATAGGAGAAATTCAGAAAAATGTCAAAATGAACTAGTCTGTTACACAATGGAAAGCAAAACCTTTTTAGATTTTTTGCCAACTAACTTTAGACATGAGAAATCTTTTTTAATTCAAAATAATCTAACTGACTTTGAAAAATTAAGTAATCTATCGGACCTAGATATAAATGAAATTCAAAGAAAATCTTCACTTTGTACATTTAATAACTTAAGGAAAATTAAAGCTATCGCTATTTTTAAAAAAGAAATTGGAATTTCTCCACCGCAAGGATATCTACTTTTACATTGCGGTATATCTTCTATTAAATCATTATCACTATCCACTCCTTACGAATTAGAACGCAAAATTGGGAGATTAGAAAGAAATCTTAGAGTTAAAACCAAGACAAATATAAATATTATTCTCTTAAAAAAATGGATTAAAAAAGCTAGTCAAATCTAAGAATCCATTCGCAATCTTGGTTAAAAAAATTTTTTAATGTAGAATTTAGAAAAAGTTAGTAATAATGAAACCTTTTTTATTTTTGTTATTTTTGTTTTCGAACTCTTTATACCCTGCTTTTAGTCAATCTAACTTATTGGAAAGTGTAAAAAAGAATCCAAACGAAGCTAAGAATTTATGTAATAAGTTTAGAGAGTTTAACTCAAAAGGTATTTCAGCTAGTTCAGATAAAGCAATCGATTATGTATCAAAAAAAAATAAGTTGACTCCCGTTAACGCAGAGATCTTTTCTATTTACGTCATTGGGCTTCACTGCCCAGACATTATCTAAAGCCTAAATGTCTGGTTCAAGATGGTTTGACAAGTCTATAGTACTTAGAGATGGAGTAAGACTTATATCAAGAATTTGGTTACCTAATAGTAATGGACCATGGCCTGCATTATTAATGAGACAACCTTATGGCAGGGAAATAGCTTCAACTATTACCTATTCTCACCCTGAGTGGTGGGCTTCCAAGGGGTATATGGTAATAATTCAAGATGTTAGAGGTATGGGTTCCTCTGAAGGCGTATTTAATGGTTTTTCTCAAGAAGCTAGCGACACTTCTGAAACACATAAATGGGTAAGGTCTCTAAAGGAATGTAATGGAAAACTTGGCTTATATGGTTTTTCTTATCAAGGATTTACTCAACTAACTGGTGAATTAAATACAAAGCCGCCTGATTGTTTATCTCCAGCAATGACTGGGATGAATATTAAGGATCATTGGTGCTCAGATGGAGGAGCATATTGGTGGCATAACAATATTGCATGGGGACTTCAAATCGCTGCACTAAAAATGAAAAGAGAAAATAATTTGATTGAGTGGGAAAAAATAAGAATAGCCTTAGAAAATAAAAGTTATTTAAGGGAAGGAATTGATATTTTAAAAAGATATGATCCTAATAGCTTTGTTTTGAAATGGCTTATTAATTTAAATAATGCTAGCCCCTTTGAAGAATTTAACCCAATTTCAACATGGATTAAACAACCTATGTTAATTATTGGAGGACTTTGGGATCCACATTTAAAAGGTGCCTTTGATCTTTATAAAAAATCTAAAGAAGCTGGGGGTAGTCCAGAGATTATTATTGGGAATGCGACACATCTAAATTGGTGGGAGGGGTCACAAGAATCTTTATTGAAATTTTTTGATAAACACTTAAAATCAGATGAAAAATTTAGTTCTAAGAATTCACAAGGCGAGAAAAAAATATGGAATATTTCATTAAATAAATGGGAAGAATTAGATAATAAATTTCACCCTGAATTTATTTTTGGGCTCAAAAGTGATGGCACAGCAAATATAGATATTGAAGATGGAAGTCTGACCATAAATTCAAAAGGATCAGGATGGTTCACAATTGTTAATGACCCATGGAGACCTACTCCATCTGACGGTGGTCATTTAGGTCCAAATCCAGGAAAGTTTAATAGAAATATTATTGATAAACGCTTTGATGTAGGTGTATTTCAAACCAATTCTTTTGAAGAAGATCAATATTTAACAGGAGTCCCCACATTAGAAATTCCAGTAAAAAGTGATCAGCCCAATTTCGATATCTGCCTTGCTTTATCTCTAGTTAAAAAGGGTGATGAGAAGGTGAATCAATTTTCAACTGGATTCTTAAGGATTAAAAACTCCAAAATAAGTGAAGAATGCATTTATAAAATAACAATGCAGCCAACAAATATTTGTTTAATTAAAGGTAGCAAGCTTCGCTTATCTATATCTGCAGCAGCTTATCCCGCTATTGGAGTTAATTCTGGATTTGGGGAGGATAATATTGGGGCGCCTTCAGCAAATCATAGAATTATTACTCTAAGTTTTAGCCTTAATAAAACATTTATGAAAATGAACCCTTTTTTTGATAAATAATTATTTTTTTGGTTAATCATTTGATATTATTAATCCTTAATATCTACCAGTCATGATCGAGACAATTCAAGCAGACTGGATTCAATCAGAAGCTATCAACCTAGAAAATTGTTGCAATGATAATCCATTAAAAATATTAGGTCCTCATTTTTATGAAGAGCAATGGGTAATAAGGGTATGGATGCCTGAAGCCGACGAAGTTAAAATAAATTTTAAAAATAATACCTATAAGGCGGAAAGCATAAACCATAAATGGCTTTTTGAAGCAATCCTGCCTGAAAATCCAGAGTCTAATTACGAAATAAATATTTCACGAGGAGGGATCACACATACACAACATGACCCCTGGTCATATATAGAAGAGTGGATGGGAGAAGTTGATAGACATCTTTTTGCAGAAGGTAATCATCATCATATTTGGGAAAAAATGGGAGCACATCTCATTGAAGAAAAAAATCAAAAAGGTGTCATGTTCTGCATTTGGGCTCCAAATGCAAAATCAATCTCGATAATTGGAGATATAAATTCTTGGGATGGAAGACATCATCCAATGCAAAAAAGATTAGGAGGAATTTGGGAACTATTCATGCCAACAATGGAAGAGGGAGATACATATAAATATGAAATAAGAACACAACAAGGTCATATTTATGAGAAAGCTGATCCATATGGTTTCCTTCATGAAATCAGACCTCAAAATGGTTCAATAGTTTCAAAATTGAAAAACTTTAATTGGAATGATAATGCTTGGATTACAAATAGAGATTCCTCTAGTCAAATCAATAAGCCAATCTCAGTTTATGAGATGCATTTAGGAAGTTGGCTCCATGAATCAACAGATAATAAATATATTGAAGACAATGGGAATCCTAGAAACCCAGTACCTGCTGCAGATTTAAAACCTGGAACAAGACTTTTAACTTATCCAGAATTAACCGAAAAACTCATCCCTTATGTAAAAGATAGAGGATTTACTCATATTGAACTAATGCCAATATCTGAACATCCTTTCGATGGTTCATGGGGATACCAGGTTACAGGTTGGTATGCACCTACAAGTAGGTTTGGCACTCCAAATGAATTTAGAGAGTTTGTAAATAAATGTCATGAAGAGGGAATAGGAGTAATTCTTGATTGGGTACCTGGTCATTTTCCAAAAGACAAGCATGGCTTAGCATTTTTTGATGGTTGTCATCTTTATGAACATGGGGATTCACGCATAGGTGAACACAAAGAATGGGGAACTTTAATTTTTAATTACAGCAGAAACGAAGTAAGGAATTTCCTAGTAGCCAATCTGGTTTATTGGTTTGAAGAATTTCATATTGATGGCATACGAGTAGATGCAGTAGCTTCAATGCTATACAGAGACTATCTACGCCCAGATGGAGAATGGATACCTAATGAGAATGGTGGGAATGAAAATATAGAAGCCGTTAAATTTCTTCAACAGGCTAATCATGTACTCTTCCAACATTTCCCTGGTGCACTTTCTATTGCTGAAGAATCAACAACTTGGCCAATGGTAACCAAACCAACAGATATGGGAGGATTAGGGTTTAATTTAAAATGGAATATGGGTTGGATGCACGATATGCTCGATTATTTTGAGATAGATCCTTGGTTCAGACAATTCCATCAAAATAGTGTAACTTTCTCCATAACATATAACTATACAGAGAACTTTATGCTTGCTCTCAGTCATGATGAAGTAGTCCATGGAAAAAGTCATCTTTTACATAAAATGCCTGGCGACGACTGGAAGAAATATGCAAATACTCGTGCATTACTAACTTATATGTGGACCCATCCAGGTAAAAAAACAATATTTATGGGAATGGAATTTGGACAAAGACAAGAATGGAATGTTTGGGATGATCTTCAATGGGATTTACTAGAATTTGAACCTCATAAAGGGATCAGAAACTTGGTTGATGATCTAAATGCACTTTATAAAAATGAACCTGCGTTATGGAAAAATGACTTTGATCCTTATGGATTCCAATGGATTGACTGTAATGACAAATCTAATTCAGTAATAAGTTTCATGAGAAGAGAGAACGACACTAATGAATGGCTTGTTATTGTTGCTAACTTTACACCTAATACTCATGATTCATATAAAGTAGGTGTTCCTGTAGAAGGATTCTATAAAGAGATATTTAATTCTGATGGCTCTAGATACGGAGGCAGTAATAAAGGAAATATGGGAGGTAAAGAAGCTATAAATTACAATATTCATGATTATCAAAATGCTCTAGAACTTGCTTTGCCGCCATTAAGCGTGAGTATCTTCAAACATCAATCAAAAAAATAAGAAGGCTCATTTAACTTACTGCTTCATATAAATGTTCATATAACACTTTTGATCTGCTTTGCATTGTAAGATTTTTAAGTTGGAATTTTATTTTTTTTTAAAAAAAACATATCGAATTGAAAAATGGGTGAAAATTTACCACTACTACTTTCTGCCGCATTAGGTAAAAAAGTAACTAGACCTCCAGTATGGATGATGAGGCAAGCAGGAAGATATATGAAAATCTATAGAGATTTAAGGGAGCGTTACCCAAGCTTTAGAGAGAGGTCTGAAAATCCAGAACTATCATATGAGATATCAATGCAGCCTTTTCATGCTTTCAAACCGGATGGTGTGATCCTTTTTTCAGATATTCTCACACCTCTTCCAGGAATGGGTATAAATTTTGAGATCATAGAAAGTAAAGGTCCAATAATTGAGGACCCAATAAGAACTCTTAGCCAGATAGAAAGTTTAAAAGAATTAAATCCAAGTGAGAGTTTAAGTTTTGTTGGGCAAGTTCTATCTTCACTAAAAAAAGATGTAAATAATGAGGCAACAGTTTTAGGTTTTGTTGGTGCACCTTGGACCCTGGCTGCATATGTAGTTGAAGGTAAAAGCAGTAAAAACTATTCTTTAATAAAATCAATGGCTTTTAAAGAACCAGATTTACTTCACAAACTTCTTGATCATTTTGCAAAATCTATTGGTGAATATCTTAAATTTCAAATAAAATCTGGAGCGCAAGTAGTACAAATTTTTGATTCATGGGCAGGTCAACTAAGCCCACAAGATTATGATATCTTTGCTGGGCCTTATCAAAAAAAAGTTGTTGACATTGTAAAAGAGGAGTACCCTGACACACCTGTTATTCTCTATATTTCAGGAAGTGCAGGCGTAATAGAAAGAATGGCAAAAACTGGGGTAGATATAATTTCATTAGACTGGACAGTAGATATTGAAGAGGCTTGTAAAAGAATCCCTGATGAGATAGGCATCCAAGGTAATGTTGACCCTGGCATTTTATTTGGAAATAAAGAATCAATAAAAGAAAGGATCGATGATACCTTTAATAAAATTAAAGATAGGAAATATATTCTTAATTTAGGTCATGGGATTTTACCTGGCACTCCAGAAGAAAATGCTCAAACATTTTTTGAGCATGGGAAAAAACTAACTTACTAGACAAAGTCTTGGCATATAAAAACTTATTAATAACAGGTGCGAATGGATGTGTTGGCCAATATTTAGTTGATTGGTTTTTAAAAAATACAAAATTCAAGCTTTATCTCATGGTAAGAGATAAAAGTAAGTTACCAATTGCTATTCAAGAAAATAAAAAAGTCAAGTTGATAGTGTGCGATATTAGAGAATCAAATAGATATAAAAAGGAAATTAGTCAAATTAATTATCTAATACATACTGCTACAGCTTGGGGAGATCCAAGAAGAGCTTATGAGGTAAATATTAAAGCTTTCGAAGAATTACTTGAAATGCTTGATATTAAAAAGCTAGAAAAGATTATTTATTTTTCAACAGCAAGCATTCTTGATAAAAACACAGAATTAATGAGAGAGTCATTAGTTTATGGAACAGAATACATACAAACAAAATATGAATGTTTCCAGAGACTTAGAGAAAGCTCATTCGCAGAAAAAACATTTGCTGTTTTCCCTACCTTGGTTTTTGGAGGAAGTCTTGGCATAAAAAGTAAATTCCCTGTTAGCTATTTAACTAGTGGATTGAAAGAAATTGGGAAATGGCTTTGGATAGCAAGATTTTTAAAACTTGATTCCAAATTTCATTTTATACACGCAAATGATATTGCTCAAATTTGTGGTTTTCTAATTAAAAATCATAAAGAAGAGCAATACAAAGGTTTTAGAAAATTTGTTCTAGGTCAGAGATTTATTTCAATTGACGAGGCCATAATTACACTTTTAAAAAGGAATAAGATGAAGAGATATTTTGCAATACCCCTTTCAAAAAAAATTCTAAAAACATTATTAAGAATTCTTCCCATCCAAACTACACCATGGGATGGCTTCAGTATCAAAAAATACGACTTTAATCATGTCCCCATCACTAATCCTGAGACTTTCAAACTTAAAAGTCATGCTAAAACACTGAATGATATTTTAAGGCTATCAAAGTTACCAAGCTGTAATAACAATTAAAACTCTCGCAGTTAGGTTCCCTAAGCCTTGTAATATATGTATATAAGTAAATTTTAATTATGTTACGTTCAATCTTTGCAGGGTTATTCGCAATAGTTTTAACTCTAGGCCTAGGTATTTCATCAGTTTCAGCTAAGACTGTAGAAGTTAAACTTGGTACGGATGCAGGAATGCTTGCATTTGAACCAAGTACAGTAAACATTAGTGCTGGGGACACAGTTAAATTCGTCAATAATAAACTTGCCCCTCACAATGCTGTTTTTGATGGACATGAGGAGTTAAGTCATGCAGACCTAGCGTTTGCTCCAGGAGAGTCTTGGGAAGAAACATTTAATACCTCAGGAACTTATGATTACTATTGCGAGCCACACAGAGGGGCTGGAATGGTAGGTAAAGTTATTGTTGAATAAATCTCTAATAGTTAAGTATTTTTAATACTTATTAGAGTCATACCTAATATTTTGATTGATGAAAATAGTTCCAAGCGAATTTTCAAATTCTGCTTGGAACTGTTTTATTTTTGCTAAAGAAATTGCTTATAAAAATCACCAACAAGACGTAGACTCTGACAATTTATTATTAGCTCTTATAAAACAAGACAACCTTACAAAAAAGATCTTAAAAAAAAATAATGTAAATATCAAAGAGTTTGAGAAAGAAATAATGTCTTCATTAAATTCGAAGGCGAAAATGAAAAATAAACAAGATAATTTATATATTGGTGATACTCTTTACAAAATATTTTTAAAAGCGAACGATATTAAAAATACTTTTGATGATGTAGTGATATCAACAGAACACTTAGTTTACGGTTTCACTTATGATAATAAATATGGATTTCAAATTTTAAATCAAAAAGGTATTCCGGAATTTCTTGAAACTATAAAGAAAATGAAGTCAGATCCAGCAGTAAAAAATGACTTTGGTACTTCTAATGAGTCTTTAGATAAATATGGCATTGATCTAACCCAATCAGCAAGGGATGGGATCTTAGATCCAGTTATTGGTAGGGATGAAGAAATTAGAAGAACAATTCAAATATTGAGTAGAAGAACAAAAAATAATCCAGTTCTTATTGGAGAACCTGGGGTTGGCAAAACAGCCATAGTGGAAGGGTTGGCTCAAAGAATTATTAATGGCGATGTACCTTCTGCACTACAAAATAGGCAACTAATTTCATTAGATATGGGTTCACTTTTAGCTGGAGCAAAATATCGTGGAGAATTTGAAGAAAGAATAAAAAATGTCCTAAAGAAAGTCAAGGGATCAGACGGTAAGATCATTCTTTTTATTGATGAAATTCATACAGTAGTTGGTGCAGGCGCCAGTGGTGGTTCTTTAGATGCAAGCAACCTATTAAAACCAATGCTTGCAAGAGGAGAACTTAGATGCATTGGTGCTACAACTATTAATGAACACAAACAAAATATAGAAAAAGATCCTGCTTTAGAACGAAGATTTCAGAAAATAAAAATTGATGCTCCTTCAATAGATGATACTGTATCAATATTAAGAGGCTTGAGAGAAAGATACGAAGTTCATCATAGTGTGAGAATTTCTGATAATGCTTTGGTTGCAGCTGCCACCCTTAGCGAAAGATATATTAACGATAGATTTCTTCCTGACAAAGCGATAGATCTAATCGATGAAGCAGCCTCAAGATTAAATATGATCATAACTTCCAAACCTGAAGAAATTGATGAAATTGATAGAAAAGTTCTACAGTTTGAGATGGAAAAATTATCTTTAAAAAGAGAAACAGATAATTTTTCTATAGAAAGATTAAACAAAATTAATAATGAACTTATATCACTTAAAGATAGACAGGCAGAATTAGGCGATCAATGGAAAAAAGAAAAAGATGAAATTGATGAGATTAGCACCATAAAAGAAGAAATTGAATCCATTCAATTACAAATAGACCAGGCAAAAAGGAGTTTCGACCTGAACAAAGCCGCAGAATTGGAATTTGGGACTTTAAATTCTTTACAAAAAAAATTGAAAGGAAAAAGTGAGTCTCTAGTTAATTCTCACAAAAAAGGAGAGACGAGTCTTTTAAGGCAAGAAGTAACTTTTGATGATATTGCAGAAGTTGTCTCAAAGTGGACCTCTATTCCAGTACAGAACTTAAACCAGTCGGAAAAAAATAAGCTTTTAAGCCTTGAGTCGATCCTTAAAGAAAAAATTATTGGTCAAGATAGTGCAATTAGGGCAGTTGCAGATTCCATTAAGAGATCAAGGACTGGTCTAAATGATCCAAACAAGCCATTAGCTAGTTTCCTCTTTTTAGGTCCAACTGGAGTTGGAAAAACAGAGCTTAGTAAAGTAACAGCAAAAATTATATTCGATTCAAATTCTTCAATTACAAGACTGGATATGTCTGAATATATGGAAAAGCATTCAGTTAGCAAAATCATAGGTGCGCCTCCTGGATATTTAGGTTTCGAATCAGGCGGTCAACTAACTGAAGCTGTGCGCAAAAATCCGTATTCATTAATACTTCTTGATGAAATAGAGAAAGCTCACAAAGATATCTTAGATATTCTCTTACAGGTTCTTGATGATGGAATCATTACGGATGGTCAAGGTCGTACAATCAATTTCAAGAATTCAATCATTGTTCTTACAAGCAATTTAGGAAGTCAATCAATAAATGATTTATCAGTTAGAAAAGAAGATACAAATGAAATTAAAAAAGTTGTAGATACTGAACTTAAAAAATTTTTCAAGCCTGAGTTTTTAAATCGACTTGATGAAATAGTTATTTTTAATAATTTAGAATTAAATGACATAAAAGAAATTTCAAAAATCCAGCTTCAAAATTTAGAAAACAGACTTAACAAAAAAAATTTAAACTTCAAAATTACCGATGATGCAATTAACCAACTGGTCCAAAATAGTTTTGACAATGCCTATGGTGCAAGGCCTTTAAAAAGAATTATTCAGAAACAAATTGAGACAAAAATTGCAAACAATATATTGAATAATCATTACCTTAATAAAAAAGAGGTTAATATTTATCTGGTTAATGGAGAGATAATTGTTGATTAAATATCTAAATTAAAGAATTTTATAAGACTTGAAATTTAACAACTTTAATCTAAGATTCGAACCACTCAGGAATCATCTCATAACTTGCTTTATTAGATTTATTTTCTTTTGATTCTGTTTTCCAACAACATGTTCTGCCCTTATCCTTATCCTGCAAGTATTCATTAGCCCATCTCCAAATTAATTTAGAAGTGAACTCCATTCCCACATTATCCATAATTCTCAGATCTAAAGCATCTAAGTCATGTAATTTTTCCCAGTAATTCAATAAAGGATCATCTTTATTTATCAAAAAAGTATGGTCAAATTGCTGCTTTAGTTTATTCTCAAGGGGCTTTAAACTTGAAAAATCCACAACAAAACCATTTAGGTCTAATTTTTTTGCAGTAAACCAAAAGGTGAATGATCTTGAATATCCATGAACAAATCTACAGTGGCCTTCATGGCGCCATTGCCTATGTGAACAGGGAAAATCCTCGTAACTTTTACTGCATGAAAATTTCAGAGAAGGAATATACATCAATTAACTGTTAGTATAATTATCAATAAAACATAATTAATAAGATTTAACATAACAAACATAATGACTTATTCAACTAATTTCTCTATAGAAGATCTAAGCTTTGATAATTATGGATTAATCCCTGCAGTAGCACAAGATTGGCTTGACGGATCAATTCTTATGCTTGCTTGGATGAACAAAGAATCATTGACAATGACTCTTGAAACCAATAACGTTCATTACTGGAGTAGATCAAGATCCGAAATCTGGAGAAAAGGAGCTACAAGTGGAAGTACTCAAATACTTAAGGATATAAGATTCGACTGCGATAATGATTCACTAATTCTTTTGATTGAACAAAATGGATCAGGAGCATGTCACACTGGGGAAAAAAGTTGTTTTTTCAACGAAATTCAAATTAATCAAAATAATAAAAAAGAGAAAAAAACAACTCCCTTCTCAAATATTTGCTCTGAATTATTCCATACCATTAACGAAAGATCAATAAATCCTTCAGACAAAAGTTACACAAATCATTTATTAAAAAAAGGCAGTAATACTATTTTAAAAAAAATAGGGGAGGAATCCGCTGAATTTATAATGGCTTGCAAAGATAATAATAAAGATTCAATCTCAAATGAAGCTGCTGATTTAATTTATCATCTGCAAGTAGCCCTTATGCACAAAGGGGTTGAGTGGAGAGATGTACTTGCTGTTCTAGAATCAAGAAGAAAAAATTAAATAATTTAAATTTATAATTTATGATTAATTAATATAAAAATTTGAGAAAAAAATAATAATTAACTAAATAATAATTATTAATTAAATATTAATTAATTATTACATGTATGGCTTATTACTGAATTAACTATAAGTTAAATATATCAACAATGAGGTAAATCGTGAGTTCATTAAGCGATTTTCTTGGTGAAATAGGTCGTCATCAACTTTTGACTCCCGAAAGAGAACTCACTATGGGCAGAAAAGTCCAAGAAATGGTCGTGCTTGTTAATAGATGCCAAGAGGCAGGTGGGAAAGGCCCTGCTTGTGAATATTCCGAAGCTGAAAGAAAAAAGATCAAAATTGGTGAAAAGGCCAAAAATGAGATGATCACAGCCAACCTAAGATTAGTTGTCAACCTTGCCAAGAGATATCAAGGAAAAGGGCTAGAATTACTGGACTTGATTCAGGAGGGGACATTAGGCCTTACAAGGGCTGTCGAAAAATATGATCCCTCTAGGGGACACAGATTCTCCACCTATGCTTATTGGTGGATCAGGCAAGGATTAAATAGAGCATTATCAACTCAAAGTAGGACTATCAGGATACCCGTTAATATCAATGAAAAGCTCACGAAATTAAGATCGGCTAAATCAAAGCTAATGCAACTTAAAGGTATTACACCCAATAGTGATGAGCTAGCTGAAGAATTAAAAATAACTAAGGAGGAAATTGATGAACTCCTTTCTTGTGAATTAAGAAGCATCACTGTTAGTCTCCAAGGTACTGTTAAATCAAAGTCTGATCCCTCTGAACTAGTTGATATTCTTCCAAGTGATCAAACTCCTCCAATGGAGTTAGCCGAATTAGCTGAGAGGACAGCCTCTGCTTGGAAGTTATTAGATAAAGCAAATTTAACTGAGAAAGAGAGAAAGATAGTAAGCCTAAGATTTGGTTTAGACGGTTCAAATGAGTGGAGAACTTTAGCTGAAGTAGCAAGACATATGAGTTGTAGCAGGGAATATTGCCGACAGGTTGTTCAACGTGCTTTAAGAAAACTTAGAAAAGCAGGAATACAGAATGGCTTGGTTGATAGCATTAGCTAAAAATATCATTAGAAATATTTAAATTTCATTTATAACGATGAAAGAGAATTACAAAAACCAAGAAAAAATTTATGATGCTGAAGTTTTAGAAAGTTCAACATTTGATGAAAATATCATTATCAAGATTCTTATTAAAGCAGGAAGAACAATTGCCAAGCCTGCCTTAGAAGTTTTGGAGATGGCTATAGATCCTTACACTCCAGCACAAGTAAGAGTTTCATTAATGGCTGCTCTCGCCTATTTAATTATGCCATTTGACCTTTTCCCTGACTTTATGCCATTAGTTGGTTTTAGTGATGATTTTGTAGCCCTCACAGCAGTACTTAGTATATGGAGCAAATATATGACTCCTTCAATAAGAGCAAGAGCAGAGATTAAGCTTAATAAGTTATTCCCTTTTTATTGAATGAGTAGATTATCTCAACAGGAAGAAAAAGAACTCGTCTCCTTTATTAAAGATTGGTTAAAATCTCATGGATTTAACCAAAAAGATTTAGCAAATGAATTAAATATTAAATCGAGCAGAACCTCTGAGATTATTCTTAAAATTAAAGAATTATATAAAAAAGGCGGTATGTTCAACATTGCAAAGAATCTCATAAAGATTGAACAAAATTGGTTAAACAATATAAAAAATGATTACCAAGAGACAAAACAAACACCACCATATAACCAATTAGATATCGACTCTTTAGTAAATCAGATAAATCAAGACACTAGTAAATAAATATTTTTTAAAACATTCTATTTTAATAAGAAATAATATTCAAACTTCACTAAGAGTTTTCATAGAAATATATCACTCTTAAAAACCAACCTTTTAAAATAAATATCGCTTTAATTTCTATACATAATCAAAAATTAAATTATTAATAAAAAATATTTTTATATATTTTCTTTTAAATAAATTTTACTTTAATAAATAATATCAAATACTAAAAAATATTATAAATTCTATTTAAAAAGCTTGAACCCAGGGATAAATTTCAAAATTAATCCAAATACCTTTTTCCCAATATATATCTTCCTCAATTAGATCTCTTAATTGATCTGTATTATTAGCATTAAAAATACCAAACAAATATTTTGTACATTTTGTTGGTCCTAAAGTAACTAAAATATCGCGATCTTTTAAGTTTTTAAGTCTATTAAGATGTTGTTCACGAAATGGGGCCCTTTTTATGATTGCATCTTCACAGTACTTTCCAAAAACTACAAACTTTTCCATTTTTAAAGATAAATAATAGAATAAATATATACTAAATAATTGCATAGATTACACACAAATTGCTATCTTATTTAAGAAGAACTTTCTTTTAATTAATTATGCTAACTGGTAGTGATCTTCTTGCAAAAGTTAAAGAGCTTGGTGATGTTAGCAAGTCTGACATTGTTCGAGCTTGTGGATATGTTTCCACCAAGAAAAATGGGGGTGAACGCCTAAATTTCACCGCATTTTATGAAGCATTACTAGAAGCAAAAGGAGTTAATCTTGGTGACTCTGGAGTTGCAGGAATTGGCAAAGGAGGAAGAAAGCTAAGTTATATAGCTACAGTTCAAGGGAACGGAAATCTTTTGATTGGGAAAGCATATACAGCACTTTTAGATTTAAAAGCAGGTGATGAATTTGAAATTAAGCTTGGAAGAAAACAAATAAGATTATTACCTACTGAAGAATCTTAAAGCTAACAAACATAAATTTGATACTTAATTTTTTAAATTACTAATTAGTTTTTTTATCAATATATTCGCTTTGTATTTATTTTTTTTGATCAGCAGCTAAACGCATATCCTTACAAAATTCACCCACATGATCAACGACATCTCTTTCACTTGAACTAGAAATTCGTTTTACAAATGCGCTCCCAATAATTACTCCATCTGCTCCCCACTCTCGAACTTTATTAACATGTTCAGGAGTTGATATCCCAAAACCAACAGCAATTGGATTAGAATTTATTTCTTTTAATTTAGCGATAAGATTTTCTACTCTATTTTCCATTTTATTTCTCTCACCAGTGACACCTGTAACACTTACCAAATAAGTAAAGCCTTTTGTATGATTTGATATTTGTTTCATTCTTTCAAAAGGAGTAGTTGGAGCTACCAATAAAATCAAGTCCATAGAATGGTTGCTAACTATTTTAGAAAATTTACAAGCTTCCTCTAAAGGTAGATCAGGAATTATTAGTCCAGAAACACCAGCATTAGATGCTGTCTCACAAAACTGTTCAAAGCCAAAACATAGTAAGGGATTTAAGTAAGAAAAAAGTATGATGGGAATATTTAATTTACCTTTTAAAGACTCTAAAATTGTAATTACTTTTCTTGGGGTAGTACCTGACTTTAAGGCGCGAGAGGCCGCTACTTGAATAACAGGTCCGTCTGCGAGTGGATCACTGTATGGGATGCCTAATTCAATAAGGTCCGCTCCATTTTCTTGTAACTTTAATAAGATCTCAGAGGTTATTTCAATATTGGGATCCCCAGCCATTATGAAAGGCATCAAAGCTATTTTTTTATTTTTTTTTAACTCATAAAACTTCTCATCTACCTTTGATAAAGATTCATTTTTAGTAATTTGCATTTTGTTATCTTTCATGAATTTTAGATTTTGTCTATGAAAGTTTATGGATTTTTTTCTAAATCTTCCATTAGTTTTTCCTGCTCTTCCTTTGACAATGCATTGAACTTATTTTCAAGTTTATCATTAACAACTTTTTCATACTTTTTTCTATAACGCTTCCTTTGTTCCATAAAAGTCATCTTTCCATTTAAAACTCTATAAATATAAGATGTTACCCAAGTAATAACAATCAGAATTAAGATACAACTCGAGATAGTAGTTGAGGTAAAATTTTCGACACCAATTTGCGGTGTAATCTTATAGCTAATTAATCCTATTAATGAGACAAATATACCTATTTGTATAACTTTACCTTTAGTCAATTCTTTAACCTTTACCACTTCCTTTTAATCTGAGATTTAAAAATGGAGAAAATAAAATTAAACCTGGGAAGAAAAGAAATACAAGTCCATAAATTCCTAATCTTTCATATTTGCCCATAACATGCCACCTATTATTCATCCAGTAAAATAGTAATAATGGAATAACCAATAAATAGATAGTTATAACTCCCATATAAGCAATTAAAGTAGCGAATGAATTATTGAAAAAACTTTCCATTTTGATTTATGGTTGCTTAGTTAAAACATAACAATTATTGGAAGTTATCGTCAGAACTAAAAGTAAATAATTAAATAATGGGAGTGGGGGGACTTGAACCCCCACGAGCTAAATCGCTCGACGGATTTTAAGTCCGGCGCGTCTACCAATTCCGCCACACTCCCAAAAGGAATTTGCGCTTATTTATCGTAGCCGAAAGCAACCCATTTAACCAATAAAAATTGGGAAATTTACACTTTTAATGAATGATCAGATTAACTTTAATTTGTTAATTTACAATCCCTTCTACATGCCATTGTAAAGTTTCACCTGCATGAAATGGTTTTATTTGTCCGACAATATTTTTTTCTTCAACAACATCAATATATTCTTTAATTTTATTAGGTTTAGACACTAATTTTAATTTTTCTTTATTTGGGTGCAAATTATAAAAATCAGAGCCATTCAAACTTGCAAACTTCTCAAAATTATCTAGAGCATTTTCCTCTTCAAATACAGTTAAATAGCTTTCTATTGCTACTGGCGAATTAAAAATACCTGCACAACCACAAAAAGCCTTCCACTTTCTTAGGTGTGGAGCAGAGTCAGTTCCCAAGAAAAAACATTCTTTCCCACTTGTTGCAGCTTTCCTCAAAGCCAGTCTATTTTTTTCCCTCTTAGCCACAGGTAAGCAGTAAAAATCACTATTTAAGCCTCCAAAAAACATTGCATTTCTATTTATGTGCAAATGATGGGGAGTGATAGTAGCTCCAATATTATTTTCTTGAACAAAATCCACTGCATAAGAGGTGGTTATATGTTCTAAAACGATTTTTAATTTTGGAAATCTTTTAGTTATTTGGGAAAGTTCTCTATCTATAAAAACTTCTTCTCTATCAAATACATCCACTTCAGAATCAGTCACTTCCCCATGAATTAGAAGAGGCATTCCAGAATCTTGCATTGATTCAAAGATCTTATATAGATTTTTTATTTTCTTAACTCCATGAATGGAATTTGTTGTGGCATTAGCAGGATATAATTTTGCTGCGAAAAAAACATTATTTTTGAAACCATTTATTAGTTCTCCTTTATCAGTCTCATCTGTAAGATACATTGTCATTAATGGTTCAAACTTAGAACTTTCTGGTAACGCTTCAACAATAGATTTTTTGTAAGAAATAGCGCCATCAATAGTTGTTATGGGAATTTTAGTATTTGGCATAACGATAGCTCTTCCAAAAAATTCTGAAGTAAAATGAATGATATTTTTTAATACAAGACCTTCTCTTAAATGTAAATGCCAATCATCAGGTTTTATTATGGTTAATGTCTTCAAAATTTTTACTATTTAATCAATTTTAACAGCAAATTAAAATTGACAATAAATTATAGATATTCGAGGATAGTTATTAATCAATTATTAAAATTTTAATTATCTAAATAAAAGCTTGAATATGAGTGATTTTTTATTTCCAATAATAGAAATATTTTTAGGAGTTGTTTTACTTTTTGCAGGAGGAGAGTTCTTTATCCAAGGAGCTATATATTTATCTTTGATTTTAGGAATACCTCAAATAGTTATTGGTTTAACAGTTGTTTCACTAGGTACAAGCTCTCCTGAATTATTAGTCAGTTTAAGTTCAATTTTAAAAGGTAGTGATTCGATTGCGGCTAGCAATGTAATAGGAAGCAATATCTTCAATGTTCTTGTAGTTTTAGGTATAAGCTCATTGATAACACCACTTAAGGTAAAAAGCAGGATAGTCAGAAGAGATGTCCCTCTATTAATGGCTATTTCTTGTGCTGTTTGGGCAATGTCATCAACAGGCTTATTAACATTGCAAGCAGGGATCTTTCTAATATTTTGTTTAGTCTTAAATACAATATGGGAAATTAATACTATCAATGAGAAAGAAGAGGCTACAAAAGATGCTGAACCAGAGATAGCTGAATTCAAAAATAACCATAAAGGAAAGCTAAATATTTTACTAAAGTTAATATTGGGAATATTTCTTTTAAGCTTTGGTTCAAATATTTTAGTAAACGGTTCTCAAACTCTCGCTACTCTTTTAGGTGTAAATGAAATTGTTATTGGTTTAACTATTGTCGCCACTGGAACATCTTTGCCAGAATTAGTAACCTCAATAATTGCAGCATTTAAAGGCAAAACAGATCTTGCGATTGGGAATGTAATTGGAAGCAATTTGCTCAATCAACTTCTAATTCTTGGAAGTTGTAGTATTTTTTCAGGATTTAAAGGTTTAGTAATTGAACAAAGCCTAATAAAAGTTGACTTACCTTTTATGGTTTTAACTACCTTTGCATGCTTACCAATTTTTTGGAGCAAAGGAAAAATTACGAGAATTGAAGGATTTATTTTGCTTAATCTTTATATTTTTTACATTCTTGACAAGATACTCTTTTTGAATGAATTTAATTATCTTTCTGAATTAAGGATAGGTTTAATTTTTTACTTTTCATTACTTGTAGTAATTCTATTTGCTCAAGAAAATTTAAAATTTTCTGAATCATAATTTTAGCCATACATTGTCACAAATTCTTCTGAGATAGTTGGGTGCAAAGCCATAGTAGTATCAAAGTCTTTTTTTGTTATACCTGCGTTTAATGCAATTGATACCATTTGAATAATCTCAGATGATGTTTCTCCAAACATATGGCATCCCAGTACTTTATCAGTTATTGAATTAACTACAATCTTCAACATACATTTTGTTTTTTTCTCTTTAAAAGTATTAGACATAGGCGTAAATTTACATTTGAAAATTTTTATATTTTTCTCAGAGTAAACCTCTTTCGCTCTTTTCTCGCTTAAACCAACTGTTGAAATTTCTGGTATAGTGAAAACTGCCTTCGGGATATTTTCATAATTTACTTTTCTTTTTTGGTCATTAAAGAAATTATCCGAAAAGACTCTACCTTGTTCAATTGCTACTGGAGTTAAATTTGGTCTGTTTATGATATCGCCAACTGCAAAAATATTAGCGTTGCTTGTTTGATTAAGTTCATTAACATCTAAATATTGGCCATCCATCTTTAGATTTAAAAAATCTAAATTTAAAGGGATAAGATTTGGTTCTCTACCTGTAGCAATAAGGATATTATTAGTTAAAATTTTCTCACCGGAATCCAAAGTAGATTCCAGATTCCCATTTACTCTCCTGATAGACTTTAATTGAGTATTGAAGATGATATTTATTCCAGTAAAAGTAGGTGATTCTTCTAAGCATGAAGACAGATCTTCATCAAAACCATTAAGTAAACGTTGACCTCTTATTAATTGAGTTACTTCAGTACCTAAATTCCTGAAAATAGAAGCAAATTCGCAGGCAATATATCCTCCACCCACTATTAAAATTGATTTAGGAAAATTTTCTAACTCAAAAATATCGTCACTAGTCCATGCCAAATCCATTCCTGGGATATTCAATTTCTTTGGTTTACCTCCAACTGAAATAAGAATTTTTTTTGAGCTAATTTTATTTATAATTTTCTTTGTTTTTGGACAAATTATTTCTAATTCATTTTGAGCAGTGAATCTTCCTAAGCCCTCAAAAACAGTTACATCTAGTTTATTTAAAGAATTTCTATGTAAATCACTTAATCTGGAAACCTCCTCTCTAACATTCTTCAATAAAATATCTGATTCAAAACTAATACCTTCACTTTTTAATCCATATCCTTCAGAAGAATCCATATTTTTTTTACTTTTAGCTGCATAAACCATCAATTTCTTAGGAACACATCCCCTTATTACACAAGTTCCTCCTATTTTATTTACTTCTATGATTGCAACTTTTGCGCCATAACTAGCAGCACGTTTAGCCGCCGCCAGTCCTCCAGATCCAGCGCCAACAACAATCAAATCAAATTGAAATTCCAAGATTTTTTTAATCAATTATTATAAAGTTAGTTTATAGCCTTAATTCAAAGAATGAATGATATTTTGACATGGGAAGATTTAAATAAATATAAAGTTGAAGATCTTGATAGAGTCAATGGTATTAATAATTCCTATGCAAATTTAAGATTATTTGGGCATACTGCAAATGATGTAATAATTACCCTCTATAGGGATAGGCATTCTTGGTGTCCTTACTGTCAGAAAATATGGTTATGGCTTGAATATAAAAGAATTCCGTACAGAGTCAAAAAAATAAACATGTTTTGTTACGGTAAAAAAGAAAGTTGGTTCCTTCATAAAGTTAAATCAGGTAAATTACCTGCAATTGAATTCAAAGGGCAATTTATAACGGAAAGCGATGATATCATATCTTTTTTAGAAAATGAATTTGGAGCACTTGGTTCCTTTATAACATCTAGTCACCTTATTAAAACTCGAGAATTAGAAAGAGAAATTTTCAGATCCTGGTGTAATTGGCTTTGCCGAGAAAGCTTTAATTTTATAGATAATTCTTTTAGAAAAAAAAGATTTAAAGAATCAATTTCTAAATTTGATGAAATCTTGAGAAAATCAAAATCAGGGTTTGTTGATCCATCAGCATCAAATACAGGTGAAATTGAGCCTGGTGTTGGAGATATAATTTTTATTCCTTATATGGAGAGAATGAATGCTTCATTAACTTATTATAAAGGATTTAATTTAAGATCTAATTACCGTTATGTAGATAACTGGCTTACCCTTTTTGAAGAGACAAGTACTTATAGAGGCACTCAAGGAGATTTTCATACTCACTCTCATGATTTACCTCCACAAATGGGTGGATGTTATAAAGAAAGCAATGAACAACAGATAGCGTTATCTGAGTTAATAGATAACGGGAAAGGTCTTGGGAATTATGAATTAAATAAAAATTATGATTCAAAATATTTCGCGAAAATTGCTCTTAAAAGAGTAATAAAGCATAAAGACAGTTTAATAAAAGTAAACCCATACGATAAAGAATCCTTTGATGAATCATTGAGATCAGCTTTGACACACATGATCACAGGTGAAATTCGTATAACTGAGAAACTTTCAGGAATATCTATAAAATACTTAAAAAATAGAATCTCAGTTCCAAGAGATATGCCACTTATTTCCGCAAGGTTATTAAGACAATCATTGAATAAAATTGAATTGCTAAGTGACAAAAATGAAATCGATAAGATACCTCTTATGCATAGATATGATCAAGATCCTAGAAATTTTATTTTATAGTTAATTATAAATTTTTTCTTGAATCTATTTGAAGTAAATCTCTTATTTTTTGAACTTGACTTGCAATATTAGGATCAATAGATAATTTTTTTTCAACTTGTTCAATAGCATACATAACAGTTGTATGGTCTTTGCCCCCAAATTCATCTCCAATTCTTGGTAGGCTTAGATCTGTTCCTTGTCGCATAAGATACATACCTATCTGCCTAGCTTGACTCACTGGTTTTCTCCTACTTGAACTAATCAATTCATCAGTAGAAACTTTAAAGAAATCTGACACTTTGTTAATAACTTGTTTTGGAGTAACAACTACTCCAACACTATTTGGATCAAGCATTGGAGCAATTGATTGGACTGTCATTGGCAAGCCAGTTATTGATGCGAATGCAACAGCTCTAGTAAAGGCCCCTTCCAATTCTCGAATATTCGAAGTAAATCTTCCTGCTATAAATTGAATTAAATCTCTTGGAAGATTCATCCTCTCTTGTTCTGCCTTTTTTTGAAGAATAGCCGTCCTTGTCTCAAGGTCGGGCGGTTGAATATCTGCAGTCATACCCATTGAGAATCTAGAAATCAATCTCTCTTGAATTCCCGACAATTGATTTGGAGGTCTATCACTTGCAATAACTATTTGACTTCCTGATTCGTGAAGAGCGTTGAAGGTATGAAAAAATTCTTCCTGTGTATACTCTTTACCTTCTAAGAACTGTATATCATCTATTAAAATCAAATCTACATTTCTATATTTATCTCGAATAGCCGTCATTCCATCTCTCCTAATACCACTAATAACGTCGTTAGTAAAAGTCTCTGTAGATACATATTTGACTTTTGCTTCTGGATCTATTTCTACTCGATAATGACCTATTGCCTGCATTAAATGAGTTTTACCAAGACCCACTCCACCACAAATAAATAATGGATTGAATTCTCTACCGGGAGATTCGGCAACCGCTAAAGCTGCGGCATGAGCCAACCTACTATTTGGACCTACAACGAATCTTTTAAAGACATAGCGTAAATTTAAACCGTTAGGCTTTTTGGATCGATTTTTTGAAGAAATATCTTGGCTATTATTAGAAAATGATTTTGTTTTATGATCCACTTTCTTTTCATCTAGGTTCTCTTTATTTGTTAAATAGCTGTTGATATTTGTTTCAGATTTAAAAATAACTTTTACATCATAGCCGCAAATTTCTTTTGCAGTTTTTTCGATAGTTTCACAATAATTCTTTCTTAACCAGTCACTGGAAAACGTATTTGGAGCGATTAAGGTCAATAAGCCATTCTCAAAACAATTAAATTTAGCAGGCCTTATCCATGTCTCAAATGAAGGCTTACTTAAAGTTTTTTGTAGTGATTTTTGAACTTCCGCCCAAATAGGATTAATTGCTTGCAAAATTTTTTTCTTTAGATTATTAATCTAGTTGGAAATTAATAATTGCACATTATCAAATCACAAGATCACAACAAATTTAAAATTATTTAACAAAGCATCATCTAAATTTATAAAAATAAATTTAATATTTTTTTAATAGGCATATAATTATTTTAAATCTTTCAAAATTATTGGATAAAGCATTACTTATTATCATGGCAAAATGGCATGGTTTTGGAAGATGCAAAACAAGATTATCAAAAGATATAGGTAAAAGTAATTCTGCAAAAGTACAAAGTGTGATGACTAAACACACTATTTCAGTCGCCAAATATCTCCAAAAGACTAAACTCATTGATATTTCTATAGCTATATCTGGTTTAGGAAAAAAGAATTGTATGAGATGGTCTAAAGAATTAGGCATCAAAAAATTTAATTTACAGGGGAAAGGCTGCTTGGGAGAAAAAATGAAAAGGCAAATAATTATCAACAAAAAGTTTTGTACTCAACATAAGATCAAAAATATTATTTTTATTGGTACTGACCTTCCAGATTTATGCCATCAAGATTTATTGAATACACTAAGAGAGCTAAAACAAAATGATCTTATTTTAGGACCATCTAATGATGGAGGATATTGGCTTATTGGTTTATCAGAAAAAATAATGTCAAAGAATCTATATTTACCTTTTATCAAAATTAGGTGGGGTACAGAAAATGTTCTTCAAAGTACAATTGATAATTTTGCTTCTACAAAATTGAAATATAAGTTTTTAGATAAAAAAATAGATATAGATACGATACTTGATATTGAAAATAGAAATTAATCAACTTGTCTAAAATCTCAATTATCATTCCAACTATCAATGAAGCCAATAATTTGCCATTATTGCTTTCAGACTTGTCAATTATTCAGAAAGAGGGCGAAATTATTATTGTTGACTGTGGTAGTGAAGATAAAACTATTGATATCGCAAATATTTATGGAGCAAAAGTATACAAATCTAAAGAAAGAAATCGAGGTTTACAATTAGATATGGGTGCCAAGCATTCAAAAGGGGACTGGCTCATTTTTTTGCATGCGGACACAAGATTAACTCATGATTGGTTTAGAAAAATAAATTCAATTTTAAAGGGAGACAAAAATTATATTTACTATTTTAAATTTAAAATTAATCAGAAAAAGATAATTTATAGAGTTCTCGAGATTCTTGTAAATTTTAGAAGTCAATATTTTAAAAAACCTTATGGTGATCAAGGTTTAATAATTAATAGAAGGACTTATTTTAAGAATAATGGTTTTAGAAAGATACCTTTAATGGAAGACGTAGATTTCTTAAGGAGATTAAATAATAAAAAAAATTTAAAACAATTAAATCTACCTATTTTCATAAGTTCAAGAAAATGGGAAAGAACTAATATTTTTCTCCAAGCACTTAAGAACTGGAAATTTAGAAGAAGATGGTTAAAAGGAGAATCGATAAAATCTATATATTCTGACTACTACAAAAAATGATTAATTTGCATACCAAAAAGCACATTTAGAACCTCTTGGTTCTAATATCCAACCTTGTCTTTTGTAAAATGTAACCACTTCCGCATCAGCAAAAAGTGTGACTTTAGAAATACCAATATTTTTTAATTCTTTTAGAACATATTTCATTATTTCTTTACCCAATCCTAGTCCTTGATAGACAGGATTAACAGCCACATCCCAAACTGTTGCTTCTAGAATTCCATCGCCAGTGCATCTTGCAAATCCTACTAGTCTGGGAAATTTATCATCATGACGCCATAAACCAACTACCAAAATACTAAAATCCAAAGCTCTTTTAACTCTCCTTATAGGTCGCCTGCTCCAACCAACAGTTTGCAAAAGTTGGTCTAGTTCTATTAGATCTAACTCTTTATTTTTACTACATACAAATATTTCTTCTTTATTTTTTTGAGTGAATTCATAAGAATTTAAGCCATAGATATCTATCAGCTTATCTCTCGATATAATGTTCGATTTTTTTGTTAATGAACCTTGGTTTCTAAAAATCATTAAAAATTCGCAAATCCTTTTTGTTGAAGCTCAGAGAGCTGAAAATATAAACCCTTTTTCTGTCTCAATTCACTATGTGTTCCCTCTTCAACTAATGATCCTGCTTTTAAAACTAAAATCTTATCAGAATTTTCAATAGTTGCTAGTCTGTGAGCTATTACTAATGCTGTTCTTTTTGACAGAATTCTCTGAAGATCTTTCTGCAAAGTAGCCTCTGTAGAAGGATCCATAAACGCTGTAGCTTCGTCCATTATTAAAACAACAGGATTTCTAATCGCTACTCGAGCTACTGAAAGAAGTTGTCTCTCGCCAGAAGAAAGATTCCCCCCTCTTTCTCTCAGAAAGGTGTTCAAACCTTCTGGTAATTTTTTTAACAAATTATCTAACCCTAATTCTTTACAAAGACTTTCTAATTCAAGATTGTCTATATTCGAATTTAGTTTCAAATTATCTGCAACATTTCCACTAAAGATAAAGGTATCTTGCAAAACCACTCCCAACATATTTCTAAGAGTTGCGATAGGAATATCTTTGATATCTATATCATCGATTAAAATTTGGCCTGATTGAGGTTCATACAATCTACATAATAATCTAATTATAGTTGTTTTACCTGAACCAGTTGGTCCTACGAAAGCCACATGCTCTCCTGGATTGATCATGAAAGATAAATTCTTTATGATATCTTCTCCTTCTTTGTAGAAGAAATTAACATTCTTGAACTCAATTTTGCCTTGAAATTGCTTATTTACATTTTGAGTATTTTCTGAAAAATGTTTTGTGGAAATAGAGTCCTTAATCTGTATTTCTTCATCCAATAATTCATTTATTCTTTCAACAGCTGTTAGACCTCCTTGTATCTGAGTAAATCTTTCTGCAAGCTGCCTTAAAGGTTCAAAAAGTCTTTGGGAATATAAAATAAAAGTTGTTAATGTTCCTAAACCAATATTTCCAGAAGTAACAAGATATCCACCAACTGCCAAAACCAAGGAAACTGCGGCAAGAGAAATCCACTCTATAAATGCCGAAATGCTACTATCATAAAAAATTGTTCCATTTACTGCTTTCTTGTAAGCAACTCCAGTATTAGAAAATTTCTTGCTATTGAAAGCCTCTCTTCTGAACATCTGAACGACTTCTAAACCTTGAAGATTCTCTTGAAAATCAGAGTTGAGTTGAGACAATTCTTCCCTAACTTGATAATTAGCTCTTCTATACCGTTTTTGAAGCCAAATAATGAAATATGAAACTGGAATCTGAGTTAATAGCAATAAAATGGCAAGCCCTCTATCAATTGAAAGCATTGTCAAAGAGATTACTATCAGACTGACAAAGTCAGCAATTACTCCAACTGCTCCACTACCAAAAACCTCGGCTAAAGCATCAACGTCATTGGTTAATCTCGTTAACAATTTACCAACGGGCATTTTATCGTGATACTTGAGAGATAAAGATATTGAATGATCAAAAAGTTCTCTCCTTATCCTTGCAGTTAATTTCTGTCCCACCGCTTGGATATTGTAGGTTTGGTATCCTTGCAAAATCAACCTGAAAATAACTGTCACAAATAAAGTTAAAATTATGGCATTTATTGACTGCCCAAAAAAAGTTTTACTTAGCCAAACATCTGTACTTTCGTTTTTAAGAATAGTAATTGCTTGACCTACCAATAGTGGTTGAATAGCTCCAGAGAATGAAACCGGTAGCAATACTATTAAGATTAAATAGATTGTTTTTTTATCTTTAGTTAAATATTTACCTAACTTTTTAATCCTTCTAAAATCATTCAAAAACATTTAGCTAATCTTCTATAAAGCATTAATTGATTCTATTGATAAAATCGTATCTCTGAGATGATTATCATCTAACCTAATAGATAAGGGATTTCCAATTAGTCTTGCAGTTGAGTAAAAAATATCATCTATTTTAATTAAACCATTCTCTTGAAGAGTCTTTCCTGTTGCGACTAAATCAACTATTGCCTCTGCCATACCTGTAATAGGACCAAGTTCGACAGATCCTGTTAAATGAACTATTTCTACAGGTATATTTAATTCATCAAAATAAGATCTTGCTGTTTTCGTGAATTTACTTGCTACTTTACAATTCGCGGGAAGATCAGTTGGTTTGGAATAATTGCTATTTTTCTTAACCGCCAATGACATATGACAACCCCCAAATCCTAAATCGAGTAATTTTGCGACTTTTAATTCAGACTCTCGTAAAACGTCATATCCAACAATACCCAAATCGGCCTGCCCATAACTTACATAAACAGGTACATCTCCATTTCTTACCAATAAGGCTTTAGCCCGTTTGCAATTTGATTCAAAGGTTAATGATCTATTATTTTCTTCCAAAGCATCAGAGAAATCTAACCCAGCTCTTTTAAAAATTGAAATTGAATCTTCTAACAGAGCTCCTTTTGGTAAAGCTATAGTAAACATAGATCAATTTTTCCAAGGATTCTTCATTCTAAGTTAATAATGGAATTTAATAAAGCTCAAAATATAATAGGACTTAGAGTTTTAAATGATAATGTCATTTGGTTATGGGAAAAAGATAAATCAGTAGTTGTTATAGATCCAGCGATACACGAACCAGTAATTAGATACATAGATGAAAACAATTTGTACATAAAAGCTATTTTGCAAACTCATCATCATTCAGATCATATTGGAGGAACGAAATATCTTATTGAAAGATGGCCAAATGTTCAGGTGATTGCTTCTTCCAAAGATAAAAAGCGAATACCCTTTCAAAATATATCTGTGGAGGATGGTGAAACCTTGAATATCTTAGGCGAAGAAATAAAAATAATTGAAGTATTAGGACATACAAACTCGCATATCGCCTTCTTTGTAAATGGTGAAAGTCCTGTCCTTTTTATTGGCGACACTTTATTTTCAGGAGGCTGTGGAAGAATTTTTGAAGGAACATATCAACAAATGTACTCTTCTCTAGAAAGAATAAAGTCTTTACCAAAAAATACCTTAATATATTGTGCTCATGAATATACCAAGGCAAATCTATTATGGGCATTGAATCTCAAACCTAAAGATCAAGATATAAAAAATAAACTTTTGCAAGTTGAAAAAAAACTTTCTATAAACGAATTGACAATTCCATTTTTACTGGATGAAGAAATGAAAATAAACCTTTTCTTAAGAGCAAAAAATTTAAAAGAATTTACTTTTTTAAGAGAAAATAAAGACTTATGGGTTTAAATAGATAAGTATCATCTTAAACAAATGTCCTCTAAGAAAGTAATTAAAACATCTAATGCTCCAGATCCAGTCGGACCTTATAATCAAGCAATAAAAGCTGGGGATTTTATTTACTGTTCTGGTCAAATTGCTATAGATCCAGCTACAAATGAAATAACATGTTTAGGTGATATAGAGAAGGAAACTATTCAAGTTTTAAAAAATCTCTCAGCTGTTCTTAAAGCTGGTGGAGCAAAGATCGCGGATGTAGTGAAAACAACTATTTATTTAACCGACTTGAGTAATTTTCAAATTGTCAATAATATATATAGCGACTTTTTCAACGTAGAGAATCCTCCCGCAAGGGCCTGTGTAGAAGTTTCATCTTTACCCAAAGGAGTTTTAGTTGAAATAGATTGCGTTGCATTTCTAGATTAATTTCTAATTATTGAGAAATTTGAAATTTGATCCAATTCTGCACCATATTTGTATAGATTATTAATTGGTAATTCCTCATTGGTCTATGTCGGCAGCAAAGCTTAATATAGATGAATTAGAAGCAGGCTATCCTTTATTTTGTAAAGCTCTTAGATTATTAATTTTAAAAGGTAACTCAGTTAAAGATATAGAAAAGACAGTTTGTTGGGGGCATCTCGAAACTTTAAATAGATGTCTCCCAGGGAGATATAAAGCTCCCACATATTTAATGGCTTTAATTAAACGAGATATTGCTAAGCCCAATAATTATTAAAAGAGATTAATCTTCTAAATAAAATTTATCTATATCCTTTGAAAAGTCTTTTACCTTATCAGATATTGATTTATTATCTAAAAAAATTGAAAGACTAACAAAATTCTTACCAAAGCTTATATTTGGATAGATATCCTTTTCTTTACATAATTTCTCAATTTTCTCCATGAATTTACTAATCTTTGAGTATTTCTCAAATTCAAATCTTTTTTCAATCCTCAAGGGTGATTCTCTTTCATTCCACATTAAATTCTTTATTGAAGACTAATTACACTATACATTCAGCAAAGTTTCTCAATAAACTTTTTAAGTTAGAATATTTAATCACTCTCCCAATAATCAATAATACCGCCAATTGTTAAATCGGTTTGAACTTCTGGATTAGGGCAAGCAAATCTCGCAGCCGAACCACTAGCAGTAAAAACCCAATTACCTTCTCTAGCGCCAACAGGGTCAACAGCAACTAACTTCTTTCCCTTGTTATTTTCCAATATTCGTAAATTCATATGGCCTAAGCCAGCAACTCTTTGAGTACATACCATCCTTCCTAATACCTTCATGATTTCCACGATTTCTATTCTCCTTTATTCATGCTTTTTCAGTATCCCAATGATCTATTATTCCAACAATCGTTAAATCGCTTGGATAAGATTTGCTTCCTGCAGCTTCCCTAGCAGCAGAACTTCCAACACAAATAACCCAATCTCCGGGCTTACAGCCAACAGCATCTACTGCGACCTTACTTGAAGAGCCATCCAATACAACCTGTAGATGTTTATGTTCAAAACCAGGAATCCTATTGGTAGATACAAGTGGTTTTACAACCTTGCAAATTAACATAACTAGTGAGCCTCCTCTGTTTTTTTATCTAAAGACATTCCAATAAGTTGGGCGGAATGAATGTTGTCCCTATCTCTAATAGTAGAGCAAGTATGTAACAAACCTTGATCAACTAAATTTTTATATCTAATTGATATCGCATTATTAACTCTTTCACAATCTTTTATTGCCCTCTCTTTTGCTCCAGGTACTTTGCCAGAGTAATCAAATCTTATAACTACTGGAATAGGTAGATCTTGAGAAACATTTAATCCAGTAAAAATCTTCACTCCTACATCCAAATCTGGCGCCCCTTCTTCGACTGTATCTAAGTGAGCAAAATAAGTTAAATTTCTGAGATGTACTTCTTTAAAACCTATACCAACTCCAATAAACCTCTCTGCATGACCAATATCTACATAAGAACCATTATGAAAACTCTTAACATAATCAATTTGAGAAATATTATTGACAATTAATTTATACATAAATTTTTCCAGCCCATTGAGTTTATCTTTTGAAGAATGCTTTGAAATTGTTTGACAAATTTCTCTTTCTGCATCCTCTTTTGAAAAATTTATTGTTGAATTATAAATTTCTAATGTAGAAATAGTTTTTTCTAAATCTATATTGCCATCGCTAGTTGACAAATGTATTTTTAATGAATCAGTGTCTGTATCAAGTCCAATTAACATTAAATCCACGGAGGCACCGCAGCAAAAGCTATTCTCTACAGCCTCTTTGAAAGCATATAGTTTATTTCTACCTTCTCCTGCAGCTAACCCGACATTACTTCCATGAGCTGCGCAACCCTGATGCAAAGGATCTACTGAACTAAAATGATAAGTTACAACTTTTAAGTACCTGGTATCTTTATGAGCTGCATTAGGAATATTCTCTCTATATCTTTTATGTTCAGTCTTTACCCATCGATTTACGGTATTTTCAATATCAAACAGTGCTCCAGCGTGGGATCTTCTTCTTACTGAACTAAAAGGTATTCTCATTACATAAGCGACTGAATGAGCTAATCGCCCATCTGAACAAGGAGTTATATCAAGTAAATGTATTCCACAATCTAAAAGAAATTTTTCAAAGTCTTCCGCATCTCTACTTCCAGCAGCACCTTCAAGCGGGTCATTATTAAAAAAATTATCACTAAGTTTCTCATGTTGTTTGAAAGCACACCATGCATATAAAGCTCTCATATCAAGAGGTTTAACCCAAGATTTATCTAATATATGAAGGGGTAAATCTATTCCCAAATTTTTTCTTGATATTGTCTGAGCCTTATTTATAAAATCTTCATGATGTTGTATACGAGCAATTTCCTTAAGAGTTGGAACAATTTCGTCAAAATCACTTTTTATTCTGCTTTCATAGCTAAATAGGTTTTCATTTTGAACATTATTAGTTAATTTATGAAACTTTCCGGGATTTCTTAAATCATTTGATTCTTTAGTTTGTATATGAATATTTTCCGTAAAAGTTTTCATTGGAGCTGTAGGCCCCAATGTGAAGTTCTTGGCTTTAGCCAGTCCTCTTAAAGGCATTATTTACTTAACCTCTTGCACCACCTGAAAAGGTAACAAGTTGTCCTTCACGAGTATTACCACTAGATCCAGTTATTAAGAAATCCGGTTTTTCTGTTTCCTCATTTCTTTTAACTTCTAAAGGGGGCATTGCGCTCATGTTTCCTGCTCTTGATGGATTTCTCTTTCTAGAAGAAGCTCCCTCTGTTCCTGTTACCTTATCACCGCGATCCCAATCATCGCCAGTTACGTTTCCCACGGATTGTCCTTCCCCTGTAATCCTAGATGCAACTCTTTTTTCTGGGGTCTTTGCAGCACGATCTACCTCTTCAATTTGCATTTTTTGTTTATAAGTAATATTTTTATTAGGTTCGAATCTAAATTTTTCAGTTCCAGTAACTTTATCTATTGCCATATCAAAAGGTCCTGTTATCTTTGAGCCATTTTCATATTCATTACCGGTAACACCTTGTGTATTTTTTTCGGAATATTTTTCTCTTGAAGGTGACTTAACAGAGAATTCGTTCCAAGAATTGCCTGCTGATTGTTCCGGATTCGCATACGCAGTATCATGAGGAGGATTATCACAAGCGTTTGAGAACTGATCTCCACCAACGTAGGGAGTTCCTGTTAGATTCTTACAAGCACCTTTCTTAGCACCTGTCATTACTCCGCCTATTCCCGGTTGCTGACCTGTAAGTCTGGCATTTGAATTATTTCCAGAATTAACTGTTGCTCGGGATTTCATATCTTCAGAAGTTTCACTACTACAATTTTCATTAATCTGATCTAAGCCTGCATATGGTGTTCCTGTTAACACTTTGCAAGAACCTGGTTCATCTCCAGTTACTGTTTTTGATCTTCCTGTCATAGTCCCACTTATCAAATTAGACTTTGAAGAAAGGCTTAAACCTACTTTCCTAGCTTCCGGTTTTGGTTTTGAACCGCAAAACTTCTCATATTGCTGAGATCCTATGTACTCATCACCAGTTACATTCTTGCAACTCCCATGTTCATTACCTGTCATATGGTCTGATCTTCCTACCCCTGTACCAGTTACATTATTCCCATTAAGAGTATTGTAGCTGCCTACTTTTTCAAATGCTTTACCTTTTGGATTTGGCTCAGATCCAAGATATTGATCTCCAGTCAATTGATGTCCAGAACCTGATTCATCTCCAGTAACTAGTGTTGATCTGCCAGGAAGTGAACCAGACACTTTTAATCCATCAATTGTAGTACTATGTTTAACCTTTGATGGATTTCTTGGAACATCACCACAATACTTCTGTGATTGATTAGCAGATACATACTCCGTACCTGTTAGGTGTTTACAAGTTCCTGGCTCATCCCCTGTAACTCTCTCAGATCTACCAACTTCATTACCAGTTACTTTATTCCCTGATGTTGTTGAGGTAACAGTAGATCTAAGTGGTTGTTTATAACTTGGTCTATCTTGACAAAATTGATCAATCACATCTGCTCCCATATATTGGGTCCCAGTAACTGTTCTACATGTACTTGCTTCATTACCTGTAGTTTTTAGAGATCTATTAGCTTGTGTTCCAGTAACTATTTGACCTGAATCAGTTTCACTTTTGCCAACTTTCCAACTAGCATCAGCAATATTTTGTTTGGCTCCATTTTTATTTGGACCACATGGTCTACATTTACCATTACCTTTATTACTACCTGTTGCACCAGTTTTACTTCTTAGCTCTCTTACTCTCTGAGAAATTTCTCTACTACTTAAATCTGGATCTCCCCTTCTAGCTAAAGAAGCTGCACTAGTATTTTGTTTAGATGCTGATTTACCATGCTTAGATTGAGCTTCTCTTCTCGCTAAAACAATATCTCTACTTGTATTAGAAATAGGCTTTCTCTTCTGATTAACTCTTCTTTTAACATTTGGTTTTAGAGTTTTAATTTCTGTATTATTTGAGTTTTGAATTTCTTGATTTTTAACAGCAGTTGATTTGACTTCGTTTACCGATATTTCTTTTTTAACATCAGTACGAGTTCTATCAGATGAATTTATAGCTGATTTGCCATGCGTAGACATTGCTTTTCTTCTCTCTATAACTAACTCTTTACTAGATAAAGTTTTTGAAGAAGACTTTATATTTATCTGAGTTTTTGGAATATGTTTTGTAGCAGGTTTAATAATATTTTGATTATTAGAAGAAGACTGAGTACCAGAAATCTGTATATCTTGAGAAGATCGAACTCTATCTTGAGTAGTCGAAGAATAAGCAGAAGCTTTTTTTCCACTATCACTCATCGCCTTTCTTCTTTCTAGTGCAATCTCTCTACTGGTTTTTTTTGACATAATCTTCAAATTTGAAACTCTTTAAAAAAAACTTTCTCCAATTTTTTTTGGAGAAAGATATTTACTACATAAAGTAGATTTAGCGTCCTTGGAAAACTACAAAAGCTGTTCCTTGGCTTTGTGTGTAAGCATCGTAACCGATGATTCTTACATGATGATCAGGGTATGCTCTATGACATGCCTCTAATTCACTTACAACCAAGTTAAGATCTTTTTCCCCAAAGAATGGGAGTTTCCAATAAGACCAATAAGTTTGCATACTTCCACTAGGGTGAACATGCTCAATGACAGGACTCCAACCTTGAGCAATTATGTATGCAATTTGATCGTATATTTCTTCCTGGGTCATCGGTGGTAAGAAACCGAATGTTTCCAGGGTTGCGACTGTTTGATAGTCGCCTACTGTGCTCTGGAAAGGCATAATTAATCTATATGTGAATGGAAATTACTCGTAATAGAACGAGATTTGTAGAAGTTTGAGGAGAAAAAGAATCTCCTCAATTTTGAAATTTGGTTTAACCTTGAACGTCAAGCTTGTCGACGGTATCAAACTCAAACTTGATTTCCTTCCAAGTTTCGAGAGCAATAGCTAATTCAGGACTATGCTTAGCAGCTTCCATAAGAATGTCTCTACTCTCTTTTTCGATTTCGCGACCCGCATTACGTGCTTTTACACAAGCTTCTAAAGCAACTCTGTTGGCTGCAGCTCCAGCAGCTGAACCCCATGGATGGCCATGTGTTCCTCCACCGAACTGAAGACAAGAATCATCTCCAAAAATCGCTAAAAGTGCAGGCATATGCCATACGTGAATACCACCTGATGCGACAGCAAATACTCCTGGCATTGAACCCCAATCTTGATCAAAGAAGTTACCTCTTGATCTATCTTCAGGAACAAATGACTCTCTTAAGTTGTCAATGTAGCCAAGAGTTGTTTGACGATCACCTTCTAGTTTTCCAACAACAGTTCCAGTATGCAATTGATCTCCTCCGGAGAGTCTCAAACATTTTGCTAGAACTCTGAAATGAATACCATGCTTTGGATGTCTATCAATAACAGCATGCATAGCTCTATGAATGTGCAGAAGCATGCCATTTTTACGACACCAGTTTGCTAATCCAGTATTTGCAGTAAAACCACCAGTTATATAATCATGCATGATGATTGGCATATCTAGCTCTTTTGCAAATTCAGCTCGTTCATAAAGTTCTTCAGGAGTGTTAGCAGTACAGTTTAGGTAGTGACCTTTAACTTCTCCAGTTTCTTGCTGAGCGAGCTTAACTGCTTCTGCAACAAACTCAAATCTTTCTCTCCAACGCTGGAATGGTTGAGAATTAATATTCTCGTCATCCTTCGTTAAATCAAGACCGCCTCTAAGACATTCATATACAACTCGACCATAGTTTTTACCAGATAAGCCTAATTTAGGTTTAATGGTACAACCAAGAAGAGGTCTTCCGTATTTGTTTAAACGATCTCTTTCAACTACGATTCCATTTGGTGGACCACCGCAAGTTTTGATGAAAGCAATTGGGAATCTAATATCTTCAAGACGTAAATGTCTTAGAGCTTTAAATCCAAAAACGTTTCCTACTAGAGATGTTAATACGTTTGTAATTGAACCTTCTTCAAAAAGATCTAGAGGATATGCGATAAAAGCATAAAAAGCTTCAGGATCTCCTGGAACGTCTTCAATTCGATAACAACGTCCTTTATAAAATTCTAAGTCTGTAAGTAACTCGGACCAAACTGTTGACCAAGTACCTGTTGAAGATTCCGCTGCAACAGCTGCTGCAACTTCTTCTCTTGGAACACCTTCTTGACCTGTACATTTGAAACAGGCTAGTAAATCGGTGTCTAGGGGTACATATTCAGGAGTCCAGTAGGTATCTCTGTACTCCTTTACCCCTGCATCATACTTCTTACTCATAAGGATAAATTTAGGTCTGTGTAGGGAAAATAATTATTGTGCAAAATTTATAAATCTTGCTTTACTTAATTAGTCCTTTTGACCAAGAAATTCACCGTTACCTAGGGCAGGTTCAACTTCTCTGTGAGGACGAGCAATAATGTGAGCTGCGACTAAACCATCACCAACTCTTTCACAAGCATCAGCACCAGCTCTAACAGCTGCGTTAACTGCTCCTGTTTCGCCTCTAACTAATACTGTGACATAACCGCCACCTACGAATTCACGACCAATAAGACGAACTTCTGCTGCCTTGGTCATTGCGTCTGCTGCTTCGATTGCAGGTACAAGTCCGCGTGTCTCGATCATGCCGAGAGCGATACCCATTGTTTCTGTAGCCATTGCCTACTAAATTACTAAATGTGGAATGTTCGTTTGCAAGAATGGTCCATTAAGTACTTATAAGTCAAGTGTTTTTACCTAAAAAGTCTATTAATCTTTTTTCTACCATTCATAAGATAAACTTATCACCCTTGGTATTATTGATATATTAATCCTTATGAGATTTAGTTAGAGCATCAAAACATACTATTGTGTTAATCAAAAATTTACATTAAGTTATCTCCGTACGAGGCAGGCCCTGTCTACACAGGTGTGGAATGTTCAACCTTTCCTGTCTCCGTATCAAGCTTTGAAGTAAGATAATATTCACCATAAATTTATTTGTTATTTTGAACCTTCCAGTTCTAACAATTGCCAGTGGCAACCAAAGAAAGGTATCTGAAATTTCAGAAATGCTTGATGTTTTGTCTTTAAGAGTAGAGAAGCAACCAGAATATTTAAATGTCGAAGAGACTGGAAATACATATTTTGAGAATGCACTTCTAAAAGCAAAGGCAGCTGCGTTAGAGACAAAAACTTGGGCATTAGCTGATGACTCGGGTCTTGAAGTAGATATTTTAGATGGTCGACCAGGCATATATTCTGCTCGATATGCCAAAAACAACGCTGAAAAAATCAAAAAATTAATCAATGAACTTTCTGACAGTCCTTATAGAAGCGCAAGATTTATAAGCTGTATGGTTTTATGTGATCCCTCAGGAAACTTAGTGAAGGATACAACTGGAATATGCTGGGGAGAAATTCTTAAGAAGCCCAAATACCCAAAGGGGGAATTCGAATCAATTTTTTGGGTTAAAGAAGCTAATTGTGTTTACGGAGAGCTATCACAATCACAACTAAGTAAATTAGGCAGTAGGGGTAAAGCTGCAAAAATTATTTCGCCTTTTTTAAAAAAAGAAATAGGTTTAAATTAAAAAAAATTCTCAATAATTCGAAATTTCTTCAATTGCTCTTATAGCTGCAGCTGCCGCTTCTTCTACATCCCCTTCTTTCCCCGCAAGAGTTAATCTACCAAAAGCTCCAACTGCCTTAACATCAACAACGGTTATATTAGATGCTTTTTCAGCTTCATTTGCTGCCTTTAAAACATATCCAGCTGGTTCGGTTTCTAATATGAACATGCTCATTCCAGATTGAATCATTGATCCACTTCTGTTTTGTCTATTTATTAGAACAGCATGATCTGGAGTAATAGCTCGAATAACTTCAGTCCAACTTGTGGCAGGTTTTGTTCTTTTTCTAACTTCACTTCCAATAGCATCTAGAACAACATCTCCAGAATGTAAAACGGTGCTTTGGTCTTTATGGTAAAGAGCAAGAGATCCAAATGCTCTTTCAACAATCATCTGCCCAAGTCTTACATTACTTGCTTTTAATGCAATATCAGTGACTCTATGAACGGCCATCCCAGGCGAAACTTCCATCCAAAGACATGAATCACCAGGAATAGGTAAAAAACCTCTACTAACCGTTCCCATATATGCAGCTAATTGAGGTTGCAGAGAATCTAAAAAAACATATGTTCTCAACTCAATTTGCTCAACTTGACTTGCTTGTCTGGATACCAAAGACTTTTCTGAATCAGTAGTAATAAAGCAGCTAGCACCACTGGACTGAGATTGCACCTCAGATCCTGTTACAAGAGAACTCCCTTTTTTTCGTTCTCCTCTGTTAAAGCTAGAAGTTGGTTCCATTCACGCGACTATAACGGATAATGGTCCATTTTTTCTATTAAATTTACTTGCATGCTGCCCACAAAACGATAACTTCAAGTAAAAGATATGCATTTTTATGGGAACATCTCAAAAAAAAGAACCAAATGTTTCTGGTACTGAAAAAGAATTAACTCCTGATCAAACTCTTGGATTAGTAAGCTTAAGCTTGATGCAAAAACTGTCTCAGAAAGACCCATCTTTTAGTTGGTTAGAAGAAGATAACATAGAAAAAGTAAATCTTAAGAACCTTAGAGATAGATTGGAGTTAACCCAATTAGCTATTAATACCGGAGCACCTTTAACGACTTCAGAAGTGACAGCTTTAATTGGAGCAAAACCTGGAAAATCTAAGTTAGAAAGAGCAGGATTATTAGCTACGAAAATAGCTAGAAATGTATGGAGGATTTCAAAAACAAGTCAAGGAAATTCCTTCTACAGAAATTAAATCACCCCCTAAAAAATCTATTTAATAATTCTCATTTAAGTATTTAAACATTCATATAAGTTTTTTAAATGTGTGCATTTTGTAAGAGAACTTATTAATTACTTTCTTAAATTAAAAAGTTTATGCAAGCTTAAAGGATAAGCTCTAAATATTTTTAATGAGTAAAGTAGAACTTAATAAAGAAACTGGGCCAAGAGAAGTCTTTTGTGGACTAACTTCAATAGTTTGGTTACACAGAAGAATGCCAGATGCATTTTTTCTGGTTGTTGGATCAAGAACATGCGCACATTTAATCCAAAGTGCTGCAGGGGTAATGATTTTTGCTGAACCAAGATTTGGTACAGCTATTCTCGAAGAGAAAGATCTTGCTGGTCTTGCCGATGCTCACGAAGAACTCGATAGAGTAGTAAATGATCTTATTTCTAGAAGACCTGAAATAAAGACTCTTTTCCTAGTTGGTTCTTGCCCTAGCGAAGTTATTAAGCTTGATCTTGCAACTGTTTCTGAAAAATTAAACAAACGATTTTTAGGTCAAGTAAGATTTGTGAACTACTCAGGTAGTGGGATCGAAACTACATTTACACAAGGAGAAGATGGTGCATTAAAAGCTCTTGTCCCCTTAATGGAATCTACAGATGATGAGAAATTATTATTAGTTGGGACATTAGCGAATAATGTTGAAGATAGATTCAAGAAGATTTTCAATCATATTGGGATAACTAATGTTGAAAGTTTTCCTCCCAGGCAATCAACTGAATTACCAAAAATCGGAAAGAACACAAAGGTTTTATTAACTCAACCATACTTAAGTGATACGGTCAGGGACCTTAAGCATCGTGGTTGTGAGATAATTTATGCTCCATTTCCATTAGGTGTGGAGGGCAGCAGTAAATGGTTTTTAGCTGGGGCAGATGCTTTTAAAATTAATGAATTAAAAGTTCATGAGGTAATTGCTCCTTTAGCTAATAGAGCTAGGCAAGCACTAGAAAAACATACTGAAATATTAAGAGGTAAAAAATTATTCCTTTTACCAGAATCACAACTTGAGATTTCATTAGCAAGATTTTTACATAACGAATGTGGAATGGAGCTAATTGAAGTTGGAACTCCATACTTAAATAAAGATTTGATGGATGAGGAGCTTAATTTATTACCGGATGATACAAAAATAGTTGAAGGTCAGCATGTAGAGAAACAACTTGATCGTGTTAGAGCTACAAGTCCTGACTTGGTAGTTTGTGGGATGGGTTTAGCCAACCCACTGGAAGCAGAGGGTATTAGTACAAAATGGTCTATAGAAATGGTATTTAGTCCAATACACGGAATTGATCAAGCAGCTGACTTGGCTGGACTTTTCTCAAGGCCTTTAAAAAGGAATCAAATACTTACATCCAAAACATTAGCGACTCATTAAAATTATGGAATTAACTCTTTGGACATACGAAGGACCACCTCATGTAGGTGCAATGAGAGTGGCTTCATCAATGAAAGATATTCATTACGTACTCCATGCTCCTCAAGGAGATACTTATGCAGATCTCCTTTTTACAATGATCGAGAGAAGAGGTCAGAGACCTCCTGTAACTTATACAACGTTTCAAGCTAGAGATTTAGGAGGAGATACAGCTGAATTAGTTAAAAGGAATATTACTGAGGCAGTTGAAAGATTTAAACCAAAAACCCTTTTAGTAGGAGAAAGTTGTACTGCTGAACTAATACAAGATCAGCCAGGTGCTCTTGCTAAGGGTATGGGTTTTGATATTCCAATTGTTAACCTTGAACTTCCTGCTTACAGCAAAAAAGAAAACTGGGGAGCTTCAGAAACCTTTTATCAAATAATTAGAACTCTTTTAAAAGATAAGGTAAATGAAATTGATAAAATCAACCCTCAAAGATGGAAGTCTTTAGGTCGAAGACCTAAAGTTAATATATTAGGTCCTACATTATTAGGATTTAGATGCAGAGATGATGTAATCGAAATTCAACGTATACTTTCAGAGCAAGGTATTGATACTAATGTTGTTGCACCACTGGGTTCAAGTCCAGAAGATATTGAGAGATTAATTGATGCTGATATTAATGTTTGCCTATATCATGAAATTGCTGAGATTTCTTGTGAATGGCTTAAACGTAATTGCGGAATGGAATATACCACTACTATTCCAATTGGTATAAAAAATACGATTAACTTTATTCATGAAGTTCATGAAAAGCTTGACCTCCCTTTAACAAATAAAGGAGAGCTAGAGAACAAGTCAAAACTTCCATGGTATTCAAAGTCAGTTGATTCTAATTATTTGACGGGGAAAAGGGTTTTTATATTTGGTGACGGTACTCATGCTATCGCAGCGGCAAAAATTGCCAAAGATGAATTAGGCTTTGAAGTCGTAGGTCTAGGAACCTACAGCAGAGAAATGGCAAGACAAGTAAGAGCTGCCGCTAAGGATTTAAATATAGAAGCACTAATAACTAATAGCTACCTTGAAGTTGAAGATGCTATGAAAAAAGCGTCCCCTGAATTGGTCTTAGGAACTCAAATGGAAAGGCATAGCGCAAAAAGGCTTGGAATTCCATGTTCAGTGATAAGTACCCCAATGCATGTCCAGGATGTTCCCGCTAGATATAGTCCTCAAATGGGATGGGAAGGAGCAAATGTGATTTTTGACGACTGGGTTCATCCTCTAATGATGGGATTAGAAGAGCATCTTATTGATATGTTTAAACATGACTTCGAGTTTGTTGACGGTCATCAAAGTCATCTAGGACATACTGCGACAAATGCTCCTGATAATAAAGAAACTAAGCAAGCGCAAAGTAATATGAATATTCAAGAAAAAAGTATTCTTTGGACAGAATCTGGGAAAGCAGAACTTACAAAAGTACCATTTTTTGTGAGAGGTAAAGTTAAATCAAATACAGAGAAATATGCTCTCTCTAAAGGTCTTCCTGAAATTAATGATGAGACCCTCTACGACGCAAAAGCATTTTTTGGTTAATTATTACAAATAAAATATTATCTAGGCATGAGTATTTTCACTCATATAATAAATAAAAAAGCCTAGAATATCTAGTTATAAACATATATCTTGTATCTTTAATCTTAATAAATAACTATTTGTTGAGAAATGAATTCTATGAGGCATATACCTGCAAGAATATAAGTATTAACGTGTAAATTCCAGCTTTAAATGACAAGTACTATAAATAAACCTCTTGATGGGGAAGGGAGTGTTCAAGTAAAGCAAGATCCAAAAATAAATATCGAAGAAGGAGCTTTAGTTATTGCCGTGTACGGCAAGGGTGGCATAGGAAAATCAACTACATCATCAAACCTTTCTGCAGCATTCTCAAAATTAGGGAAAAAGGTTCTACAAATTGGATGTGATCCGAAACACGATAGCACTTTCACTTTGACGCACAAAATGGTTCCTACAGTTATCGATATTCTCGAAGAAGTAGATTTTCATAGCGAAGAATTGAGACCAACCGATTTCATGTTTGAAGGCTTTAATGGCGTAATGTGCGTCGAAAGTGGAGGCCCTCCTGCTGGTACAGGATGCGGGGGATATGTAACTGGTCAGACAGTTAAGCTTTTAAAAGAACATCACTTATTAGAAGATACAGATGTTGTTATTTTTGATGTTCTTGGGGACGTGGTTTGCGGTGGCTTTGCAGCTCCATTGCAACATGCAAATTACTGTCTAATTGTAACTGCCAATGACTTCGATTCAATTTTCGCTATGAATAGAATAGTCTCTGCAATTAAAGCAAAAGCAAAAAATTATAAAGTCAGACTAGGCGGCGTAGTAGCAAATCGATCAAAAGATACAGACCAAATTGATAAATTCAATGAAAGAACAGGTTTAAAAACTATGGCTCATTTTAAAGATGTAGATGCTATCAGAAGATCAAGACTAAAGAAATGTACCATCTTTGAAATGGAACCAACTGAAGACGTAATTGAAGTTCAAAATGAATATTTATCTCTTGCTAAAAATATGCTTGAAAACGTAGAACCTTTAGAAGGAAATCCACTTAAAGATAGAGAAATTTTTGATTTATTAGGATTTGATTAGTCTTAATTAATTTAATCCGACCAATTTTTTTGTTAAATCATAAGTTTGTTGAGAAGTCTTAGTATCAATTATTCTTTTTGACAACTTTTGAGAAAAAGCTTTTCTGCCAGCTTTTTGACGATTTCCCCAGCTCCAATGGACTGATGGTTTAGAATATTCTTTATAGCTTGCTACCTGAGCAACCCTTTCTCCTGCTAATCTTTGTGACACATATCCTTTAGTTATAAATTTTTGAAATATCGGGAAAAGAAATCTAAATAACCAAGGTGTATCTCTAAAAAGTTTAGTGTCAGCGACACATCCCGGATATAGAGAATTAATAATAATTTTCTCTGCAGGATATCTTTTTGATAATTCCTGTACGGTCACCATATTGCAAAGTTTACTATCCTTATAAGCCTTACCAGGTTTGAATTTCTTCCCATTCGCCATACTTATTGGAGATAAAAAACCATTTTTAAATCCAGACAAATCTCCTAAATCAGCTGGAGCGGGGATTGGTATCCTCCCTCCAAGTTCTGAATAATTTGCTGTGACAGTTCCTAATACTGTAATTCTTGGCTTGAATACAGTAGATTTACCATTTAAGAAAATTTCTCTTTCCGAAGATAAAATATTTTCCATAAGTAGTTTTATCATAAGAAAATGCCCAAAATGATTGACTGCCATAGAGTTTTCATAACCCTGTGGAGATCTTTCAGGTCTCTTTAGTCTTGGCTTATAAACTGCTGCATTACAAATAAGAGAATTAATTGGTTTTTTAAATCTTTCCAATATTTCATCGCAACCTTTTCTTACATCATCCAAATCAGAAAGATCTATCTCTATAAAATGGACATCTTTAATTTCCTCTTTTGTCAAGAATTCGTCAGCTATTTTTATCGCTCTTTTATTTGATCGATTAACAGCTATGACTTCCCATCCAAATCTTAATAGAGGTTTTAGAGTATTTAATCCAACTCCTGAAGTTGTACCTGTTATTAGGACTAAACCCTTGATGTTCTTACTCACTGGCAAAAAAGTTAATAGAAAAAGATAAGTAAAATGATTCTAGATCATCCTTATTAACGCCATATTACTCTGATAATGTCCCTAGAAATTATTTGATCCTGATCCTTCATAAATCTTTGCTCACCTTCGGAAGAAAATAAATCATCAAACCTACTTGTCAAAACATTGAATTGATATTTTTCGAATAAAAATGAGTCTTGAATTTCCCTTAATCTGATCAATCTAACTTTGGAACTATAGCCAAGTTTTATTAAGCTTATTATGGCTAAAAGGGAAAAGCAAATTTTTATGTTTAAAAAAACTAAAGATACAAAATTTTCCTGTTTCTGTTGCTTTTTTTCAAAGCCAGGGCTTAGATATTTTTTGTAAAAAATACCATTTTTATAAAAGGACTTTGACAAATTTTTCTTGGTATATTTACTGAATAGGTAAATTCAGTCTTGTTATATTATTACCTTAAAAATTTATATTTTCTAATTAATTTAGTTTCTACCTAAACTAATACCTAGTCTTAATGCTAAAACACCTGCATGCACAACTACTATTAGGCTTAGTGCAATTAAATTTATTGTTTGAGTTGGCTCCATAGGTAAAAAAAATATTTCCTTTATTCTCCACCTAAAAGAGGGAATTTGACACACTATTACAAAATGATGTTACGTAATTAATAAATTGAAAGAAAAAATTTATTAAAAATTATTATAAATAGACCAGCAAATTTAATTTTGGGAATAGAAAATCAAGCTTTAATTTTTTCAACAAATAATTTACCTGGATTTGATCAAATGGCTTTAGATTTAAATTCTTTAAATCAGACAATTTCTAATCCTGAAATCATTTTCACATTAAGATTCTACTATTGGACTGGGGATTGGCTTTCAATTGGCTATCACCAAAAGGAAATTCCTCCTCATTGGGAAAAATTATTATTTAATAAGGAAATTAACATTGTAAGACGTCCCTCTGGAGGGGGAGCTGTTTTGCATTCGGGAGGAATAACATATGCATTAACATTTAAAAAAAGTCACTATAAAATACTAAGTTATGAACTGGTTAACAAATGGTTAATTAAGAGTTTTCGAGAATTAGGTCTAAAGTTACAAAATGGCAAATTACGAAAATCGCCAATAGCAACTAATTGTTTTGGGAGTAAATTAATTTCTGATTTAGTTGATCAGGATGGGTTCAAGAGAGTAGGAAGTGCACAATATCGAAAAAAAGGTGCCTTCCTTCAGCATGGAGAGATTCAAACAAATCCCTCAAAAGATTTATGGTTAAAATTATTTCAAGAAGAAGCTCCACCTAAATTAAATCTAGATCTTACAAATGATGAAATAGTTCATCATTTAAGAAATTCATTCCTAGAGAATAAATCTAATATAAGATTCAAAAATGTTGCCATTGATAATTAAAATATTGAAAATTTTCATGACACCAATTCTTAAAGATCTCCTTTCTGCTTCATTAAATTAACTATTCTTGGCAATTCAATTCCCAAAGGATACTGATTTTTATAATTTAATTTGTTAACAATCTCTAAAGGCAAATTAAAACCTAATTTATTCAATATAAAGTATCCAATTTTAGACCTATCAATTATCCCCAAAGGGATATCTGCAGCATTGAGTACCAATAAAAAACCTTCACTAGTGTCTTCAAGTCTTTCTATAGTTTTCCATAATTTTTCATTACTATAGATATTCGCAAAACTGTTTATTGGTTTCTGAAAATCCCCAACAAAATTCCGCTCCCATTTTTTTATAGTTACAGTTTTTAAAATATTCTCATCAACAAAACCGGTCCATCTACCAGTATTTGCAACAAAGAAATATTTATCTGCTGCATCCTTTTTATCTTTTATTTTTGTGTTAAATTCTGAGAAATTAGAATCGAATTCAATTTTTCTCAATGGCTTTAATTTAAGCTCAGAAACTTTACTAAATTTAAGGATGTTTTCAATTTTAAAAAATTGACTTTCTGATTTTGAAGAATTAACGCCTAACAAACCTAAAAAAGAAAGAATAAAACCATAATAAAAATTAAATCTAAATAAACAAATTATGCCAAATATTAGAACTAAAAAAGATAAAGATAAATTTACTTTATTGAGGAAATCTCTTCCTTTATTTTTACTCCCTGAGAAATGCCAAATAATACTTTTTAATAAATTCCCCCCATCTAAAGAACCAATTGGAATTAAATTTAAGAAGCCTAAGAATAAATTTAATATACCTACTCTAGAAATTATATTGATAGCTATTATTTCTTGAGATGTACTGTAATTGCTAATTAAAAGTAGAATAAATGCTGTAGCGAAACATAATAGAGGTCTAACGATTGCAATTTTTATATTCCCCAAAGCAGTTTGACAATACTTATCTGTGTGTAAAATTGCCCCTAGAAAATAAAAAGTGATTTTTCTAATTTTTACACCCTGATTTAGGGAAACAAAGGTATGTAAAACCTCATGAGAAATAATTGAAGATAATAATAAAAAAGATGTAGAAAATCCAATAATCCAAGCCTCTTTAGTATTGTAAATATCGCCTGAGGTAAAATTAACCTGATTACTAATACTCCATGAGAATAAAAAGAGAATTGCAAACCAATAAGGATGAATTCTGAAGGGAATTCCCCATATTTTAAAAATTTGCCAACTTCTCAAAAATAATCTCCGCTATATTTAGCAATAATATTAATTTTACATACTGGATAACGATATGCCCAAGACTAACACTTTAGTTAAAATTTGCGGACTCACGTCTGAAGAACAAGCTCTTCAAGTCGCCAAATTAGGAGCTCATGCTATCGGAATTATTGCGGTTGAAGAGTCACCAAGGTATGTATCAGCTGTAAAAAAGAAGAAAATTTTTAAAACATTAGAAAGTTTTTACCCAAAAATCGAGAGGGTATCTGTTGTCCAAAATTGTTCTATAGATTTAATTATTAAAAATTTCTTAGGAAACCCTAGTGAAACTATAATTCAATTACATGGAGATGAGGATATTGATTACTGCAAAAGGTTAAGGGAAAAAATTCCAAATATTGGAATATGGAAGGCCTTCAGAATAAAAACTAAAAAGGACTTGGATCAAATAAAACCTTTTGAAGATTTTGTAGATGCGATACTACTTGATTCATGGAATAAAGAAACTTATGGGGGTTCAGGGAAAAAAATAAAAACTATTTATCTAGAGAATCTCCAATTTAGTAAACCTTGGTGGCTAGCAGGCGGAATATCAACTGAATGGATTGATGAAATTTTAACTGACATCAAACCAGATGGACTAGACATTTCAAGCAGTATTGAAATATCTCCAGGCTTGAAAGATCTAGAAAAAACAGGGGCCCTAATTAAGTTTTTAAAAAAGAATTAGTAGTTATTAGTTGCAGATTGCTGTTTTACAAGTTCAAAAAATTCTTGTTTTAAACTTAAGTCATGCCTAAAGTCGCCTCTTACTACAGAATTAATCATACTTGTATTTGGTTCTTTAACTCCCCTCCATTTCATACAATAGTGTTGGGCCTTCACAATAATACCTAAACCTTTAGGTTCACACAATTTTTCAATTTCATCTGCGAGTATCATTACAGCTTCTTCTTGAATATGAGGTCTTGAAAAAACCCAATCAGCGACTCTTGCAAATTTTGAGAGCCCTATAACTTTATTCCCAGGTTTAATGCCTATCCAACACTCCCCAAGAATTGGGACCAAATGATGTGAACATGCAGATCTTACTGAAATAGGGCCTACAGTATAAATCTCATCAAGATTCTTATCGTTTGGAAAACTTGTAACTTTGGGTTGTTCATGATATCTCCCTTTAAAAACTTCATTTAAATACATCTTTGAGACTCTTTCTGCAGTCTCTTGAGTATTATGATCATTTTCAACATCTATTACTAAGGACTTAAGGAGGTCTTTAACTCTGGAGGCTACTTCTTTTTCTAGAATTTCTAATTCTCCAGGATTTATAAAGTCTGCAATGTTATCATTTGCACTGAATCTTGTCCCAGAATTCTTAATTCTGTCTCTGATAATTTCAGAGATTAGTTTATTAGTAATCTGGTCATCAAAGTTTCTAATATTATCGTTGGGTAATGTAGAGGTCATAAAATTTTAAACAGAAAATTGTATGCAACTTAATTTACTGTATCTTCCAAAAGCTTAATTGCTTATACACTATATCACATTCTCTTGTTCAATCGGGTTCAAATAGTCCTAAAAAAAATCACCTTTTAAAGATTAAAAAGATAAATAGAATTTTCAAAAAGCACCTCCAGAAGGCATCAAAGTTAAGTCTTCAATCAATTGTGACTCGGGTTGTTGTGCCATATAAAGAATAGTATCTGATACCTTATTTGAGGAGAGCATAGAAGTTCTATCAAAATCAGAATTAATTGATTCGGAGTCCCAAAGAGGAGTATTTACTGAACCTAAAGTTATTGTGCATGCTCTTATTGAATTGGATCTCTCCTCTTCCCTCAAGCATTTAGTAAACATGGTGAGTGCAGATTTTGAAATACAATATGCACCCCATTGAGGGAAAGCATTATAAGAGGCATGACTACTAACATTAATTACTAAACCACCATTTTTTCTCATTTGAGGGATTATTGAGCTGCAAATTTGAAAAACACTCGTAAGGTTTATTTGAATTGTTTGTTCCCATTGCCCAAAATCCATTTCAACTAAAGACCCATTAAATGCGCAACCGGCATTATTTATCAAGACTGAAGGGCAACCATATTTCTCAATTGCTTCTCCAACACAATTCTCTATTCCTATAGGATTAGCTAAATCACATTTAACCAGGCTAATTTTTGATTTAGTAGTCAATAATTCACTCTTTAGTTTCTCCAATAAATCCATATTCCTGGAAAGTAGAATTAAATCCCAACCAGCTTTAGCAAAAGTAATTGCGGTAGATCTACCAATACCTTTCGTAGCACCTGTTATAAAAGCTAGTTTCAATTTATTCAGATTGGGGGGGGATTTCACTATAAATCTCTTCAATATTATTTGCTTCGATAAATTTACCTAAAACCCTAAATTTTTTATATCTTTCCTCAATGAGTTCATCTTTAGTCATTTGCAGTAGAGTATCAAGGTGTTTCTCAATAGCCTCCTTTAGTGTATTGCCAGCATCTAAAGGAGCCCAATTGTTTCCACCCGAAGGTTCTGGTAATACTTCATCTATTATCCCCAATTTAAGTAAATCTTTACCTGTAATTTTAAGTGCTGATGCTGCTTCAGGAGCCTTTGCAGCATCTCTCCATAAAATTGATGCACATGCTTCTGGACTAGCAACTGTATAAACACTGTGTTCAAACATTAGTAACCTATCAGCAACACCTATTCCAAGTGCGCCTCCAGAACCACCTTCTCCAATAACAGTAGCCACAATAGGGACTGTCAAACCAAACATCTCCCTTAAGTTTCTTGCAATCGCTTCCCCTTGTCCCTGCTCTTCAGCTGTTAAACCTGCATAGGCTCCAGGAGTGTCAATAAATGTAAGAATTGGCAAAGAAAATCTATCTGCATGCTGCATTAATCTAAGCGCTTTTCTATAACCTCCTGGCTTTGCCATTCCAAAGTTTCTTACAACATTTTCTTTAGTATCTCTTCCTTTCTGATGCCCCAACATCAACACTGGTCGATTATTTATCGAACCTATACCTCCAATTAGTGCCATATCATCGCCTCCATTTCTATCTCCATGTAATTCGATCCAGTCATCACAAAACATTTGAACAAAGTCTAAAGTGCTAGGTCTTTGAGGATGTCTAGCCACCTGAATCTTTTGTGCAGGCGTTAGTGATTTAAATATCTCTTCTCTTCTCCTAGTTGCCAAGGTTTCAAGCTGCAGAAGCTGTTGACTAACATCCACTTCTGAATCTCGAGCTAATTCTTTAATTTGCTCTATCTGTTTCTCAAGTTCAACAAGAGGCTTTTCAAAATCAAGTAGGTAACGTTTAGCCATAATTTCAAACAGTCAATACTTTAGGCTGTTTATCAAGTCCAATCGCAGAAAAACCATGTTTCAAAGAAGCTGCTCCAATAAATTCCATTTTTTCAAGAGAAATGTTATTCCTTCCCCAACTAAAGTTGGTATGACACTTTTCAAATTCTAAAATCATAGCTTCTGCAAAGCAAGCAAACATCTCTCTCTGAGGGTTCTGCATTTCTGCAAGTTCCATCATATTCCAGCCAATATCATTGAAAAACTCTACTATACCTCCTTTTAAAACATGAATATTTTTACCTTTAAATTTCTCATCAAGATTTTTAGGGTATCCACCATCAATCATTAAACATGGTTTTTTTAAGTTTTCAATTTCAATTTCAATCGTTTTAGGCATACTTGCAACCCATACAACAATATCCGCTTGAGGCAATGCTTCATCTAAACTTTTTATAGTGCCACCATCTAATTCTTTCTGTAATAGAGTTAATGGTTGTTGTTGTCTAGCCACCATAAGAAGTTCTGAAATACCAGTTTTATTGACAAGCCACCTACAAACAGCACTTCCTATATCACCTGTAGCACCAATAACAGCAACAGTTGCAGTTTTAAGATCTATCCCTATGCGAGGAGCATTTATTTCTAGTTGCCTACAAATAACCCAGGCAGTGTGTGTATTACCTGTAGTAAACCTTTCCCACTCTAATGAAGTATTTCTAATTTGTTTATGTTGAAGAAGATTAAAATTTTCGAAAATAATAGAAGTAAATCCTCCTAAAGCCGTAATGTTAATCCCTTTTTTCTGAGCTAATTCCATAGCATTTAATACTTTTCTTCTTGCGGTTTTAAACCTAGAAAGCATTTCAGGAACAAAGCAAGAATCTATATAAGAACCTTCAATAGATATTCCAGTAGCACTCTTAACTTCTACATTTTCAACCAATTGAGGAGGGGCTGTACACCAAACATCTAGATCACCATCAGCAATATGATCAAAGCCTAGTAATGAAGCTTTTCTTTTTGCATCTTCAAAACTAGTTGAGTGGCCTATTAACCCAAACATTGAAAATTTATTAATGGTTTCTATACAATGTTATGAACAATAGCATAGAGGTATGTATTTAATTTAGAAATGATAAATTATTAGAATGCTTAGTTAATTAGAAATATTATTAAACAATCGCTGCCATAGCCATTCTTGCAATTTCTCTATTATCAAGACCTATTTCTAGAAGAGTGTCTTGGTAAGCAATCATAAATTCTTCCATTAACTCTTCTCTATCCATAGCCAAAACTGATGCATCTTCTGCTACTTCATCTAACATCTTTTTAATTAAGGGAAGGTTAACCTTATTGGCTTCCATTAATTCTTCTTTACAAGTAGATAAATTCTTTTTAAGCCACTCTTGGCCGTAATTTAGATGGAGATATTCATCTTTAACCACTCCCTCTGTTATTTTTTTTGCAAAAGGATCAGCAACTCTTATGTAAACGTTATAAGCAGATATAGCAAAAGCTTCAATTAAAATAGCTTGTATCAGAAGACAAGTTGTTAAATTTCCTTTTTCTAAAGCAATTTGAAAATTACCATGCAATTTAGAAAAGAATTTTTTTGCGAATACCATATCAGCATCTACTCCTAAATTTCTTCCACAAGCAGTAAATCCTTTTTTATGCTTGAGTTCCATTCTCGCCAACTTAGTTAATTCTTCTAACTCATTTGGTATTAACGTTGCTATTGAAATGTAATTATCATGAGCCTCTTGCTCTCCCTCTATAACAATTGCATTTATTCTGCTATATGCATCCTTATAGGAATCTGTTGTAAAGTCGGGAAGATTCAAAGAATTCGTGTCTATGGATTCTTCAGTAGTTTTTGTATTTGTTTCTAGAGTTTGCATGTCAGTAATCTTTAGCTCATTATGCATGAATATTACATGATTATAGTGAGTTTATTTAAATATCATGAAAATATTTTCAATTGTTAAGTCACATTTTTCAACTTAAATTTATTTCAATTTAATTGGGCCAATCCGATTCCATTAGATTCATTATCAATTTGAACCAATGATTAATCAATAATTCCTTTAAATCTTTTCCTAAGGACTCATTTGCACCTCTACTATCCCCAATCACTCCAGATTTACTCAAGTCTTTTGTGAGCCAAGCAGTTGGCGCATTTCCCTCTAAACTCCAACCTTCTGGGATCTGTCCTTTAATGCCCTCATTAGGACGTTCATCACCTACCAATTCTGGTTTTATAGCCAGCATCAAACTTGTTTCAGCTAAGGATGCATGTAGCCCATTCTCGATCTCAGTTTTTGTTAACAATTCACTTAATCCATTAACACCACTCCATAAGAAACAAGGGAATACTGCCATCCCAGGTGCAAAACTTCTTAGCTCTCTTGCAGCTGTATTTAGTAGTGAGATTTGACCTCCATGTCCATTAATCAATATCAATCTTTTAAAACCCATTTCAGATAATTGACCTCCGACTTCCTTAATCATTGAGGTTATTAAATATGAGGAAAGTGAAATTGTCCCAGCAAAACCCTTATGTTCTGGAGAAAACCCAATATATTGTGTTGGAAGTTTTTTTAATGGGATATCGGAAGAGAATAATTTAAAAACTTCGCTAATGATTTCATCAACAAAAATACTATCTGTAGCAAGAGGCAAATGCGGCCCATGTTGCTCAACAGCGCCGAATGGCCAAATAACTGTTGATCTTTTGTCTTTTGCAATACTCTCAATTTCTTGCCAATTTAAATATTCAAATTTATTAGGTATTGGTTTAAAGTTCATTAATTTTAATTTTGAGTACTAACATTTAGAGTATGTTATTAATTAATTATTCTTATTTTACCTACGATGGGAGTCAGTAATAAAAATGCCCAAGATAATATCCAACCAAAGGGCAATAAAAAAAATTTTAAAAAACCTCTTCAGGTACTTCACATAAGCAAGAAGGATACTCAAAAAAAATCTCAAGAAATACAGAATGAACAAAACAATTCGCAAGAAGAAATTAAAAAAGAAAATATCGCAATCAAACCTCAAATAATTAAAGATGAATCAGTAAACGAAATTGAGGACAGTAATGAAAACACGAAAGCTTTTGATAGTTCTCAACAAAACTTAAATAGACCCCTTAATTTTTCTGAGCAAAACACAGATTTTCAATTAGAAAGAACAGTTGATGAATTCGATTTTGATGAAAGTGCTTTTTTGGAGGCTTTAAATGAAAATGAGCCAATTGGGGCTACAGGAGAAACAATTTCAGGGAAGGTTATAGCAATCGAAAGTGATGGCCTATATGTTGACATTGGTGGGAAAGCACCTGGTTATATGCCAAAAAAAGAATGTGGGTTGGGTGTCATAACTAACTTTAAAGAAAAATTCTCTATAGGCCTTGAAATGGAAGTCTTGGTTATAAAAGAACAAAATGCTGATGGGATGGTAACAGTGAGCGCTAGGGCATTAATTCTCAGGCAAAGTTGGGAGAAAGTTTCAAATTCCGCTAAAAATGGAGAATTAATTGACGTTTTAATTAATGGATTTAACAGAGGTGGACTTACATGTGATGTAGATGGATTGAGAGGATTCATCCCAAGATCCCAACTTGAAGATGGTCAAGATTATCAATCTTTTGTTGGCAAAACTCTAAAAGTAGCGTTCCTTGAGGTGAATCCAGAATCCAGAAAATTAGTTCTCTCTGAAAAGAAAGCATCATTAGTCTCTAAACTTACGAGTCTAGACTTGGGTCAATTAATTGAAGGAGAAGTTTTAGCAGTAAAACCATATGGCTTCTTTATTGATTTAGGTGGAGCTAGTGGACTTCTTCATCAATCCTCACTAACAAAAGGATCGATTCGTTCTTTACGAGAAATTTTTAGAGAAGGGGAAATTATAAAAGCTTTAATATCTGAAATTGACCTTGAGAAAGGGCGAATTGGTCTTAATACAGCCCTTTTAGAGAACTCTGCAGGAGAATTAATTATTGATAAAGAAAAAGTTATGCGAGAAGCCACTGATAGAGCACTAAAAACCAAAGCACTCTTCGACAAAAAAAATCAAGACAAATGAATATTAATAAGAAAAAAGAAACAAGTCCTGAATTAAAAATTTCAGATTGGGAATTAGACTTTTATTCAAGACCAATAATTGAAGCAAATGGAAAAAAAAGATGGGAGTTAATTATTTGCTCTACAAGAAGTTATGAGACAAAAGATATTTTTCTTTGGAATAAAAAATGCCCTGCTAGTGAAGTTAATTCGATATGGCTTACAAAAGCTCTTAATGAAGCACTAAATGAAGCGAGAAAAGAAGGGTGGGCGAAACCTTCAATAGTTAGATTCTGGAGATCTTCAATGAAGTCCATAATTAAAAAGTCACTGGAAGCCACTAATATTGAGGCACTTGTTAGTAGAAGAACCTATAATTTGTTCGATAGAATAGAATTTCTTGAAAAAGATATTTATCCAAAGGAAAAAGGCTACGTAAGAGGTGTACTAGCTCCAACTTTTACTTCTACAATGGAAAGCTCACCTACACCCTTACCAGAAGCAGTGAGAGGCGATGCTTTAACTATCTCTGAAATATCTGTTGGCGAATTGAAATCAGCACAAAATTGGCCAATTGAATTTGGAGATATTTTTCCAATTCATCAACCATTGGATAATAATGAATTAATTCCTGGATTAAGACTTTTTAGCAAAGAAAGATCTTTGGCACTTTCTGCATGGTTCAGTTCTTTAGAACCTATTAAATTAATAATAAGTAAAAACCAACTAATACTTGAAGCTTCGGAAGATGATAAGTGGCTTGTAACGGATTTACCAGAAAAAGATGCAAATATTTTAAGTACAAAGTTTTTAGAAAATAAAAAAAATTCCTTTGGTTATCAATTTATTTCCATACAGTCAACGCCATACATCGAAAAATTTGCAGGATTCTGGATCTTGAGAGATATTGAATTAATTAAATAAGTTTTGTTTGGGAGAGGGAACTATTCCTTATAAAGATATACATTTCTCAAAAAATAAAATTTTCATTCAAAACAAAAAATTTGAGTACTATTCATCACCTATTCTTAGTAAATATAAATTTCCACATGCTTACTTTACGAAGTCTAGCTCTAAGAAATTTCTTCAATTATTAGGAAATTTCTTTAATGAAAATCATGTAAATTGCGTTTCTAATCAAATTCACAGTAATTCGATAGTTTTTGGATCACATTCGCAAAAAGGGAGTGAGATTGATGCAGATGGTCTTATTGGTGATAAATTTAATCAAAACTTGTGGGTTTACACAGCTGATTGCATGCCAATATTTTTTGCAGACAAAAGTACAAGAAATGTAGCAGCCTTGCATTGTGGAAGAAAAGGCTTAGAAAAAAAAATAATAAAAAATATGGTTAAAATTTTTGATAATTTAGGAACTTCTAGAGATGACTTACTTGTTGCGATAGGGCCATCAATATCGAAGGAACATTATCTAGTTGATAAAAAGACACTAAATGAATTTTATAGAAAGGCCGAAAATAAAAGAATAGCAGTCAACTTGACTAAATTTGAAAATTTTTTTTATGTTAATGATTTAAATAACTTGAAAAAGCGAAACTTTAATCAACTTAATCTAAAAAGATTCGCTCATAGACAACTTTTGAATGAAAATATTCCTGATACAAATATCGACATCTCCAATTTATGCACATACAAATTAAAAGATGAATTTAATTCCTGGAGAAGGAGCAAAACAATCTCAAGGCAATGGAGTTTTATTCACTCATAAGTAATGCTTAATTTGGACAATTTTCTCTAGTAAAGTCTTTAGCGACTAATAATTCTGTCATCTCCTTAGTACCTTTAATATTAAATACTTTCGCTAACAAAACATTATCTTTAAAACCAAAAGGTTTTATTTTCACTCTGCTTCCTCTTGGAAATTCACTTTTGAGTAAATTAGTTGCTTCAAGTTCATTATTTACATTTACATCTACACAAAATAATCCAATAATTAAGTTCCTATTTTGATCCCCCACCAAAATAGTATTTGAACTTTTAATTTGAAGAATTTCAGCCGAGTTAACTACTAGAGGATTAAGAACAATCAAGCAAATTATTATTATAAATTTTGATAAATTTTTCAATTCAGAAATTTTTAAGATTTTGATTTTTTTTAAAATTAAATTTTTTAAAATGGCTTATTTAAAAATTATTCTTCACAATTAACATATCCAACCATTTGAGCGTTACTTTTCCCAGGAGGGACCATTGGATAGCAATTTTCACCTCTTCTGACAAGAATATTAATCAAGGCAGGGCCGTCATGATTAAGCGCATGTTGTAATTCATTCTGTAATTGTTTTCTATCAGAAATTAAGTATCCCTTAACTCCGAAAGACTCAGCAAGTTTTACAAAATCAGGTTCGCCACAACTCATGTCAGATGAGGAATACCTTTCATTGTAGAAACTTTCCTGCCATTGCCTCACCATCCCTTGCCAGCGATTATTTATGATAATTAACTTAACATTTAAACCATATTGAGATAAGGTTCCTAATTCTTGAATATTCATTAAGACGCTAGCATCTCCAGCTATGCATATTACATCTGAATTAGGTAAGGCTGCTTTAACTCCAATTGCCGCTGGCAATCCAAAACCCATAGTTCCTAAGCCAGCACTACTAATCCATTTTCTTGGAGAATTCCTAAGATATTGAGCCGCCCACATCTGATGTTGTCCTACATCTGTAGTTACATAAGCTTCAGGTAAAAGTTCCCTAACTTTCAAAAGAACTTCTTGAGGATAAATTTCTCCTTCTTGAGGAGGTTCATACAAGGGATGTTTATTTTTCCAAAAATCAATTTTTTCTAACCATTTCTTCGTCTGACAAGCAAATTTGTTATCCCGAGATTTTTCATTAATTTTGCGAACAGCTTTTGAAACATCAGAGACAATTGCAACATCTACACGCCTATTTTTATTAACTTCTGCTGGATCAATATCTATATGAATGACCTTTGCATTAGGTGCAAAAGTATCTAATTTTCCAGTCACTCTATCATCAAATCTAGCTCCAATAGCTATTAAAAGATCACATTCTGTTACTGCAAAGTTTGCGTAAGCAGTTCCGTGCATTCCTAACATCCCAACTGATAGATTATCTTTTTCGTCAAAAGCTCCTTTACCCATTAATGTCGTAGTAACTGGTATTTGATAATTTTTTGCCAAAGTTCTTATTTCATCATGAGACCCGGAAGATATTGCACCACCGCCAACATAGAGAAGAGGTCTTTCAGAGTCTTCTATTAATTTAATAGCCTTTTTGATATCACTATCATTAATGTCTCCATTTCTTTTAAATCCCTTAGGAATAATCTCACCAGGCAAAACTCTTTGGTAATGAAAGAATTCTTGACCTACATCCTTGGGTATGTCAATTAAAACAGGGCCGGGTCTTCCAGAAGAGGCTATAAAAAAAGCTTCTGAAACTACTTTCGCGATGTTTGCAGGATCTCTTATTACCCATGAATGTTTAACTATTGGAAGAGTTATGCCAAAAATATCAGTTTCTTGAAAAGCATCTGTCCCTATTGCAGGTCTTGGAACTTGACCTGTAACTACTACTAGAGGTATTGAATCCATTTGAGCAGTTGCAATTCCAGTTACCAAATTTGTTGCACCTGGACCTGAGGTCCCAAAACATACCCCTACCTCACCAGTAGATCTCGCATATCCATCAGCCGCATGAGAACCTCCTTGTTCATGTCTTACCATATAATGCTTTAACCAACCATCTTGCTCTGCCTTATGAACAGAGTCATATATTGGTAATATAGCTCCTCCAGGATATCCAAATATAACCTTTACCCCATTAATTTTTAGAGCATCCATGAGTGCATCTGCACCAGTTATCCAAACGGAATTTTCATTTTTTGAACTATCCTTTAACAAGGATCTCGAAGTAAGAGTCACTAAAGAAATTCAATATTTACTTTAAATATTAAACTCAATTAAATACTTTTGCCTCATTTAGAAATGTAATGTCAGAAAAGTATTCAAAAGAAATTTCAATAAATTTAAAATTTTTCAAATAAACATAAATTAATTTTCATAAAATCCCAAGCCTATGTAAGGGTCCAGAGCCTGCAATTAGTTCTATAAAAAGTACCAGAAAAACGATCATGGCAACTCTCCCATTCCACACCTCTGAACTATTATTCCAACCCCATTGCCATTTCTCTTGGGGATAAAGTTTAACTTTTTCAGGTAACTTAGAAGCCTCCTCTATATTAACTTGAGGCTCTTCCAGGCAAGAAATTACTAAATCACTAAGACCCTCAATAAAAGTAGGATGAGTATTTAGAGCCTTCACTCTACGAAAGTTTTTAATACCAGCTTTTTCGGCAATTTCTTTATATTCAATGTCAATTTCTTGCAATGTTTCAATATGCTCTCCAACGAAACTTATTGGAACCACAATAAGATCTTCAACATTAGACTTCCCAAGATCTGCTAACACTTCTTCGGTGTAAGGTTTCAACCATTCAACTGGACCAACTCTACTTTGGTAAGAAAGTGTATGCGGGTTACTGTGCCCTAAATATTTTTCCAGCTCATTAATTATCAATAAGGAACAATCTTCAATTTGTTGTTTATAAGGGTCTCCAGCTTCCTCTACATAACTCTTGGGAACTCCATGAGCAGTAAAAAATATATGTGCATTTGGAGGTGATTCACAACAGGAAATTTGTTGGGAAATTAATTCGACCATTGACTTTAAATAACCTGATTGACTGAACCAACTTCTTACACATCGCATTGGGATTTTCTTAAAATCATTATCGGAATCTCTTAATTTTTTTAATTCCCTAAAGCTTGAACCACTTGTACTTATTGAAAAATGTGGATACAAAGGTAGTACAACAATTTGATCTACACAATCTGCTTTCATATCAGCAATTGCTGATTCCGTAAAAGGATGCCAATACCTCATAGCGATATAAGTAGTAGCATTTAAACCTTTCTCCCTTAATTTAGATTGCAATTCTCTTGCTTGTTGTTCAGTTATCCTTCTAATGGGTGATCCTCCACCTATAGAAAGATAAGCTTGTTGTGAAGTGGTACTTCTAAGCGTACTAATTAACCAAGCTAAAGGTTTTTGAAAAGCAGGAAAAGGAGTCCTGATTATCTCTGGATCAGAAAAAAGATTATATAAGAATGGGCCGACATCGGTAATGCGTTCAGGCCCCCCTAAATTCATTAGCAAGACGCCTATTTTATTCATTTAAAATTTATGGTGATTGAAAATCAACATTAAAAACGTCATTATAAGGTCAATTATAGAAGTAAATGAACGTAATTCAGGAAATTAATAATGTCAATGATAAATTTGCTACTCAAGGAAGCAAGCTTAGAATTGAAAAAAGAGGAGAGAAATTAAATATCAGAGGTTCACTACCTACTAAAGAAGATAAAAATAACTTTAAAATTCAAAGAATATCTCTTGGTATAAAGGCTGATATTTCTGGATTAGAGGAGGCTAAAAAAAAATTAAAATTAATCAATTTGCAACTAGAACTAAATCAATTTGACTGGATTAATTGGATAAATAAACCTAATAAAAAGGAAATAAAAAATGATTTTGAATTTTCAAAAAGATTAAATCAATTTGAGGAATTTTTCTTTAAAGAAAGAAAAAATGAATATTTAACCAGCACTAGAAAAACTACTTGGAGAAGTTCTTATAAGCCCTATATGAAAAGAATTCTTTATATTTATGATATTGATAACAATGAAGATTTAGAAATTATATTTCAAAAAGCACTTGAAAGTTACAAGGAAGGGAGTAGAAGTAGGAAACAATGCGCTACTTCCCTAAGTGTTTTAGCAAAGTTTTTGGACATTAAACTCCCAGAAAATTGGAAATTAAATTCTAAAGGATATGGCCTAAATAAAGCAGGCTATAGAGATCTCCCCACAGACGAGTTGATAGAGAAACTTTGGGATAAGATACCAAACAACTCTTGGAAATTTGTTTTTGGTCTTATGGCTACATATGGATTAAGAAATCACGAAGTGTTTTTTTGTGACTTAAGTTCTTTAACAAATTTTGGAGACAAGATCATTAGAGTTTTACCTACGACGAAAACAGGGGAACATCAAATTTGGCCATTTCATCCTGAATGGGTAGAAAAGTTCGAATTAACAAAACTTGGTAAAAATCCAGAACTACTACCAAATATTAATAGAGACCTTAAAATCACAACCTTACAAAATATTGGAAAAAAAATTACAGACCAGTTTAAGCGATACTCTTTACAGATAAAACCTTATGATCTAAGGCATGCTTGGGCAGTAAGAACAATTTTTTATGATTTACCTGATACTGTAGCTGCCAGAATGATGGGACATTCGGTAAGCTTACATACTCAAACTTATCACCACTGGATTACTAAAAGAGATCAACAACAGGCAGTCAATAATGCACTTTTAAGAGTTAAGAGAGCTAAAAGTCTTTAAAGATTTATAATCACTTAATAAAATTAGAGTTATATGCAAGAGCAACCATTATCTTCCGAGAAAATATTCAACCTCGATAATCAAGCCAAAGAACTTGGAATGGGAGGCAAGCTATCCCCAGAAAACGATGAGAGCTCATATAAAAAAAGAATGCAGCAAAGAAAAGATATTCAAGCTGAAAGATTACAAATTAGAAAAACAAAAAAAGGATTATTGATTGTTTTTACGGGGAATGGCAAAGGTAAAACAACTGCATCTTTAGGGATGGCATTAAGGACAATAGGGCACGGTTATAAAGTAGCAATTATTCAATTTATTAAAGGGGGCTGGACCACTGGAGAAGAAAAAGCACTGAAGAATTTGTCTTCAAACATATCTTGGCATTCATTAGGAGAGGGATTTACTTGGGAAACACAAGATAGAATTAGGGATGAAAAATTAGTTCAAGAAGCATGGCGACTTGCCAAAAAATATATTAAGAATGATTCTTATAAACTTATAATCCTTGATGAAATTAATATAGCTACAAAACTTGGCTATCTTGCTTCAGAAGAAATAATCACCTTTTTTAAAAGTTTAAATAATAGAAAAAATCATGTTGTTTTAACTGGAAGGGGAGCATCTGATTCTATTATCAATTACGCTGATCTAGTTACAGAAATGAAGCTAATAAGACATCCTTTCAAAGAACAAGGAATAAAAGCTCAAAAGTGCGTTGAGTTCTAGTTAAAACAAATTTTTAATTAATTTCTTCAGATAGGTTTAGAAATGTTTAAAGACGCAAGCAATATCTGAACAAAAAATAAATTCGGTACATTTACTTGCTAAGGTCTTAAAAGTATGATTATTGAATGACTTACAAAAGAGTTCTCTTAAAACTTAGTGGTGAAGCACTAATGGGTGAAAAACCTTATGGGATTGATCCTGCTATAGTTCAGTCAATTGCAGAAGACGTTTCAAAAGTAGTCGGAAATAATATTCAACTTGCAATAGTTGTTGGGGGTGGGAACATTTTTAGGGGACTTAAAGGCTCTGCAGATGGCATGGATAGAGCGACAGCTGATTATGTGGGCATGCTAGCAACAGTAATGAATGCGATTTCACTTCAAGATGGTTTGGAAAGAGTAGGAGTAGCAACCAGAGTTCAAACTGCAATAGAAATGCAGGAAATTGCAGAGCCCTATATTAGAAGAAGGGCCATGAGGCACCTAGAAAAAGGTAGGGTTGTTGTTTTCGGAGGTGGGTGCGGAAATCCATTTTTCACAACTGACACGACGGCAGCTCTTAGGGCAGCAGAGATAAATGCTGAGGTTGTCATGAAAGCCACCAAAGTTGATGGAGTATATAATTGTGATCCCAATAAATTTCAAGACGCAAAAAAATATACCAATCTCAGTTATCAACAAGTTCTTAGTGATGAAATCGCAGTAATGGACAGTACTGCAATTGCGCTTTGCAAAGACAATAATATCCCTATTATGGTATTTGATATATTCAAAAAAGGGAACATCTCTAAAGCTGTCGCTGGGGAGGCTATAGGTTCATTAATTAGTTAAAGCTTATTTAAATTTTTTTATTATGAAAGAACAAGAAATTCAAGAAAACATGAATAAAAGTATTGAAGCCACGCAAAGAAACTTTAATACTATAAGAACTGGGAGAGCTAATGCTTCATTGTTAGACAGAATAAGTGTTGAGTACTATGGTGCAGAAACACCAATCAAATCTCTTGCCACAATAAGTACTGTTGATTCACAAACAATTTCAATACAACCTTTCGATATTTCATGTTTGCAAGCTATAGAAAAATCTATTTCCATGAGCGATTTAGGTATTACTCCAAATAATGATGGTAAAGTAATAAGAATAAATGTTCCTCCCTTAACAGAGGAAAGAAGAAAGGAATTTTGTAAATTAGCTTCTAAATATGCAGAGGAAGGAAAAGTAGCTTTAAGGAATATTAGAAGAGATGCTGTTGATAAAGAAAAAAAAGACGAAAAAGATGGTCTTATTTCTATTGACGAATCAAGAGATAATCAATCTGAAATTCAGAAAATTACCAATAAATTTATTGCCTTAATAGAAACTAAATTATCCGAAAAAGAGAAGGAAATTCTAAAAGTTTGAAAGAATTTGATGTCGTAATAATTGGTGGAGGTTTATCAGGATCTTCTTCCGCTCTTAACCTATCAAAAAAAGGATATTCTGTTCTAGTTATTGAAAAAGAAAATTGCCAAGATTACAAACCATGTGCCGGAGGAATGGCGTCTTCAATGCAAAAATTTCTACCTTTAGACATAAAAGATTCCATAGAGTCAAAAATTAAGAATGTTGAATTCAGATGGAAGGCTTCTGATAATGTGACCGCTGATCTTACTGGTGAATCGCCTTTTTGGATTATTAAAAGAGAGAAACTTGATCAATTATTACTAGATGAATCCTTGAGGAATGGAGTTCAAATAATAAGGCCAGTATTAGTAGAAAAAATCATAAAAAAAAATGATAAATGGGAAATTACGTGCAATAACAAAAGAAAATATATATCTGAATTTCTTGTTGTTGCAGACGGATCTCAATCCAAATGGGCAGGATATTTCAAATTGGGGCCAAGAAAACCTAAATTTGCAAACACAATCTCACTAAGATTGAAAGGTTTAGGTGCAATTCCTAGAGATGCAGTTAGGTTTGAGTTTGGATTTATAAAATATGGATTTGCATGGGCATTCCCCCTAAAAGAGAGCTTAAATATTGGTTTAGGTACTTTTATAAATAACGGTCTTCTAGAAAATCAGACTATAAATAATCAAGTTATTAGAAGCTTCGGATTTGATGATTTGTCTTACAAAACAATTAATAAGAAATTGAGAATATGGAATGGCCTCCACCCAATAAATAATGATAAAGTTTTAGCGGTTGGAGATGCAGCCTCTCTATGCGATCCATTTTTAGCTGAAGGAATTAGACCTTCTTTAATTAGCAGTTTTTATGCTGCAGAATGCATAGATCAATGCCTAACTGGGAAAGTACATGATTTAAATCTTTACACAACAGAAATTAACAACAATTGGGGGAGATCAATGGCTTGGGGGAGAAGGATTGCGCAGGTCTTTTATAGATTTCCGAGAACAGGATATCAATTAGGTGTCAAAAGAAAAACAGCACCTAAACGTATTGCCCAAATATTATCAGGGGAAATGAATTATGAAGACATAGCAAAAAGAGTTATAAAAAGGCTTTTAACAAAGAGTGGGATTTAGTTTTTTTAATTAAAACTTAAATTTAGTTGGCAGAAATTAATTTATGATTTTTCATTTCTGATAATCTCTCTATTAGGAGTTCTTCTAATTCTTCTATAGCCTTACTGAATCCTGTGATACCTTCACTAAGCTTCTCACTGGCCATTTGATCTTCTAACATACTCAATCTAAAGTCTTTTTCCTCAAATTTATAGTCAATAGAATTATTTATTTTGGTACTTGCATCTAATTTCCTAATCAAAACTCCTTTTTCTCTTTTTAGTTCCTCTAGAAATTTTGGTGCTATTGTTAAAAGATCGCAACCTGCTAATTCTTTTATTTCATCAAGATTTCTAAAACTAGCTCCCATTACTTCTGTCTTGAATCCTTTTTCTTTAAAATACTTATAAATCTGCGTAACCGAAATAACACCTGGGTCTTCAGCACCTATAAAACTAGTTTTACCAGTTTTTGCTTTATGCCAATCTAATATACGACCAACGAACGGAGAAATTAAGGTTATATTTGCATTCGCACAAGTTACCGCTTGGCAGAAGTTAAAAAGTAAGGTTAAGTTGCATTTAATACCCTCTTTTTCCAAAATTTCAGCTGCTTTAATTCCTTCCCACGTTGCGGCAATCTTAATTAAGATTCTTTCCTTTTCAATGCCAAAATTTTTGTAAAGATTGATTAATTTTCTTGCTTTTTTTACCGTAGCTTCGGTGTCAAAGCTAAGTCTTGCGTCAACTTCTGTCGATACGCGCCCTGAAATAATTTTCAATATTTCTTTTCCAAAAAATACTGAAACTTGGTCAACAGTTTCTTTAATTAATTCAATTTCAGAGAATCCATTGGGCAATGTATTTTCTGAACTTTCTATAGCTTTATCAATTAATTTCACATAATCAGGGTTCTTAGCTGCAGCTAGTATTAAAGATGGATTAGTAGTAGCGTCCCTTGGCTGAAATTTTTTTATCGAATCTAAATCACCAGTATCTGCAACAACAACAGTCATTGAGGACAATTGTTCTAAAATTGATTTCATATCTAGATAATCATACGTATATATAAACTAGCTTTAATTCCTAATGAAATCATCAAATAATGAACTAAATATTTATATAAATGAGAAAATTTTAGAGTTTTTTAACAATCATTCCATGACCTTTAACCTTAGGAGGTATTTTTTCAATTACTATTAAACTCTCGATAATTTCTTTCGCAACTGGTACTGCAACAGTTGAACCATATGCATATAATTTTGATGGCTCATCAACGACAACAAGGACAACATATTTCGGATCATTTACTGGTAAGGTGGCGACAAAACTACAAACTTTTTTACTTGTATACACACCATTTAAAGCTTTTTGAGAAGTCCCTGTTTTTCCAGCTATTCTATAACCCTCAATTTTCACTCCAGATCCACTACCTTTATCAACCACGCTCTCCATCCATTCAAGAACAATTTTAGAGACCTCAGGAGAAAAAAATTGTTTTTTTGAGTTTTGATTTACTCTTTCTTTGAAATTTGAGGTTACATGGGGAGTAACTTCAAAACCGCCATTAGCTAGAGCCGCATGAAGTTGAGCCAATTTAAGTGGCGAGATTGAGAAACCCTTCCCAAAAGAAGCCACAGCAGGCTCTATTGATTGATTTACGAATAAATCTTTTCTCTTTAATTGGCCTGCAGTTGATTCATATAAGTCAGTCTCTAAATTTTTATTTATACCTAAATTCTTCAGCCAATCCCAATAAACTCTAGGCTCTAAATTTTGCATTATTTTTACCATCCCAACATTACTTGAAACCTGCAATACTTTTGGATAATCAATGTATCCATTACCTTTTTTATCCCAATTAGAAAGTGTCCATCCTCCAACATTAATCTTTCCGCTATCTTCAACTAAACCATCTTTTTGGATTACTTTTTCTTCTAACGCTAAGGCAAGATTAATAGGCTTAAAAGTTGAACCCGGCTCAAATAAATCTTGAGAATACCAACCTCTAAAGAGTTCAGAATCATACTGCCAAAATTTATTCGGATCATATGAAGGCACTGCAACCAAGGAAAGAATCTGACCATTATTAACATCCATAACCATGGCAAATCCCTTCTTTGCTTTCCATTTACTTATTTGCTTTGACAATGCATTTAATGACGCTTTCTGTAATTTTGAATCTATAGTTAGACCTAAACTCTTGTAATCATAAATAAAATCACCTGGAGCTGAATTATCAGGCAGAGGGGTGCCATCTCCTCCTCTTTTTATTAGATTACTTTTATTAAAAACTTTAATTTGATTATCCAAATGAAGCTCTAAACCTGCTGAACCTTTATTCTCATCATTAACAAAACCAACAAGATTGGAATAAAGTTCCCCTTGTGGATAATATCTTTGAGAGTATTTAAACAAATCAAGTCCGCTTATTTGAAGGTTTTTAATCTTTTCTGCTTTTTCTTCAGAAATTTTATCCAAAAGCATGATGCCGCTGCTTTTGTCATTAAATTTTTCCAAGAGTTTTTTATCTTTAATATCCAAAATAGGTGATAATTTTTTCGCAACTTCTTCAATGCTACGAACTTCTTTAATAGAATCACCAGGAAAATTAAAATATCTTGGATGAGCCCACAGCTTATAAAGGGGTTTATCGTAAGCAATGAGTCTATTATTTCTGTCAACAATCGATCTCCTTTTTTTCAAGGCGTTAGTTGTAGAAGATTGTATTAATCTCGCTTTCTTTTTCAAATCTGAGGCATTAAAGACTTGCAAGTTAACTAACCTACCAAACAAACAAAATATCATTAGCAAGCTAAAAATATAGAGTAATTTAAATCTCCTTTTATCAAGAGGTATAATTTGAACAATTTTTTTATATTTTCTCATCAATATCCCCTTTGATATTTGCTATCTCTTAAACCTTCAATTAAGCTTCTAAAATTTTTCTTGAAAAGACTTTCTTTTTTATCTTTAATTATATTGAGATAAATTAAATCTTCAGGTTTAGTCTTTCTATGAGTACTAATTGAATCAAGTTCGGTAATATAATACTGTTCTGTTTTAGAAATATAGTCAATGAGATTATTATTCATCGCTTGTGTTTTAGATAAAGTTTTATAAATATTTGACCATTTCCTTTGGCTTTCAAAAGACAAGAAAAATAATGTAAAAATTAAAACTAAGATAGAGATATTAATGGTGTCGAATATTTTATGCATTAATTGGATATTTATTTTAGATATTTTTTGTGAATTTTTCTGACTTTGGTATGAAACTTTTTTTTTAAAAAAAAGATTTTTTATCATAAGGATCCATCTATTATTTATTTTGGAATAAAAGAAGTGTTATAAATCAAATAAACATCTTTTGATTTGATTCGCAAGTAATAAAATTCAATTCTTTATGTTCTCAATAAGAACAAATTTAAAAAGGTCAATCCATTCCATAAAGAATGCATAATTACTGAAGATAGCAAACTCCCTGATGCAATTCTTGTAATTCCTAGTCCTATTCCTAGAACAAATAATGGCGGCATTTCTCCCAGACTTAAATGAGCTAAAGCAAAGATAAAAGCGGAAACTATGATGCCCAAAATTATTCCAAAATCTCTTGAAAGAGTTGGTAGTAAAATACCGCGAAATATAATCTCCTCAAATAAAGGAGCCAGTAGAGTTGTTGTTAAAAATAAAAGAATAAATGATAAATAATTATTATTATTAAGTACAATTTCAAGCAAAGGATTACTACCATTTTGATTATCGATCAGACTATTCATAATTAGAGAAATCAATAAAACAAAAGGAACAATTGTTAACCAACCTTTAATTCCTTGTATAATTGCGTCTTTTATTGGCAAAAAATTGAACTGAAAATAATCTTTTTTTAAACTAAATTCACCATTCAAAGATTTAATTTGATAATAAACTATCCATAATGGAGGAATAGCCATAAAAAGATATCCAAAGAAAATTTTCAGAGATTGAGACAACTCATTTGAGATATTTTTAGAAATAAGTTCAACTAAACTTATTGAAAACAAAGGTGAGACCACTTCTCCTAAAACAACAAATCCACCTGCAATTAATAAAACCATATCTATTAATTCTAAGTCTAAGGATTTAATTTCTTTCCACACAAATTTTTTCAAAGATATGGCTGTCCATAATGTTTTTAAAGCTAGTATAGAGCCAAGCAATATTGTCAAAAGTGGTATTAATCTAATGGCTAATATTTTTAAAAACATTTTGCTTGAAAATGATTTTGTTATTACTGAACTATCGTCAAAATCAAATTTCTTGCTTAAAAGGTGATATAAAAATCTATCCCTTTTAAAAAAATCAAACTTTTCAGAATTTGGATTATAAGAATTATTATTGGATTTTTTTTGTATCTCATCAATTAGTAAGTTATAGTTTTTATTCTCAAACTCTTTAGATCTATTCTTAAAGATTAAAGATTCATTTGATTCTAAAGAAATTATTCGAATTAATTTATTTCTTTCTGAAAGTTCATTAAATGAGACCTCAGAGAGTGAATTATTTATTTGATCAATAGGATCATTTGTGATAAAAAATTTTTTAAGGTTTGTTGGTATTGATTGGACCGCTAATTCAACAATTTCTTGTTCCTTTTGACTTATATCAAATGAAACAGATGGTCTACTCAAACTATCTCTTAACCCTTGTTGCCATACGAAGAAAGTTATGACAAGAGAAATTAAAGCTAATGAAAGTTTCGTTTTAGAAATATTTTTAAAGATCATAATTTATTATAAAGTTTAAAATTATAGTTAGTTTTCATTGAAATCTCTAATATTGATATACCTATTTTTATCACGCCATGAGATGATTAAATTATAATCATTCTCAAATTTATATAATGACTATAAGATTAGTTTTGGTTAGGCATGGACTAAGTAGTTTCAATGCAAAAGGATTAATTCAAGGACGGACAGATGATTCATTATTAACTGATGAAGGATACGAACAAGCACTCAAAGCAGGAAAAGCATTATCAAAAATAAACTTCGATAAAATCTATTCGTCACCTCTCGTGAGAGCTGCAGAGACTGCGAAAACAATTAAAGAAAGCTTCAACAAAGAACAAGAAATTACATTCGATAATAATTTGTTAGAGGTAGACCTTAGTGAATGGTCTGGTATAAAAATTGATGAAATAAAAAACAAATTTCCAGAAATTTATCCTATTTGGAAAAATGATCCAGAAAATCTTATTTTAAAAAGAAGTGACGGTAAAACATATAAACCAATTCAAGATTTATTTGAACAAGCAACAAATTTTTTAGAAAATATTTTGAGAATTTATTTAGACAAAGATGATGTAAATATTTTAGTAGTTGGGCATAATGCAATTCTAAGATGTTTAATCCTTTTGTCATTGGGAAAGCCTACCCAAGGCTTTAGAAAAATAAGATTAGAGAATGCTTCTTTTTCAATTCTCAATCTTTCAATTCATGGTAAATCTTTTAACACACAAATTGAATGTTTAAATCAAACATCTCATCTTAATAAAAACATTCCCAATCAAATTGGAGATTCAAGAATTTTCCTAATAAGGCATGGTGAAACAAACTGGAACAAAGAAGGTAGATTCCAAGGCCAAATTGATATCCCACTAAACGAAAACGGTAAAGATCAAGCGAGAAAGACTTTTGAATATTTGAGAAATATTTCTTTCAATAAGGCATTTTCAAGTTCAATGGATAGGCCTTACGAGACTGCACAAATAATTGTTCAAAATAATAAAGATTTAAAAATAGAAAAAATAGATTCACTTGTAGAAATTAGTCACGGATTATGGGAGGGTAAACTGGAATCAGAAATCAGAGAAAAGTGGCCTGTTTTGCTAAAAAATTGGCATGATAAACCTGAAGAAGTAATAATGCCCGAAGGGGAATCTATAAAAGATGTATCAGAAAGGTCCATAGAAGCTTTTGACAAAATTTGTCTATCTCAAAAAGATAATGATTTAAGCCTTGTAGTCGCTCATGATGCAGTCAATAAAACTCTGATTTGCAATATACTTGGGATTAATTATTCAAATATCTGGATGATAAAACAAGGTAATGGTGGCATAACTATAATTGACATTTTTAAAGATCCCAGTAAAGCCCCTGTAATTAGTGCTCTAAATATCACAACTCATCTAGGAGGTGTCATTGATTCAACTGCTTCTGGAGCGCTTTAAATTAAAACGCTTTTTAAAAAATTATTTTGATACAGTCAGATTTAAAATAAAGGCTTTAATTATTAAAAAAGCCAGCTTTACTAAGAGGCCAAAATCTTAAATAAGCTCTTCCAATAATCTCATTTTTGTGAAGAAATTTACTTCCAGGCCAATATCTTCCATCCCAGCTATTTGACCTATTATCGCCTAAAACTAAAAAATGATCTTTAGGAACTTTTATATTTTCAAATTCACCACATCTATTAAAAAGGGATAATGAGCACTTATAAGTTACATAAGGTTCAGGAATTAATTTATTATTTATTATTACTTCACCATTAGTATTTACACTTACAATTTCTCCAGGGAGCGCAACTACTCTTTTGATATAAGCATCGCAAGCTTGGTCCCTCAAACCAGGAATAAAAGACATTGGAGGAAAACTCATAAAAAAACAATATCTTTTGTTTGGTAACGGCTTAGATCTCGATGAAATTAGTTTTTCATCAAATGAGTAAGGAGATTTAAAAACTACAATATCTCCTCTTCTTGGTAAAGAGTTCCTCAGAGAGAACTTTTCAATAATTAACCTATCGTTTATTTGTAATTCTGGGAGCATTGAACCAGAGGGGATATAACGAGGTTCAGCGAAAAAAGATCTACAAGAAGAAACAAAAAAAGTTAGTAGAATTAGTAGACCCCATTCTTTTAAAAAACTTTTAATAGAAGAAGGCATAAATTTATTTAAGGATTGATTTTTTAACCTTACATAAATTGTTCGGCATATTCAATTTCGTTAAACCCTAGTATCACTTTTTTTTCTTCATAAACCAAAAACGGTCTTTTTATTAATTTACCATCACTTAAAAGAAGTTGAATTATTTCCTCTTTTGATAAAGAGTAAATATCAAGATTAATCGATTTAAAGGCTTTCCCTCTTGTATTAAAAATCCTTTTTTTATCAGGAGAGTATTGTTCTAAAGCTAAATTTAAATAATCTAATAGTGGAGGTTCTTTTACAATATCAATTAATTGGTATTCAAAATCTTTTTTATCAAGCCACTTAGCAGCTTTTCGGCAAGTAGAGCATTTTAAATAACTATAAAAAATTATTTTCTTCAATTTACTTTACTAATGGTTGATTTCTTAAGCACTTTAAAGCTTTTCTTTTTTAGGGGTGTGCAATTTTTCAATAGATTTTCAACTGCATCAAAATCCCTCCAACCATCAATTTGAACTGTTCTTCCATCAAGTCCTTTACTAGTTCTAAAAAATTCAGCAACATCCTCGAGTTGATTAGGAGCAATTTGCTTTATACTTACTATATTTGCCTGTCTAGGATTAGCCATAGGCACGCATAAAAGTTTTCCGTCATATGCACCACAATCATGCATGTCCAAAACTCCAATAGGTCTAGCTTTTATTAGACAACCAGCAAAAGTAGGTTCGTCCATTATCACCATCGCATCAAGAGGAGCTCCATCATCTGCAAGGGTATTTGGGATAAAACCATAGTCAAAAGGGTACCTCACAGAAGAATGAAGTACTCTATCCAATGCCATTATTCCTGCCTCAGAACAATATTCATACTTATTCCTACTTCCTGCAGGTATTTCAACAACAATATTTACTATTCCCTTCATTGGAGATGGAGGTATCGAACTAAGATCCATCTTTTTTAAAATCGTGATTAATAATTACCTCTTTCCCTTGAGAGAAAGGTCTTCCAATTAAAATGCCGATTGAAGGTAATAAAAATATCATAAAGGCAAAAATAATACCTAGAGATGTTATACATAAACTCCTTATACTTAAGGGGTCATCATCATCATCTCTTTCAAAATCACTTAAAGTAGATTTAAGAGAAGATTCTTCGCTTGATTTACTTTTTATAAAGTGCTTTGATTTTGTATAACTCAAGAACTCTTAATTGGTAAAGGTTAAGGAGATAATTGAACATAATTATCCTACATTCTAAATGTCAATAAATCAAAACATTGTTTATTGACTTCTTAATTATTCTTTTTCTAGTAATGACCTAATAGATTTTAATTCGTCTAATATTTGTACAAGTATGTTTTGAGCCGCCGAGGAAGGTGTATTAAATACCTCTACAGTTACTTCCTTAATTCTCAAAATATCTTTTGCAAATCTTGCTACTTCATTAGGATGGAATTTTAGCGGATCTTTTTGATCAGTTCTAAATTCGGGATTTAATTTTCTTGGATTAAAACTAGGGTTTAGATTTCTTAAATCAGTGTTTGTATAACGATAAACAGAGGCTCTTGATCTGTTTAAGAATTTTTGAACTTCATCAATACCTACTAATTCTTCTTCGTTAGAAATATTAGAATCTATATTTTCCATAACCTTAAAAAATGTTTTAGAAATAATGAACTTTTTAAAAGAGTTTGTACTTCATTACTGAAGAAGGTAGCAAAAAGAATATTTCAAGACTAGCGGCGTTGAGGGACTCAAGACACTTTTTATTTTTTTTTCATCTTAATTGATAAAATTAACTATTATTAAATTATTTTTTGTATGCGAGTAACCACCTCATTTCCTCTGGGGACACTTCGTGACACACCTTCTGAAGCTGAGATTATTTCACATCAATTACTTTTAAAAGCTGGTTACATTCGCAGAGTTTACAGCGGCATTTATGCATACATGCCAATAATGCTTAAAGTTATTGAGAAAATATCTAAAATAATAGAGATAGAACTCAATAGTATTGGTTGCACAAAATTACTCTTACCTCAACTTCATCCTGCAAATTTATGGAAAAAAAGTGAAAGGTGGGAAGGATATACTGCAGGGGAAGGAATAATGTTTAATCTAAAAGACAGACAAGGGAAAGAATTTGGTTTAGCTCCAACTCACGAAGAGGTGATAACAAGTATTGCATCAGAGATCATCAACTCCTATAAGCAATTACCTCAATGTTTTTACCAAATTCAGACAAAATTTAGAGATGAAATAAGGCCAAGATTTGGATTAATGAGGAGTAGAGAATTTATAATGAAAGATGGTTATTCTTTCCATTCTTCAGAAAAAGACCTGGCTTCATTTTATGAAAAGGTGGGCAATGCTTACGAAAATATTTTTAAATCTTGTGGACTAGAGACAGTAGGGGTTGAAGCAGATAGTGGAGCCATTGGCGGGGCCTCCTCCAAAGAATTTATGGTAACTGCAGATGCTGGGGAAGACTCCATCTTGTTTACTCAAAGCGGTTCATATGCTGCGAATATTGAAAAAGCTGTTTCCATTCCCTCTCAACCTATTCCATTAAAAAATAATATTTCAGGATGGATAGAAACACCTGAACAAAAAACAATTCTCGAAGTTTGTAAAAATAATAATTTAGACCCTAGTCAGATTATTAAAGTCGTAGTATTTCTTGCAAAGTTTGAGATTAAATCGGAGGTCCCAATTCTTGCTTGCATAAGAGGAGATCAACATATTAATGAAGTAAAGCTTTTTAACTTAATAAATAAACTTCATAGTTCCAACCTCCTGCATCTTCAGAAAATTGAAGACATAAAAATTATCGAAAAAAACCTAGTTAACTTTCCTTTAGGTTTTATCGGGCCAGACCTAGATAATGAAACTATTAAAGCGAGTTCTAATTGGGACAAAACATGGACGAGAATAATTGATCATTCTGCAAGTACTCTCTCAAAGTTTATAAGTGGTGCGAATAAAGTTAATTTCCACAAAGTTTTTCAGGAGTTTTCTTTTACTTCAAAAGATTATCTAATAGAGGATATTAGGAATGCTAAAAAAGGAGATAAAATAAAAATCAATGATAATGAAGAACTCAAAGAAAAAAAAGGTATTGAGATAGGACATATTTTTCAACTAGGACAAAAATATAGTGAAAAATTAAATGCTAAGTTTTCTGATAAGGATGGTCATTTGAAAAATTTATGGATGGGTTGTTATGGAATTGGAGTAACAAGAATAGCTCAAGCTGCTATTGAACAGAATCATGATCAAAAAGGAATTTGTTGGCCGATCCAGATTTCTCCTTTTGAAGTCATTATTATTCCAACCAACCTAAAAGATCAGATTCAAAGAGACCTTACAGAGCAAATATATAACAACTTTTTAGTTAATAAAATTGACGTTCTTCTTGATGACAGGGAAGATAGAGCGGGCGTGAAATTCAAAGATGCAGAATTAATTGGAATTCCTTTTCAAATAATTATTGGTAGAGATTCTATTAACAACGAAGTAGAACTTATATGCAGAACAAATAATACTAAATTTAAAATTAGTGCCCATAAATTGTTGGAAACATTTATTTCCGAATCAGAAATAATGTACAATAAAAATTCTTAAGGCAAAATTTTTGGGAGCTAATTATGTTACTAAAATGGACATCAGAATTAATTATTAAAAATCTCACCAAAGCTATATCTTTTTCACTCTCCTTTATTGTTATTTTTACATTATTCAATTCCCCTTCTATAGCTGCAAAAACCTCAATGACTGGTGACTATACAAAAGATACAATCTCAGTTGTTAAAACATTACAAATAGCAGTTGATACTCCAAAGGATTCTCCAAATAAAGATGAAGTAAGAAGTGAATCTCTTACCCTTATAACTGATTATATTTCTAGATACAGAAATAGAGGGATGGTGAACAAAACTCAATCATTTACCACAATGCAAACAGCATTAAATGCTATGGCAGGCCATTACAAAAACTTTGCAAGTAGACCTTTACCAGATAAACTTAAAGAGCGTTTAACCAAAGAATTTTCTCTTGCTGAAAAAATGGTTCTAAGAGAAAGTTGATACAATTCATTTACTTTTTAAAAGTAAACCAAGATTTTTGAATATATTAAATATTCGCACAAAAATAATGCTCTTCTAAAATTGGCTAATGTTGTTGTAATCGGGGCCCAATGGGGTGACGAAGGAAAAGGTAAAATAACAGATTTACTTAGTCGTTCGGCTGATGTTGTCGTTCGTTACCAAGGAGGTGTAAATGCTGGTCACACTATAGTTGTAGATGATAAAGTCTTAAAATTACATTTAATTCCTTCAGGGATACTCTATAAAAATAAAACTTGTTTAATTGGATCAGGAACAGTTGTAGATCCGAAAATCTTGCTGAAAGAAATTGATATGTTAATTGATAATGAAATTGACATCTCAGGATTAAAACTTTCATCAACATCACATGTAACAATGCCTTACCACCGAATATTAGATGAAGCTATGGAAGCTGATAGAGGCTCAAATAAAATAGGGACGACAGGTCGTGGAATTGGCCCTACATATGCTGATAAGTCGCAAAGGAATGGTATTAGAGTAAGAGATTTACTTAATAAGGAAAGATTAAGAGATGTTATCGAAATTCCATTAAGAGAAAAAAACGGTCTATTAGAAAAAATCTATGGTATTAAACCACTCAAAACAGAAGACATTGTTGAAGAATATCTTGACTATGGTGAAAGATTATCAAAACATGTAGTCGACTGTACTAGAACTATACATTCAGCCTCAAAAAATAAGAAGAATATTCTATTTGAAGGTGCTCAGGGGACTCTGCTTGACTTAGACCATGGGACATATCCTTTTGTTACCTCATCAAACCCTATATCAGGAGGTGCTTGCATTGGAGCTGGAGTTGGCCCTACGTTAATCGATAGAGTTATAGGAGTCGCAAAAGCATACACCACAAGAGTAGGTGAGGGCCCATTCCCAACGGAATTACAGGGAAGTATCAATGATCAACTCTGTGATAGAGGTAGTGAATTTGGAACCACTACTGGTAGAAGGAGGAGGTGTGGGTGGTTTGATGGAGTTATTGGTAAATATGCTGTATCTGTAAATGGTCTTGATTGTTTAGCAGTTACGAAACTAGATGTACTAGATGAATTAGATGAGATTCAAGTTTGCATTGCATATGATCTAGATGGAGAGCGAATAGACTACTTCCCTACAAATTCAGATGACTTAAAAAAATGCAAGCCAATCTTCAAGAAATTAAAAGGTTGGCAATGTTCAACTGCAAATTGTAGAAATCTATCTGATCTCCCTCAAAATGCCATGAATTACCTCAGATTTTTAGCTGAATTAATGGAAGTTCCAATTGCTATTGTCTCATTGGGGGCGAATAGAGATCAAACTATAGTAATTGAAGACCCAATACATGGACCTAAAAGAGCTCTTCTAAGATAATTTACTAAAAAATTAATGAGGACATCTTTTAGACATTTTGAACAAAATAAAATAGTTGACCTTGTTGGTTTGGGCAACGCAATAGTAGATATTATTGTCAATACTGAAGATGAATTTCTTGAGATCAATAATTTAGAGAAAGGATCAATGAATCTCATTAATTCTGATCAATCCCAGACATTGTTAAATAATTGCAAAGTTATCAAACAAATATCAGGGGGGTCCTCAGCAAATACGGTTGTATGTTTAGCAGAATTAGGTAATGATGTGCAGTTTATTGGAAGGGTGAAAAATGATCAATTTGGCAATTTCTTTTCTTCTGATATAAAAAAAAGTAAAACTACATTTAATACTCCACCAACTGAAGAAGGGGCGGCAACAGCTCATTCAATTATTTTGATTACTCCTGATGCTCAAAGAACTATGTGCACTTACTTAGGAGCATCAATAGAGTTTGAACCAAAAGATATTGATTTTAGTGTACTCAAAGAAAGTAAATACTTGTATTTAGAAGGTTATTTATGGGACAGCGAATTAGCTAAAAATGCTTTTCTTAAAGCCGCTCAAATTGCAAAACTATCTAATACAAAAATAATCCTTTCATTGTCTGATTCATTTTGTGTAGATAGACATCGAGAGAGTTTCTTGGAATTAATTGATAACTATGTAGATATAGTTTTTTGTAATGAATCTGAAGTTTTAAGTCTATTTAAAAAGGATAAATTAGCAAACTGCCAAGGAGACCTCTCGTCCTTATGTGAATTAGTCGTAGTAACTCTAGGTAGAAATGGTTCTCTAATAATTAATAAAAATGATGTCGAAGTAATTAAGTCAATAACGACAGAGAAGATTATTGATACTACAGGAGCGGGAGATATTTATGCCGGAGGATTTATTCATGGATTAATAAATAATTATTCCCTCAAAAAATGTGGAGAGATAGGCTCAATTTGTGCAGGGCAAATAATTACACAATTAGGATCTAGATCCAATATTGATCTTAAAAAATTAATAAGCTAGGTTTAATTAAATAGTCTTATTCATCCATTCATAATATTTAATCTCAGAATGGTATTTTTTGTAAATAATTTGAGGAATATCATATGTTGAAAATTTATGTAAGAAATCAATTAAATCATCTTTAAATTCTGGTTTGCTTTTTATTGTTATTTCAAACTCCTTAGTTTCTTCAATATCATCATTCCACTTATAAATTGAAGAAATTTGCTTCATAGAAACACAAGCCGCGAGCTTTTTTTGTATTAGTAACTTAGCCAGTCTCAAAGCATTTGTTTTACTTGATTCAGTTGTGATCATGACTATTACTTCCATAATGAATTAAACTTCAATATTTTTTATGTGATCTATCAAATTTCCGTATTGATAGAAAGAGTAAGAATTATCATTTTTAAATTTTGGCCTTTTAACCAAAAATAACTTCATCTTACTTCCAGAAATAATACTTTCCCAGTTTTTCTGAGAATAACTTCCAGATTCTCTGCATAGTACATAATCTATCCTCCAGAAATTACAAAGTTTTTTTTCTAAAAAGCCTTCCTCATTTTTCCTTGGTTCAAGTATCGCTATATTTGAATTTTTTATACATGATCCAAAAGCTTTGGTTATGCTTTCATAGGTTGGGAGTACTCTTGTAAAGACGTTTGCTTCACAATTCATATAATATTCAGCAGTATCGTTAAGAAATCTTGATCCTATTGCGAGAAGAATGTTCTTATTTTTTAGATCACCTTTATTTATGTCCTTTAAACCATCAATATAATTAATATTACTAGAGTTATTCATTAGAGATTTTCTCTCAAATACTAGAAGAGGTACATTAATTTCTTTACATGCTTTATTTAGATTCTCAGAAATTATTACGGCAAACGCATGAGTAGCATCTACAACGCATTTGATTTTATTTTTTTTTATGAAATTAATAATTTCGTCTTTATCATTTAATTTACCTGTAATGATATGTAACTTTGGATTTTCAATATAAGCTTGAGCCGCTCTATAAGTTAAAACACTTGCAAAAACTGAATAGTTAAGATCAAGAAGCCTACTAGCCATTACAGGTCCATCAGAAGTTCCTGATAGGATCCAAACATTTTCGTAGCAATTTTCTTGATTCTGCATCAGTATGTCTTTAATTAAATAGTAAAGTAATGAATCATTGTTTAATTCAAGCGGTAATTAATAGCGCTCCCCAAATGAGGTATACGCAAGAGAACCAGACTCCAATTGCAGAAATGATTGTTAATTTTAAAGGATTACGTAGTGAAGATCCAGCTAGAGAACTCAAGATTTTAGGTTGGGGAAATATTGCTCAAGAAATGATAGAAGAACTAAAAGAGGGGCAAAATATAGTTATTGAAGGACGTCTTAGAATGAATTCAGTTACTAGAAAAGATGGAACTAAAGAAAAGCAACCAGAACTAACAGCTTCAAAGATTCATAAAATAACGCCAGTTGACATTATTAAAACTGATCAAGAAGAAAATAATGGATCATTTGATAAGAAAGAAAACGCCAAGAATTCTAGTTGGGATAGCTCACCTTTAGTGCCGCAAGTTGACGAAATACCTTTTTAAATCAAATATCAACATTATTTTCTTGAACACTTATAATTAATTTGCTTATTTTTCTTTCAAGAGAAGCAAGTTCGCTTCTAATTTCTGGCCATTTACCCTTATCAAGATTTTCTAAGAGCCATGCCCTATCTTGATCAAGTTTTAAAATTAAATCGCCTTGATTTGCAGTATTAGGATCTTGCATAATACTTGTTAGAACATTTAAAAATCATACTACTAAATCACAATGAAGAAATACTTATCGCCTGGAAACTTAATCGTAACAACTGGAGGTATATTAGCTTTTGTTGGAATGACTGCTTATTTTACAGACTCAGTAAACTTAAGTGTACCTACTTTTTTTTATGGAGTACCTATTTTTCTAATTGGATTAGGTTTAAAGACTTCAGAGATACCTCCTGCAGAATTATTTGACAAGGCGAATTTTACGACAAATAGATTTAATAGGCCAAAAGAATTAACAGCACTAGTTAAAGATGTTACTAGATGGAGGTATGGGATAAAGGCTCATCTTGAGTCTTCATTAGAATCTTTAAATTTGTGGAACGAGGATAATCCTCCTCAACTAAAAGAAATAGAAGAAATTACAAAGGAAGAGAAAAATGGTCTCAGAATGCGTTTTGAATTAAATGCTGTTCCAATAGAAAGATGGATTGAGAAACAAGAAAGATTAAACAGGTTTTTCGTTAAAGGTCTTGAATCAGAATTTATCATCGACGATAATAAAAAAGAATTTGATTTTATTCTCTTTTATTAAATTTAGGTATATATTTGAAAAAACTAATTTCTTAATTCAATAAAGTTTTATTGATTTTTAATAATGAATGATTCTCAAAGAGTATCAATATTAAGCGAAGCACTTCCATATATACAAAGTTTCTCAGGTAGAAAAATTGTTATCAAGTATGGAGGTTCTGTTATGGAAAATGATAATTTAAAAAAGGCTTTTTTTAGAGATATAGCACTTTTGTCAAGCGTGGGAGTGTGTCCCATAGTAATTCATGGCGGAGGTCCCGAGATTAATAATTGGCTAAAGAAATTAGAAATATCTCCTAAATTTGAAAATGGATTAAGAATTACTGATCAAAAAACAATGGATATTGTTGAAATGGTCCTAATGGGCAGGGTCAACAAACAAATTGTAAAAGGTGTTAACAAAACTGGATCCCTAGCTGTGGGAATATCAGGTCTTGATGGAAACTTAATTCAATCCAGAGAATTAGGAGATGGGAGCCATGGGTTAGTGGGAGAGGTCACAAAAATTAATCCTGAAATATTAGATCCTCTTATTTCTAAAGGATATATCCCTATTATTTCTAGTATTGGATCAACCATGGAAGGTATTTCGCATAATATCAATGCAGATTTTGTCGCTGGAGAAATTGCTGCCGCAATAAATGCAGAAAAACTTATTCTTCTTACTGATACACAAGGCATTTTAAAAGAAAAAGATAACAAAAATAGTCTCGTTGAAAAAATGAATCTTAAAGAGGCAAGAAATTTTATTGATAAAAAAATTGTCACTGAAGGGATGATTCCAAAGACGGAATGCTGCATAAGAGCTTTAGCTCAAGGAGTCAAAGCAGCTCACATAATCGATGGACGAATAGAACATTCATTACTACTTGAGATTTTTACAAATTCCGGAATAGGCACAATGATAGTTGCTTAACTTATGAAAACTTATGAGCAAGTTTTAGAAACAGCAGAACTTGCTTTAGCTAAAGGTGAGTATCATTATTGTATTGAATTTCTTTTGACAAGAATCGATTCATTTCCTTTATCAAGTAAAGAGGGAGTAAATTTAAGAACAATTTTAATCACCGCTCTTTGTGGTACAAATAAAAAGGTGGAGGCAAAAAGATTTTGTAAAGAACTTCTAAAATCTTACGATAATAAGACGAGAGAAAATGCAAAATATTTGATGGAAGTCATAGATTCACCTGACATTAAAAAACCAGAAAATTGGAACGTTCAGTTTGAAAGCTACCCATCACAAAATAAAAAATCTCTTAACTCGCTTCGCAAAAAAAGAGAAGTATTGGAGAAAAAAAAATTTATCAATGTTACTGATACTCCAACTGGTGAAACAAAACCCTTTCAGAAGGGCTTTTCACTGATCATTTTTTTAATACTATTATTATTAATTCCACTCTTAAGTGGCTGCGTTAAAGTTGAGGATACTCTTGATCTTAGTGAACTTGATTCAATAACTAATAATCTAGTGATAGAAAGTAAATACATTAAAAAATTCCCTTGGCAAATAAAATTTGAAGAGAAAATGAAAAATATTTTCCCTGACGCAGAAATTGGACAAGAAGAATCAACTTTCTCTATGAAAAATAAAAATCTAGATCTAGAGAATACAAAGCAAGTTCTTAAAATAATCCAAAATACTGGAGGAGAGTTAGCGGGAGCATCAACAAATATAGAAATTAACTCTACTCAAAAAAACTTTATTTTTTTTAAAAAATACTTTTATAAGGTGGATTTAGATCTTAATTCAATTCAAGGTATTGATAATTTAGAACTCATTTTCAAAATCATTCACCCTAATAAAGCTAACCTTACTGGTAAAAATAATTCAAATTTAGAAATCACAAGGAATTTGATAATCTGGAATTTAAATCAAGGGCAGATTAATACTCTCGAATTTTCTTTCTGGAGCTTGAACAAACTTTTAATTGGGATATCTATTATTTTAATAATTATAATATTAGCTTATTCATTAAGATTCTATAGATTTAAATTAGGTACAGATTTACCTCAACTTCCATCAAAATAATTACAACTCTGCTGGATTAACATCAATTATTAAAAAAACATTTTTTGGAATAAGTTTCCATAATAATGATCTTTCAGGCAAAGGTATTTTTGAGCCTTCAGGCCCATGTATTAATATCTGCCATCTAAATTTTTTCCCGACTTTAGCAATTAAACTAGGAGCAGGGCCAATTAATTTCCAGTTATTTTTCTCACAAAAATTCAGTAGATATTTTGCTAATTTTATTGCAATAGATTCAGTTAATTCATAGTTTTCCCCTGATAATTTAAGAAGGCAAATTTTGCAAAATGGAAATAAATTAGCATCTTTTCTCAAGTTCGAATTTTCAATTAAAAATCTTTCATAATCTCTTTTTTGAAGATATGAAATTACAGGATGGTTAGGTTTATATGTTTGAAAAATAACTTTTCCTTTTTTTTGAGCCCTGCCTGCCCTGCCAGCTAATTGTAAAAACAATTGTAATGCTTTTTCTTCTGCCGAAATATCTGGACGATGAAGCAATCCATCTGCTGCAATAACTACTGAAAGAGTAATATTAGGGATATCAATCCCTTTTGCTAACATTTGAGTCCCAACAAGAATATCAGCATCACCTCTAGAAAACTTTGAAAGAATATCTCTATGACCATCCTTTCCTGAGGTTGTATCTCGATCAAAGCGAAGTACTCTTAAGTCAGGAAATTCTGCATTTAAAAACTCTATAACTCTTTGTGTCCCTATCCCAAAAGGTTTGAAGGCATTTGAATTACAATCTGGGCAACGATTGATCAGTCTCGATTTATGATCACACCAATGACAGCTTAACCATTTTTTTCCTTGTGAACCGAGATGTACCGATAAAGGAACGTCACAGTTTGGACAATTAACTAAATATCCGCAATTTCTACAACTCAAGAACCCACTATGCCCCCTTCTAGGGATCAAAATTATTGCCTGCTCATTCTTTAAGCGTAGTTGGGGAATCAATTGTAATAATTCATTGGATAAAATTTTCATATTTCCCTTCTTAAATTCATCTCGCATATCGATAATTCTTATTTCAGGCGCCTCTTTGCTTGATATCCTTTGAATCATTCGTACTAACTTAAAATTCTTTTCGAAAATACACTTTTTCCAAGTCTTCATTGATGGGGTTGCACTCCCCAAAATTAGCTTTGCAGAATTCCTTTTTACTATGTCAATAGCAATCTCTCTTGCGTCATAACAAGGCATAGGGCTATCTTGTTTATATGAAACATCATGTTCTTCATCCATTATTATTAATCCTAGATTTTTAATTGGAAGAAAAATTGAGGACCTCGTTCCTATTACTATTAGAGGTTCATTAGCACTAATAATTTTCTTCCAAACTAAAGTTCTATGACTAGAAGAACAGTTACTATGATATTCGCAAACAACATTATTAAATCTCTTACTAAATCTATCAATAAGTTGAGGAATAAGTCCGATTTCTGGTGCAAGTATCAAACAACTTTTTTTCTTAAGTAATTGATATTCAGAAATTCTCATATAAACTTCTGTTTTACCTGAACCTGTTTCGCCCCATAGGAGTAACGCATCTCCAGGTTTCATTGTTTGAAATTCCTGAAATGCAATTTTTTGCTCATTTGTAAGATTTGGTTTCTTCGTTGCAATATGATCATTTACAAAGAAATTAAATTTAGTATTTATTGTTTTTTTTCTTTTAGATTTAACCAGGTAATTTCTACTAACCAGTGACTTAATTAGAGTGTAATTAAAACCAGACTTTATTAACTCACTTTGCCAATTACCTTTTTCGGGCAAAGTATCTATTAATAAAAATTCTTTATTGGTCAATTCATTTTTTTTTATATCAAATTTTTTTTTGGTTTCAATCCATATTTGATCTTTTAAACCTTGAGGAATTTTCTTATATTTACCAATCCAGCCTGGCGGAAATGCCGTTTTAAACATTTTTAAATTACTAACCATATAAAAAGAAGCTAGGGACTCTATCCATTCACTCCAACAGTCATCAATTATTTTTTTCTGCAAAATACCTTCAACAAACAAATATCTTATACTTCTTCCTGCAGTATTATTTGCTTCATCTTTATTCATTGACGAAAAGTTCTCTTTGGAGATCACTAACCCATTCAATAATCTCCCTCTTAGTTTCACAATTACTATATCCCCAACTTCTACCCCAAGATTATTTCCATCTAAGTAGTAAAAGCTATCATTACTACTACCTATATCAAGCAAAATTTCCAATTTACAAGAGATATTTAATAACTGATTACTTGCCGGCTTCAAAACTTTTTCTTAGTATTGGATTGTTGAACATTCCACAAAGTGTTTTTTGCACATTGTAAGTATCCTGCTCTTAAGGGAGACATGAAGCTTTGATCATTGAATGAAAATTCAAAAACTGATCTGCCTGTCTGAGAAATCCCAAGACTTTTTACTTTAGGTAATCTATAGCACTATTTAAATTTTTCAACAATTTAAAAAAACTTTTTTTATTAATTTCTTGAAAAAGTTCTTTTACAAAGAAAAGGGGATTTTACTACTAAATGTACAAATTAGCCCTAAATAAAATTTTATCTAGTTAAATTCACCGTAGAAAGGAGTCAATCATGTGTCCAGTAGCAGCAGATTCAAAGAATTCCAAGCCTAGCTCAAAAAAAAAGATTAACAAAAAAATTAATTCCAATTTAGAAACAGTGGTTGAAGAAAATAGTAATATCAATAGTGAAAATTTAAAGGAATCTTCTTATTCAAACGAAAGCAGCTTAGAAAACAATAATGAATTTAGTGATTCTGAAGATGCAGATAAGGGCCTTGGGAACATAAAGCTTGGGCCAAAAGGTATATACACCGAAGATTCAATAAGAGTTTACCTGCAAGAAATTGGAAGAATTAGACTTTTAAGACCAGATGAAGAAATTGAACTTGCAAGAAAAATTGCTGACTTACTCCAATTAGAAGAACTGGCAACTCAATATGAGTCAGAAAAAGGCCATTTCCCTTCTGTTAGAGAATGGGCAGAATTAATAGATATGCCTCTTTCCAAATTTAGAAGAAGACTACTTTTAGGAAGAAGAGCTAAAGAAAAAATGGTTCAATCAAATTTAAGATTAGTTGTTTCCATTGCTAAAAAATATATGAATAGAGGTTTATCATTCCAAGATTTAATACAAGAAGGAAGTTTGGGTTTGATCAGGGCAGCAGAAAAATTTGACCATGAAAAAGGTTATAAATTCTCTACTTATGCTACTTGGTGGATTCGCCAAGCCATTACTAGAGCAATCGCAGACCAAAGTAGGACTATTAGATTGCCAGTTCATTTATACGAGACAATATCCAGAATTAAAAAAACCACAAAAGTTCTCAGCCAAGAATTCGGAAGGAAACCCAGTGAAGAAGAAATAGCTGAGAGTATGGAAATGACAATTGAAAAATTAAGATTTATAGCTAAAAGTGCTCAGTTACCTATTTCTTTAGAAACTCCAATAGGCAAAGAAGAAGACTCAAGACTTGGAGACTTTATAGAGGCTGATATAGAAAATCCAGAGCAAGATGTGTCTAAAACTTTATTAAGAGAAGATTTAGAGGGAGTCCTAGCAACTCTAAGTCCAAGGGAAAGAGATGTTCTTAGATTGAGATACGGAATTGATGATGGAAGAATGAAAACTCTTGAAGAAATTGGACAGATATTTGATGTAACTCGAGAAAGAATTAGACAAATAGAAGCAAAAGCCCTAAGAAAACTTAGACATCCAAATCGAAATGGGGTTTTAAAAGAATATATAAAATAATAATAGTTAAATATAATTTTCAGCTTTAAAAAGTTGCAAAATAATAGCTTAAAATAGATACGACTTAATTTTAATCCAAACTCAAAATAATATTTGATGACTAATTTTAAACTTAAAATAGCTAGTAGAAGAAGTAAACTAGCCATGGTACAAACTTTATGGGTTAAAGATCAACTAGAAAAAAATATTCCCAATTTAGAGGTATCCATAGAAGCCATGGCAACTCAAGGTGACAAAATTCTTGATGTAGCCCTAGCAAAAATAGGTGACAAGGGCTTATTCACAAAAGAACTTGAAGCACAAATGCTTGTAGGCCAAGCAGATATAGCAGTACATTCTCTAAAAGATTTACCAACAAATTTGCCTAGTGGCCTTAAATTAGGATGCATCACAAAAAGAGAAGACCCCGCAGATGCTTTAGTAGTAAGCAAAAAAAATGATTGCTATAAATTAGAAACTTTACCTGCAGGTTCAATTGTGGGGACAAGCTCTCTTAGAAGACTCGCACAATTAAGAAATAAGTACCCACATCTTAACTTCAAGGATATCAGAGGAAATGTTATTACAAGAATAGAAAAATTAGATGCAGGAGAATTTGATTGCATAATTCTTGCTGCCGCTGGTTTAAAAAGATTAGGCTTTGAATCAAGAATTCATCAGATCATACCAAATGAAATTTCCCTTCATGCCGTTGGACAAGGAGCACTAGGAATTGAATGTAAATCTGATGATAAAAAAGTTTTAGAAATTATAAGTGTCTTAGAAGATAAACCCACTAGTCAAAGATGTCTAGCAGAAAGGGCTTTTTTAAGAGAACTTGAAGGAGGATGCCAAGTTCCAATAGGCGTAAATAGTAGTATTCAAAATGAACAACTTTACCTTACTGGAATGGTAGCCTCTCTTGATGGAGAAAGGCTGATTAAAGATCAATATATTGGCAATATTGATGATCCTGAACAAGTAGGCAAAGAACTAGCTAAGAAACTAAAGCTCCAAGGGGCTGACAAAATACTGAGCGAAATCTTTGAACAATTTAGGGAGAACTGAAATTAATTAATTAATTTAGGATCAATTTCCTTTTTATATCTATCTTCGCAATCTTTAATTACTTTAACAGCTTCTTTTATCCCGAAAAAACCATTTACAGTACATGTCCCAGGTTTTTTTAGATCCTTATAATGTTCCCAATAATACTTTGTTTCTTTTATCCAATGCTCTCCAAGGTCTTCAAAACTTGAGATATGATCCATTCTTTTATCATCTGCCAGAACTGCTATAACCTTATCATCTACCTCTCCACCATCATCAAATTTCATCACCCCAATAATCCGTGCCTCCACTATAGATCCAGGTATCAATGGCTCAGTTACGCCAACAATTTCCACATCAAGTGGATCTCCATCTTCATCCCATGTCCTCGGTATACATCCATAAGCAAAGGGATAGGCGAGAGAAGAATAACCAACTCTATCAAGTTTAAGATGACCCGTTTCTGTAATTAATTCATATTTATTTATCGTATTAGAATTTAATTCAACGATAGTATTTACTATTGAATTTGAGTTATCAGTGAAAGCATTTAGTATATGCAATAAATTTGGTGTAACCCTACTTGGGGGTTGATTAAGATTTGCCATCAAAAAATTATTTTTGTTTATCTTACATCCTTACACTCAACTAAATTCTTCAAAAGTAATGTTCAGCAAAAATCATTTACTTTAGACCTTAAATGATTAATAAAATATTGAGGTGATAGTTCTTCATTTGTGACAGTTCTTACCAATTCCATAGAATTAACTGATCTACCATATTTATGTATATTATTTTTTAACCAGAAGATGATTTTTTGATATTCACCATTTTCAATTAAATTATCAATCAAACCAATTTCTCTTTCCATTTGAGTAGATATTTGGGCACTTATAAGATGTCCTAATAAGTATGAAGGAAAGTATCCAAACGCTCCTTCACTCCAGTGCACATCTTGAAGACACCCCTCTGAATCATTAGATGGTTTTATTCCTAAAAGTTGACCATATCTTTTATTCCATTCGGCTGGGATATCCTTGGCTTGCAAACCTCCTTCAATCAAATCTATTTCAAGTTCGGTTCTAATTAGAATGTGTAAACCATAGGTTAATTCATCTGCCTCAACCCTATTTAATCCTGCTTCCAAATGATTAATAGTTTTCCAGAGTTCTAAATAATTATTTAAAGAACATCCAGCTGAAACAAATTTTTTAAAAAATCTTTTTGAAAAAGATTTGGATTTAACTATTCTATTCTCCCAAAATAAAGATTGACTTTCATGAATACCCATAGAAGTTGCTTGACCTAAAGGCCAAGCAAAACATTGATGGCTTTGAGATGGCAGACCCTGCTCATAAATTGAATGGCCCCACTCATGTGCAGTTGCTAAAAAGCTTGATAATGGTTCACCTTCAACAATTCTTGTAGTAATCCTATAGTCATTAGGTCCTAATGTAATTGAAAAAGGATGGGGCGATTTACCCACAATAACGAGATCTTTATCTCTCCCAAACTCATCTAGTAATTTAGAACATAAATTTTGTTGAGATTCAGGACTTAAATCCCAATGATTTTTTTTTGACTGTTTAATTTCTCTTATCAAAGCCGGGATAGTTTCTTTCAATGGTTTAAACATTTTATTCAACCACTTCAAAGTCAATTCAGGCTCAAAGGGCTGGGCTAGAGTCTCCCATGGTGAATATTGATCATTTATTTGCTTTGCCTCTTCAATACGCAATTTGACTAATTCTTCAAAGAATGGAAGAAAAACTTTAAAATCTGATTTTTTCTTAGCTTCTTGCCAGCTTTCATACCCTTTAGATTTTGCCTTTGCCAAAGATTCAACTAACTTAGGATCTAAATTTCTTTCTCTATTAAATTCCTTGATTAAAAGATTAATATTTCTTCCTTTGTCTTTAATAAAAAATTGATTATCTGAATTCTGTTCCGTATTTAATAATTCATTTTTAGCAGATTGTATTAAATTAGAAAATTCTTCTGAAGAATTTCTTTTATGCAGTACTTTTGCAATGTAGGTAAGTTGTTCAGACCTCCAAGAAGCGCCTTTCTTTGGCATCCCAGTATTCTGGTCCCAATAAAGTGTATTTTGGATTGAACTTAATATTTGAGTTTCTTTAAGATAAGCCCCCAGCTTATTCCATTGAGTTTCGGCCAAAAATTTAGATTTTAATTAAATTTATTTTAAGATAAAAATTTTAATGACTGCAAAAAAACATACATTGTTTACTCATAATAGAATATTAATAAGTTGAGTTTTGACTTATATGGAACAAATATTTTCAAAATTAGAATTTTTAACCAGTGGAGAGGGTTTTATTGACATCACAAATGATTTAAATTTATTTATTGAAAAAAATAACTTTCATTCAGGAATTTTTAATTTAACTTCACTTCATACCAGTTGCAGCTTAACTATTAATGAGAATGCAGATCCAAATGTACTTAGGGACTTAAAAAAATATATGCAATCTATAGTTCCATATGATTCCTACCTAACATTATCAAAAAATAGAGAAGAAATTTCATATAAACATTATCAAGAAGGGGCTGATGATATGCCAGCACATATTAAAACATCCTTAACAAACACTTGTTTATCTTTGAGTTTTCAAGATGGTAAAATAATACTTGGCACATGGCAAGCAGTTTATTTATGGGAACATCGATTTGATCAAAAAGAAAGAATTATAAATGTACATATAATTGGTGAGAAAAAGTAAAATATTTATAATGTATTAAAGTCCAATTAGTTATTCAATGGAACCTTACCTTTTAAGAGATGAAGAATTGAAGGAATTAGTTGTCAAAATACCTGGCTGGGAAATTAAGTCCGAACAAATCCAAAGAGAATTTAGCTTCGCTAATTTCATTGAAGCCTTCTCTTTTATGACGAAGGTTGCTTTAATCTGTGAGAAATACAACCACCATCCAAACTGGGAAAATATTTATTCAAAAGTAATCATCAGTTTAAATACACATGATTTGGGAGGCATTACAAATTTGGATCAAACATTAGCTTCAGAAATCAATAAAATTTTCGATCAATAAAATTACAAATTTGAATTTATTTAAAACAATTCGTAAAAATGTCTAAAAAGTTATTACCAGTTACGATTATTAGTGGATTTTTAGGTTCTGGCAAAACCACATTATTAAATCATATTTTAAAAAATCAAGTTGGTATTAAAACAGCCGTTTTAGTTAATGAATTCGGAGAGATTGGAATAGATAATGACTTAATCATAGAAGGCTCAGAAGATATGATCGAATTAAATAATGGCTGTATATGTTGCTCTATTAATGGCGAATTATTAAATACAGTATCAAAAGTTTTAGAAAGATCTGAAAAACTAGACTATTTAATTGTTGAGACAACTGGACTTGCTGATCCATTACCAGTAGCAATGACTTTTGCAGCTGGCGATCTCAGAGAAAAAGTAAGATTAGATTCAATTATCACTGTAATCGATGGAGAAAATTTTGATTTTGAAATTAATAATAAAAGTGTTTCCTATTCTCAAATTTTATACGGAGATATCATCCTTTTAAATAAGTGTGATTTAGTGAACGAAGAACAATTAAAGAAAGTAGAAAAGTTTATAAATAAGATAAAAAAAGAACCTAGGATCTTGCGATCAACCAATAGTGAAGTTGGATTACAAACAATAATGAGCGTTGGTCTTTTTGAGACAGATACTTTTCAATTCGAGAAGGAAAAGAAAAATGTAAAAGATAATTCACACGATCACTCTTCTCATTCACACGATCACTCTTCTCATTTACACGATCACTCTTCTCATTCACACGATCACTCTTCTCATTTACACGATCACTCTTCTCATTCACACGATCACTCTTCTCATTCAAATCATTTGATCAATAATATCGAAGGGTTTACATCAGTTTCTTATGAGACAGTTGAACCATTCTCCTTAAGGAAGTTTCAATATTTCTTAGATAATCAAATATCACAAAATGTATTTAGAGCGAAAGGAATATTATGGTTTATGGAAAGTGAAAGAAAACACATTTTTCACCTGTCTGGGAAACGGTTTTCTCTAGATGATGAAGAATGGACAAAAGATAAATCTAACAAAATAGTATTAATTGGAAAGAACTTAGATCATCAAACTATTAAAAATCAACTTTCATCATGTAGATTTAATTCAGACTAGAGCAAATAGTAGGACTTAATTAATTTTTGAAAATACTTATTAATGGATTTAAAAAAGCATTAACCGAATTAAAACTTTTTTATATCACTTCGTTTATTGTTGCACTCTTAGTATTAATTCCAATTTCTAATTTTCTTCTTGAAGGAGTTCAATATGTATTAGGTGGAAATTTTTCATTAGGTATTGCAGGAGGAGAAGAGGTACTAGGCACTTTAAAAGTTTTAGCACTGACAAGTTTATTTGGAGGAGGCTTAGGGACCTTGAATGGATGGTTACTTTCAAATTGTGATTTTAAATTCAGAAAAGTTCTCCGTATTTGTCAGCTAGTTCCACTAGCTGCTCCAGCATATCTAATAACAGCTGTTTTGCAGGATTTAGGAAGTATTTTTGGATATCAAGTAACTGGTTTATGGTGGGGTGTTTTAATACTTTCAATTTCTACTTATCCATATGTATTCATTCTTGCTAACGAAAGTTTTAACAAATTTGGAGTTAATCAAATTAATGCTAGTAGAGGATTAGGAGTTGGGCCGTGGAGGAGCTTCTTTAAAATCGCTTTTCCAATGGCGTTACCAGCACTAATAACAGGAATAAGTTTAATGTGTATGGAAGTAATGAATGAGTTAGGTACATTTGCATTATTAAATATTCCAAGTATTTCTACAGGTATCGCCGAAAATTGGATAATTGAGGGCAATCCAAAAAGTGCTATTGGATTATCTTTGGTAGCTTTGTTAATAATTTTTACTTTAATTATTTTTGAAAAATTCTCGAGAAGAAAATCTAAGAGGTGGAGTGAAAATCCTGCATCACAAGATTCTCAAGGATGGGAATTAAAAAAAACTAGAGCTCTTTTAGCAATAACCTTATCCTTATTTCCTCCAATCTTCTCTTTTGGAATTCCATGTTTTTGGGTTCTCATAAATATCGATCAAATTCAAAAGGGGTTATCTATAGAATTACTTAATCTACTATTAAGGACTATATGTCTAGGACTTTTTACTGCATTAATAACGATGTTATTCTCATTAATAATTTCCTTAACTAGACGACCAAATAAAAGCTTTTTATTAGGACTAATTACGAACCTTTCGGGAATAGGTTACGCAATCCCAGGCACTGTATTAGCTTTATCTTTAATAAGCATTTCTTCTTCAGAATTGAGTTCCATGGCTATTTGCTTGCTAATTTGGGGTTATGTTGTACGATTTCTAACTATTGCTAAGGGTTCTATTGATTCAAGTCTTGAAAGAATTTCTCCTAGTCTTGATGAAGCTGCGCTTGGACTAGGAGAGAACTGGCTGGGAATCATTAAAAGAATTCATCTACCTCTACTCCAAGGACCAATATTTGTAGGATCACTTTTAGTTTTTGTAGACACAATAAAAGAATTACCAATAACATTTATTTTAAGACCATTCGATTTCGATACATTATCTGTGAGAATATATCAATATGCTGGAGATGAAAGAATGGTAGAGGCAATATTACCAGCCATTCTTATCATGACTTTAGGTCTCATTGCATCAATTACATTGATTCCAAGTTTAGAGAAAAAAAACTAAATTCTTTTAAACAGCTTTCTAATTAAAAAAGGGAAGCTTAATAACAAATCTGCCGAGGTAGATATAACCCTAAAATAAATTAAGCTAACAATAATTGTATTTTGTGGAATATTTCTGCTAACAAAAAAAAGGAGACAAGCTTCAAAAACGCCAACTCCCCCTGGAGCTGATGGGACTACCAAACCTAAAGACCATGACAAAGAAAAGATTACTAATAAAAATATGATGTTGAGAGTATTACTTGAATAAAAAGTATTTAGACAGATATAAAAACCAGTAAATTTAGATAAAACAAAACCAATTTCAAGTAATAACGCTTTGGCAGGAAAAAAAGAAATTATATTTATTCTCTTTTCAAATTGGTCCTTTGAATTTGCAAATCTCAAAACCTCAAATACTTTCCCCTTTATAGACCCTAATCTTTTTAATACAACATAAATAAATTTCTTATTTAAAAATATTAAAGGCAAAATTAAAAAAAAGTAAAGTGGTGAAAAAATTACTCCCAGTGAAGCCAACAGAAAAGCTCCACTCAACATAAAATAAGGTTCTATAAGTGTCGAATATAAAGCAATCTGAGGATTACTTATTTTTTTTATAAAGTTAAATCTTTCAACAAAATGCCAAATACCCCCTGGAACGTATTTAAGAATATTGGTTAAAACATAAAAAGAAACTAGATTATTACTTTTAAATTCTTCTCCGAACCATTTAACTATATATTTCCATGCATAAGCGTTAAGGTAAATACTTAAAACACAAAATAAAAATGATAAAGATAGATTAATTACACTTTTTTTAAAATTGATATCAAAAGAAATTTGATCAAAATTATTAAAAAAATAGATGCAAAAATATAACAAGCTTGAAATAAAGAAAAGACTCTTTAAACCATCAAAATTAACTTTTTTAAGGAATTTCCAATATTTATGACTCCTTATATTAAATCTCATTTCCAATTTTCAAATGCTTTAAATTCTTTACTTGACTCTTTTATTATTTTTCTTATTTCCTCAGTTGATATTTTATGCTCTAGTTTTAATCTCATGACTTCGTCATTTTCTGGTTTCATAGTTATTGATCCATCTGGTTTCAAAGTCTGTTTAACTTTTATATTTCCAAAGGTCGTTGTACATTCTCCTTTCCTTCTAAGTAATATCCATCTAGATTGGGTCCTTTCACGCACTCCAATAGTATTAGAATAATCAAACCATAATCGCCTAAAATATTCTCTTTTCTCTATTGGTAAGATTGCTTGAATAGAAAATCCAATTCTATTCTTTTTCATGTAGATAGATTGATAAGAAACGTCGTAAGCTCCCTCAATTCTTAGTTTCTCTACAAAATTAGATATATCTTCAGGTGTTTGATCATCTATCCATGCTTCTTGAACAGATATCTCTTCACACTTTGGATTAATTTGTTGATTACAAGAAGAATCCTCAAATGAAGAAATTTTATAAACTCTTACCAAATTAGGGAATGAAAATTTTAAGTTACCAATGCCTACTCCATAAGAGTTAATAGAATATTTTGAAGGAGGTCGCAGATAGTCGACTAAATTAGAAAGTAAAGCAATGCCAGTTGGTGTAGATAGTTCCCCTTCTATTGAGTCAAAGCTTGATAAAACCTTTATATTCTTTTGTCTTATTAGTTCTATTACAGCAGGAGGTGGTACAGATAATTTTCCATGTTCAGTTTGAACAAAACCTTTCCCCAACATTGGTTCATTACAATAAACCTTATTTGGATTTAAGTAATTCAAGGCAGCACATACTCCTATGATATCCACTAATGAGTCTATAGCTCCAATTTCATGAAAATGAACATTCTCAGATTTGACACCATGAACTTTTCCTTCTGCATTTGCTAAGGATTCAAAAACTTCATAAATTATTTGCTTTAATTTATCTTCTAAGTGCCCATTTGAAATAAGTTCTTTAATAGTTCTCCAAGTTCTTTTGATAGGACTGCTATCAATATTCTCAACCTTTGCCTTGATCCCTCGGATTGAACAACTTTTTGACTCTTTAAACTCGAGATGATATAAATCCTTTAATCCAAGATCAATAAGTGGTTGTTCAATGACTTTTTTAGGCACCCCTAAATCATAAAAAGCCCCTAACAACATATCTCCAGAGATACCTGGAGAACATTCAATTAAAACATCTTCCATAAATCCACGATTGCTTGATTGGTAAAATTGCGATAAAAATCAACCTTTCATTCTAGTCATTTCCAGAAAGATCTTTTTCAATAACTTCGTACTTGATTAATTTCAAAGCATTTCCATCTCTGATAATATCTAAACTTACAAAATTATTAAGTAGTTGAAGAGAAAGCTCCCCTTTTATGACTAATTTAAAATTTTTATTTTTTAAATTCTTTAACTTTGAAGCAGAGCAGATTTTAATAACAATTTCTTTTTTTTGAGTATTGACAAAAACTAATTCTCCCCTAACAGAAAAATAATTATCTTCTAAATCTAATTCTTTTAATAATTTAGAAAAGTTAGTTTCTGAAGAATCATTTGGGAAATCATTCAGTTGGTAAGGATCCCAAATACCTGCAACCTGTAAATGCAAGTTTTGAGCATTTTTATTTTTTGGATAAACAACCCAGTAATAACTTTTCTTTAAATCAATGTGCTTTTTTAAAAGTGATAATGCTTTACCTAGTACTACTGTTTCTATCTTCTCGCCCTTTTTGTCAATTAAAAAGCCTTTATTTAATTGATCACTATCATGGGGAGAAAATTTTCCATTAATAATACCGATTGCTCTGTACTGCAATTGATTAGTAACTTGTGGGATAGGGTTTTTTAACATATTAAATTTTTGAAATGACAATTTTTTTTAAATTTCTTGCTTTTCCTCCAAACCATTAAAAGACCTTAACGCATCATCAATAGCATCAGACGGATTAGTTGCATCATTCATACTATTTTGTCTCCTAATCATTTCAACAAGTTCAAATGGATTTGTTGGAAATTCTGAACTATTCTCATCTGTTTTAGTTGAGGAATCGATCTCTAATTCTTCAAATAAATATTCAGCATTTAGTAAATTAACTTTTAAGGAAATTAAGGGAATAAGAAAAATTACTAAAGGTATTAATTTAGGAGGGTTTTTGCAAAAATAATTTTTCATTTTATTTAATTTCAAAATTCTTTAACGCCGAAAATTCCTGCTAACTTAATTCTACATAATTTGGTAGAAATTTGTTAATAGCAACTTGGAATGTTAACTCTATAAGAACCAGACTTTCACAAATAATAGATTGGATGAATCAAGTCAATCCAGATATTCTATGTTTGCAGGAAACAAAAGTAATGGATAATAGTTTCCCATTTGAACCTTTTGAAAAATTAGGATACTCAGTGGAGGTCTACGGACAAAAAGCATATAATGGTGTTGCTATTATTTCTAAAATAAAAGCAGAAAATGTTAAAAAAGGATTCTACGGTTGTTCAGACTCTGATCAAAATGCCGAAATTTTCCTTGATCAAAAAAGATTAATTTCTGCTGATATTAATGGTATCAAGATTATAAATGTCTATGTGCCAAATGGATCTTCTCTAGAATCTAATAAGTTCGAATACAAAATTAATTGGTTAAGTAGTTTAGCTTCATATTTGGATGAGCAAGAAAAAAAAGGAGAATTAATTTGTCTTATGGGTGATTTTAATGTTGCTCCCTCTAACTTGGATATTTATGATCCCAAGAAATATGAAGGAGGAATAATGGCATCTGAGATAGAGAGAAATGCACTAAATAATGTTCTGAAAGAAAGATTAATAGATTCTTTTAGGATTTTTGAAAAAAATCCTGGCCATTGGAGTTGGTGGGATTACCGTAATAACGCTTATGAATTAAATAAAGGTTGGAGGATAGACCATATCTACATCAGCAAAGAACTGTCATCAAAACTTAAAAGTTGTGTCATAGACAGCTCACCAAGAGCGAATTTACGTCCAAGTGATCATGCACCAGTAATGATTGATCTTAACTTGAACGATATAAATGTAGATTTTTTTGAGGAAGAGGATAATTTTTTCGAAATATAAATAAAATAAATTGAATTTTTTTAATATCTGAAAACGCTTATTAATAAAGAGATATCTAGCATGATCTTGATTTCTATCATGATTTCCTAAAAATAAATAATTTACAATCCAAACTATCGCAATAAAAATATCATAATGTAGAATTTCAATCTCATTGACAAAATTTTTACTTATTTCTAACTTAGAACATGACAAGATTTTTATCAAAGCATTATTTAGTTAAATTGTGACTGACATATTAAATTGCACCAAATCAGAAGAAATCTTTTCTGCTGCCCAAGAATTAATGCCTGGGGGAGTAAGTTCCCCAGTAAGAGCTTTTAAATCCGTCGGAGGTCAGCCGATTGTTTTTGATAGAGTTAAAGGCCCTTTTGCTTGGGATATTGATGGAAATAGATATATTGACTACATAGGAAGTTGGGGGCCCGCTATATGTGGACATGCGCATCCCGAAGTTACAACTGCACTACAGGAAGCAATTGAGAAAGGGACCAGTTTTGGAGCTCCTTGCGTTTTAGAGAACAAACTTGCTGAGATGGTTATAGATGCTGTCCCATCTGTAGAAATGGTTAGATTTGTTAATAGTGGAACTGAAGCCTGCATGGCTGTTTTGAGGCTTATGAGAGCATTCACTGGGAGAGATAAAGTTATTAAATTCGACGGTTGCTATCACGGTCATGCAGACATGTTTTTAGTGAAAGCCGGATCAGGTGTGGCCACTTTAGGTTTACCAGATTCCCCAGGGGTGCCACGAACAACAACTGCAAATACACTAACTGCTCCCTACAATGATCTTGAAGCAGTTAAAAAATTATTTTCAGAAAATCCTGATGCCATTTCGGGGGTCATTCTTGAGCCTATTGTTGGTAATGCTGGCTTTATTACTCCTGAACCTGGATTCTTAGAAGGATTAAGGGAATTAACCACTGAGAATGGATCCTTATTAGTTTTTGATGAAGTCATGACTGGATTCAGAATCAGTTATGGAGGCGCACAAGAAAAATTTGGTGTTACTCCTGATTTAACTACACTTGGAAAGGTAATTGGAGGCGGCTTACCTGTCGGAGCTTATGGAGGTAAGAAAGAAATAATGTCAATGGTAGCTCCTTCAGGACCGGTCTACCAGGCAGGTACTTTGAGCGGAAACCCACTTGCAATGACTGCTGGTATAAAGACTCTTGAACTACTTAAACAAGAAGGTACCTATGAGAAACTAGATGCAATAACTTCTAGATTAATTGAAGGGATAATTCAGTCTGCCGAAAATAATGGTATTGCTATTTACGGTGGAAGTGTAAGTGCTATGTTTGGTTTTTTCTTATGTGATGGGCCAGTTAGGAACTTTGATGAAGCAAAAACAAATGATGCTAAACTTTTTGGAAAGTTACATAGAGAGATGCTTCGAAGAGGTGTTTATCTTGCACCAAGTCCATTTGAGGCTGGCTTCACATCACTCGCTCATAACGAAGAAGAAATTGATAAAACAATCGAGGTATTTGATCAATGCTTTAATACTATAAAAAACCAATAACTAGTTTGTTTTTTAAAGAAAATCAAACTAGTTAGATTTTAGGTAGGAGATAATTTAAATTAATTACCTTCTACCACCAACAATTACTGGTGGGGTGCCTCCTTCAGAACCTGGCAAGCCAGGTACAACTTGTGTACTACCATCCCACTTATCAAGAAATAGTTTAAAAAGTACTTGATCATCAAGACTTTTATTTAATGTTTCATATCTGAGTGCTTCTTGCTCAGCAATTTCCACTTCTGTCTTTGCTCTTAATAATTGTTGACCCGCTATTTGCTTTTGTTCAATCGCAGCTCTATATTCTTCAGCAATCTCCAATCCTGTTAAGTCTAAACTTTTAACATCTACATAATCGAATGAATTAAGTTCTTGTGCAACGGTATCTCCTACTTTTTCCGAGATGACTGCAAATTCGGTAGCGATTGTCTCTAACTCATATTGAGAAAAGACTGATTTAAGGGCCTTGAGTAAAGATGGCTGAACTATTTTTTGATAAACATCGCTATTTCTGCTAGCAATTGTGGCAAAAATTCTTCCTGCTTCTTGAGGTTTTACTGAATACTTGACAGTAGCTGTAGCCCTAATAACCTGTAGATCCTTAGTTAAAGTTTCAAATTTTTCAGGTTGAACTTGAGTTTTGATATCAAATGGATAAACAGACTGAATAAATGGGAGTTTTAAATTTAAACCAGCCCTCCTAGAAGGACCACTTACTTTACCTAATGTTGTTACTACTGCAACCTGTCCAGAAGGAACCACAAAGAGAGATTGGGTAAGTAAAAGAAAGCCAGTAAAAGATAATACAATCAAAAGGGTTGCAGTCCCACCAGGTCCAGTCGGTGTGACATTTTTAAAGGATGTTGACATTAATTTTTTCTTTTAGTTAATCATATTTAGTCTAATTAATTAGTGCATTAATAAGGCATTTAATTAAAATATTTTTTTAATAATTGTGCAAAGAAACATAAATATTATTTTTATGAATTATTTGATTTGAATTCTTGCAAAATTTGTAAATATAGATCCTCATCTATCTCCCTAATATCATATTCAGATGGCAAAACACCATGCTTATGCTCATGCACTGCCATCCAACAAAATTTCTCTATTTCTCCAGTTGAAAAACGGGGATATTCTTTCACCTTTATTAATAATGCTTGAATAAGGGATTCTGGATAATCTGCCATATTTTAAAAATACTTATCAGAAATTTTATCTAAAATTATTCGCCTTTAGAGGGATGTTCAAAGACTCTTCCAATTGGCTAATAAGTTTAATTGCTAATTGAAGATCATTTTTGCTCTTACTAGAGACTCTGAGTGTTTCACCATTAATGCTGACATTAATCTTTTTAAATTGATCTCTAATACTTTTACTGATTTTTTTTGCTATTTCTTGTTTAATGCCTTGTTTTAACAAAATTGTCTGCTTCAGTTTATTACCACTAACTGTTTCAATTTCACCATAGTCGAAAATCTTTAAAGATAAGTTTCTTTTTATTGCCTTTTGTCTAATTATGTCATTTACAGAATTTAAAGTTAGCTCACTATTAGTAGTTATAAAAATATTTTCTTTATCTAAATCAACAACAGTATCTGTTCCTTTAAGATCGTAACGTTGAGAAATTTCCCTTTTTACTTGATCCAAAGTATTAACTAATTCCTGTCTCTCAAAATCAGAAACAACATCAAATGAAAAACTTTCTGCCATCTTAAATTGTTAAATGCAAGACTACTTTTAGCATAAATTTGATTTAAATAAGGGTAAATGGATTTATTTAATCAAAAAATAACAAACTAACAACTTTCCCCATTTCTTCTGCGGACCTACAACTGTTAAGTAAGGTTTCACTATCATGGAAGGCAAAACAAATTAATTGATCACACCTAGTGATAATTTCTTGATTACAAAGGCTGCTTGCAAGTGGCAAAGGTAATTCATCATTTTCACTTTTTTCAACCAAATGCATAACCCTTTCAAGTTGATCCTTTATTTCGGGTATTTGTCTATCAAGGCTTTGTGGCAATAAAACAGTCAACAATGATGGATTAATATCCAACACAGCTCGAATAACCGCTGCATTGACCCCTTGAGATCCAGATGTAAGAATATTATGCCCTTCCTCTGCTAAAGACCTTGCTATCAATTCAATCAAGTGGATATCAACAACAGGTACATGCCTACTGCCCAAAAAAGCAATTCTCCTTTTTCCATTATCTTGGAGTTTTGCAAGTTCTTGAGCTAAGGCATCAACGCCTTCTGTTGCTGGTAGATCTAATGAGCGACTCAAAATAAAATTGTTCCTATATTTGAAATTAGCATTTTTCTGGAAAATTGCAGGGAAAATCTATCTTTTCGAGAATTCTTTTTAGATTTACATGCTCCTGAACTAATTGAACAGCATAAGAAGCTTTAATTGATTCATGTATTCTTACATGACCAAAAGCTTGTTCAATAATTTCTACAGAGGCGAGAGTATCTAATTCCACCTTTAAAATTGGGACCTCCAATTCTTCTGCTCTATGAATCAATTGTGATAGGGGTTCTCCCATACCAGTTAAAATTAAACATTGAGTAGAAGCTTCCAAAGCAGCAAGTTGGATATCAGTTCTATCAGCTCCAGTAACCACAGCCATATTTCGTCTTCTTCTGAAAAATTCCATTGCAGAATTTACCCCCATTGCACCAATACTCAATGTCTCAACAAGTAATTGATCTTTTTCAGGGCAACAAATTACTTTGGCATCTAGTCTTCTTACAAGCTCACCGACGGTGACACTTCTGAGAAGTGGTGACTTGGGCATCACTCCAAATACTTCAATATTCAAATCTTTAAGAGAAGGTATTATTTCATTTTTAACTTTTTCGACTTCTTGAGGCGGAACTGCATTCAATACAACTCCAGCCAAATGCTCCCCTAATTGTTTTTTTGCATCTAGTAATGCATCTACGCTTTTACAATCTTCCCATAAATTTACAATTAAGGCTTTCGCATCTAAGCTTTCAGCTAGTTGTGGGAGACTTAAACCATAAATCATACCTTCATGAAGACTACCAGCCGCTTCAAGAATATTCAATCCTTCAAAAGAATCATTAACCAATCCTTTAATTTGATCGAAACCTTTTCCTGGAAGCAAGTCTTTATTAAATATTCTTTTTTCAGCTGATATATTATCTAATAATCCTACTGAAGAAATTAAATTCTCTTCTTTGATATTTAAAGTAGATCCAATAAATTTAACATCATCATCTATTAATCCTTCATAAGACATTGAAGGTAGATTAGTAAGTTCGATACAAGTTGCTAGTGGTTTACCAATACGTACTTGTTTTTTCTCCTGTAAAACTCTTTTTGCTATCCCAAGCACCAATGCAGACTTACCACTAAATGGCTCACATGAACCAATTAACAATATATCGCTCATAATTTAGTAAAGTTATTTATCCATAAGTTCAAGATAATATTTTTTTTAGAACTAAACAAATATTTATTTATGAGTTTTAAGCAAATAAATATTTTTTAGGTAAATTTATTTTAGTGCTTTGATATTTTATCAAAATCAGACAAAATGATAAATTCAATGAAAAACGAAAAAACTGTTGGGATTACTGGAGCCTCCGGCGCACTAGGGAAAGAACTAACGAAGTTGTTTCGTCAGAAAGGATATAAAGTAATTGGATTTACTCATAGTAAAACTGATTCTGAAGTAAATCTTGAATCCCCTAATAAATGGATTAAATGGGAATGCGGGAAAGAATCGGCACTAAAAAAGCATTTAAAGAAGATAGATATTTTAATTTTGAACCACGGCATTTATAATTTAAGTCGAGAAAACAGCAATTATGAAAATTCAATAGAAATAAATGCATTAAGCAATTTCAAATTTTTAAATTTGTTTGAAGATATTGCCCGAAAAAATGAGTCATTAATAAAAAAAGAGATTTGGATAAACACATCTGAAGCAGAAATATTGCCAGCGCTTAATCCTTCATATGAGATAAGTAAATCCCTTATTGGTCAATTAGTTTCATTCAAAAAAAATCTTCTGGACAAAGATACTAAGAAAAAATTAATTATTAAGAAAATCATCTTAGGGCCTTTTAAGTCAGAACTAAATCCTATCGGGATTATGAGTGCCAAATTTGTGTCTAAAAAAATTTATGACTTAGCTAATTCAAAAATTTATTTAATAATAATTAGTCCAAACCCTTTAACCTACATACTGTTCCCACTAAAAGAATTTTTTAATTTTTTGTATTGCCAAATTATCTATAAATACAAATCATAGTGCCTAGAAATCTCTATCTGTCAATATTTCAATTCCATCTTTTAAAACAACTATTGTATGCTCCCATTGCGCAGATAATTTTCCATCTTTTGTTATGACTGTCCATTTATCATTTAATGTTTTACAAAATTTAGTCCCTTCATTAACAATAGGTTCCACAGCTAATGTCATTCCTTCACGAAGTATGACGTTGGGCAATTCTTTAGTCCGAAAATTAAATACCGATGGTTCTTCATGAAGATTTCTGCCAACTCCATGGCCTGTGTAATCTTCAACAACACTAAAGCCATTTTTTACAACAACATCTTCGATTTCCCCAGCCACATCGAGAAGTGTATTCCCTGCCTTAATTTTTGAAAGGCCAGCATACAATGCTTTATAAGCTACATCACTAAGATTTTGGACCTTTGAACTTACTTCTCCTACACAAATTGATATGCAACTATCCCCATGGAAGCCATCTAAATATGCTCCTGTATCAATTTTAACTAAGTCACCATTTTTAATTATTTTATTTTTATTTGGTATCCCATGGACAACCTCATTATTGATACTAGAACAAATACTAGAAGGGAAACCATGATAGCCCTTAAAACTTGGCACAGCACCAAAACTTTTTATCCTCTTCTCTGCAAAATCATCTAAATCTTTAGTGCTCATTCCAGGTTTAATTAAGTCATTAATTTCCCTCAAAACTGTTGCGACTATCCTGCTAGATTTTTTCATCAAATTTATTTCACGTGCAGACTTTATTTCAATTCCTCTTCTCCTCTGTATAAAAGGAACTTGATTATTGGTTTTGGAATTATTTTTATTTAATAAAAGATCTGCAAAATGTTTCATTGGAATAAATAATAGTAATAGGTAAATATCATCAAAATAGCCATTACGGTCTTGGCTATCTTAAATCTATCAATAACAATGGGAAACAGGAATGAAATTTTCATCTAATTCTAGGCAATTTCATAAAGCTTTGGCGCCTTGGGTTTTTCTTCCACTATTTATATCTTCCAGTACCGGGGTTATTTATAGGGTTTCAAAAGATTTATTAGGTTACTCTAGAGAACAAGTTCATTGGTTAATGTCGCTACATGAAGGTGAATGGCTTGGAGATAATGGAGAATTAATATATGTATTATTGAATTCCCTTGGATTGTTATGGATGCTAATCACAGGATTCCAAATGTTTTCAAAAACAGTTTCATTTACCAAAAAGGTTACTAAAGGCGAGTCAAAAGGTTAAGATATAGAACTTGTAGGATAAAAAAGACCAAAATGGCCAAAGAGAAACAGGAAAATGAATTAGAAACCATTATTAAAACTGACGGATCAGTTGATGTCGCAGTTGAACAAAAAGAAAAAAACTTGGTTTCTGAAACTACAAAAACTATAAGCGTTTCCAACCTTATCGAGGAATTTGAGAATGAACAATTAAAAAAAGAATTACCTGAAATTTATGTTGGAGACACTGTTAAAGTTGGAGTTAGAATTACAGAGGGTAATAAAGAAAGAGTTCAACCTTATGAAGGTGTTGTAATAGCTAAAAGACATGGAGGTATTCATCAGACAATTACAGTTAGAAGAATTTTCCAAGGTATAGGTGTTGAAAGAGTATTTATGCTACATAGTCCACAAGTTGCCTCTCTAAAAGTTGAACGTAGAGGTAAAGTAAGAAGAGCTAAGTTATTCTATCTAAGAGATAGAGTAGGAAAAGCTACTCGCGTAAAACAACGCTTTGATCGTTAAAGTTGTAAATTTACAACCTTATTGGTCACAAAGGCGCTTATAATTATTTAAATGCGCCGTTAGTTCAGTTGGTAGAACGCAGGTCTCCAAAACCTGATGTCGGGGGTTCAAGTCCTCCACGGCGCGTTTGATCAACATTATGTAAATCATTTTTTCAAGAAATGGAGTTAGATCTTCAACCTGGGGACGTAGTTAAAGTCCTAGAATCAGCAGCCTTGGGATGGGTTCGTGCAAGAGTCATCAGAGTTAAATCTGGTGGGAGAGTTGTCGTACAAAGTGACCAAGGTAGAGAATTTACAGCCAGAGGAAATCAAGTTAGGTTAATAGAACCTGCTGGTTTTAGACCTCAAAAATAAATAGGTATATATATTTTGGTTGTTCTAAAACTTACTTTTTCTTTAAATCCCCAAATAAATAAATTTTTTATTACAACAACATTATTTAAATACTATAATCTGATAGTTTTAAGAATAGCGTTCTAATAAATTTTAGGACTAAAACTCTGGGACCGTAGTTCAACTGGTTAGAGCACCGCCCTGTCACGGCGGAAGTTGCGGGTTCGAATCCCGTCGGTCCCGTTTTTTCTAAAAAAAATTTGGAAATACGTTTAAGATTAGCGCCGAGTCCAACAGGTTTATTTCATATTGGAACAGCTCGAACAGCGTTATTCAACTGGTTGTATGCACAAAAAATAGGTGGAAAATTCCTCATAAGAATTGAAGATACAGATTTTCTTCGATCTAAATCTGAATACACAAAAAATATATTAGATGGCTTGAAATGGCTTGGACTTCAATGGAATGAAGAACCTGTAAAGCAAAGTGACAGAATTTCGATTCACAAAAAATACATCAAAAAGCTATTAGAATGTGGAGCTGCATATAGATGCTTCACTACAGAAGATGAGATTTCTGAATTAAGAGAGGAACAAAAAAAGAAAGGATTACCTCCAAAGCATGATAATAGGCATAGAAATCTTTCTAAAGAAGAAATAGAAACATTCATATCCCAAGGAAGGACTTCCGTAATAAGGTTTAAGATTGATGAGGAAATACAAATTAAATGGATAGATCAGATAAGAGGCGAAATTAAATGGCAAGGTAAGGACTTAGGTGGTGATTTGGTTTTATCAAGAAGGGCTATGGGGTATGAGATTGGAGATCCTTTGTATAATCTTGCAGTTGTAGTTGATGATAATTTCATGAATATCACTCATGTCGTAAGGGGTGAAGACCATATCTCTAATACGGCAAAACAAATCTTGATTTATGAAGCTTTAGATTTCAAACTACCAACTTTTTCACACACACCGCTAATACTAAATAACGAAGGGAAGAAATTATCCAAGAGAGATTGCGTTACTTCAATCGACGAATTTAGAGATATGGGATATTTACCGGAGGCCTTATCGAACTATATGGCCTTTCTAGGTTGGTCGCCAAAATCTGCCACGAGTGAAATACTTTCACTTGATGAGATATCTAAAATTTTTGAATTATCAGATATAAATAAAGCTGGAGCTAAATTCAGTTGGGAAAAACTCAATTGGATTAATTCTCAATACATAAAAAATATGGAAACAGTAAAATTGAGTGAGACCATAGGAAAATACTGGGATAATATGGGTTGGGATCCACCATCTCAAGAATGGGCTATTAAATTAGCAATTTTGATTAAAGACTCGATGACTCTTTTAAAAGACGCCATTGATCAATCAAAACCATTTTTCTTATTACCCCCAATTCAAAAAGAAGGTAAAGATTTTCTTGAAAGCAATGATGGCAAAACATCTCTAAAACTAATTTTAAATTATTTAATTGAGCAAAATACTGGAAAAGTAGATAAAGATAAAGCCAAAGAAATAATAAACGAAATCTCAAAAATGCATAATGTTAAAAAAGGTATTTTAATGAAATCATTAAGAGTAGCCTTTTTTGGTTCTCTCAGTGGGCCAGATTTAATTCAAAGTTGGGAACTTTTCTCTGAGAGTAAAAGTGATATATCAAGAATTGAAAGATGTCTTAAATCAATCTAATTTTTTTTTTGGCCTAATTCAAGCCGATTTACCAAAGGTTTAGCTGTAAGGCCTTGGATTCCTACCGTCATTAATATAGTAAGAAACACTAAACCTTGAAGACGTCCAGCTCCAAGGATGCCAGCCTGTTCTAATCTGATAGAAAAAAGAGAGGCTACAGCTGCAGTAACAATACCTCTTGGGGCTAACCAGGCTAAAAATACTTTTTCTTTTAAGTCTAATTCTCTTCCCATTGTTGCTATCCAGATAGAGATAGGACGAACAATGACCATCAACATAAAAACGCAAATAACCCCTCCCCAACCTAGCGGACTTAATTCACTCCAAGAAACATCAGCTGCCAAAAGAGGGAAAAGAACTGTAATTGCTAATTGAGCTAATTCACCTATTAAATTATCCAATCTATCCTTATCTATTACTTCTCTTTTGCCCACAATAAAACCTGCTGCGACAGAAGCAGGCAAGCCTGATTCTGGCAAAAAATATTCACAAATTCCATACACAAGGAAAATAAATCCAAGGGTAACTTGAAGCTCTATGCCAAATGAGGCTTCATTTTTTATTTTTTTTAAAATTTCTGATAGTAACCATCCCGCAGTTAATCCGATTAGAACTCCTCCCCCTAATCTTTGCATTAATGCAATAAATACATCGTTAATCCCACGTAGGTCCCCTAAAGTTAGTTCTAAAAGTAATAGTGCTAATACTGCACCAATTGGTTCAAGTAACAACCCCTCAGCTTTTAAAACTTCTGAAAGAGGGGAAGCTAATTTTATTTGTTCAACTAATGGAGAAACCACTGTGGGGCCAGTAGCTAGAACTATTGCACTATATATTCCTGCGACTTGCCATGAAAGGCCTGCTAGCCAATGAGCAATAAAAATTCCAGCTGATAATGAAATAAAAAGTCTTACCAATGAGATTTTTAAAACAGTATTTCTTATATTCCCCTCAGGCAATTTTAAATTTAATCCCCCTTCAAATAAAACCAAACAGACTAAAAGCCCTACAATAGTTTCTAGCCCTTGTCCGAGATCTAAAGGCTCAACCAGTCCTAAACCTGATCTTCCGATGAATAATCCAGAAAGCAACAAAATAACAACACTTGGGAATCCTGTAAAAGAAGAAAATAATCGAGCACAAGCACCTGCGAATACAGTTATTCCCCAAAGTAATCCAAGCCTTTCAGGCGTCATATAAACTTAATAAATAATAAAAATATTAATTATTTTGATTAAATCAATAATCTTATCGCAAGTCCATTAAATACAATACTTTTTAATTTAAGTAATCAGCTAAACAAAACTAAATTTCATTAAATCTCTTAAGATTTCTTTTAAATATATGATTTCTATTAAGAAAGTTGGCTTATTAAAGCAATAATAATAAAAATTATTCCTATACCAACAGTTGCCATTCTTCCATTCCATATTTCAGCTTGAGGAGTAAAACCTCTTTTCCACAAATTAAGTTCATTTTTATCAACGAAGTTTTTTTTCTCTTTAATCTCGATTTTAGATTGTTTGTTCATTGGAGTTAGAAAGGAGGATTTTCTTCATAAAGGGTATTTGCTTGTTCAATTGATAGTCTTCCTGAGACACCTAATTTAAGGGAACTTAAATGATCCTTAAATTTGATCCTGAACAACGCCGCTGCACCGATCATCGCCGCATTATCTGTACAAAGATTAAGAGGAGCTAAGTGAACTTTAATAGATTTTTTATTAGCTTCACTAATCATCATTTTTCTTAATGTATTATTAGCAGCCACTCCCCCAACTACAACAACATTATCCAAGCTATGATCTTCAGCACATCTTATAGTTCTCTCAACCAAGACCTCTGCAACTACTCTTTCAAAACTTGCAGCGATATCAGGAACTGGTACAGTCTTCCCATCTAAATTTATTTTCTCAACTAATCTTAATACAGCAGTTTTTAGACCACTAAAAGAGAAATCATATTTAAGAAATCCACCCTTTTTATCGGAAATTCTACATTTTGGTAAATTGAATTTCATAGGATCTCCATTTTTAGCAATCTTTTCAATTGCCGGTCCTCCGGGATAACTAAGACCTAATAATCTTCCAACTTTATCAAAGGCTTCTCCAGCGGCATCATCAAAACTTTTGCCAAGTCTTTGCATTCCCCTTCTATCATCAACCTTTATCAATTCAGTATGTCCACCGCTAACGAGTAATGTAAGAAAAGATTTCTTTGGATAGTTTTCTGAGAATAAAATTGAAGATAAATGCCCCTCCAAATGATGAATTCCCAAAAATGGCTTTGAATGTAACATGCAAAGTGACCTTGCAGTTATAGAGCCAACTCGTAAACACCCAACTAATCCAGGAGCTACAGTTGATGCAATATAATCTACTTCCTCAATTTTGATTTTTGATTCTGTTAAAGCCTTTTCTAAAACAAAAGGTAATAACTCTAGATGCTTTCTAGCTGCAAGTTCAGGAACAACTCCTCCCCATTTTGAATGATCTTCAATTTGAGATGCAATGATATTTGAATGAATTTTAAAAGTATTGCCAATATTAGAAACTATTGAGACAGATGTCTCATCACAACTTGTTTCAATAGCTAAAACTTTACGCATATTTGATTCAACTTGTTCTATTTTAATATTAATTTCTTAATTAACACACTATAAGGAATTAAAGATTGCAACTTATGAAATTCTTTTTTTCAATCATAACCTCAGTTTTTCTGTTTCTAGGAATTACTCCAATTGCTCTTGCGGCTAATGGCCCAGCCTTAAACGCTGACAGAGCAAGCACAGAATATACTGCATCAGCACTCAATAAATGCTCTGAAAACCCTAAGTTCATTGAGAGAGCAAGTTCTGCTACTACTCAAAAAGACATAGCAAGATTTGAAAGGTATGGCAAAGCATCTTGCGGCGATGATGGCTTACCTCATTTAATTTTGGGAGCCCCATTAGAACCATGGGGAGCACTTTTAAACAGAGGGCATGAAGGAGACCTTCTTATTCCAGGCACAATATTTATTTATATTGCTGGCATAATTGGTTGGTCAGGTAGAGAGTATCTAATTGAATCTAAAAAGACTAAAAATCCTGCTGACATGGAAATCTTTATAGACTTCGCGCTAGCCCAGAAATGTCTTATCAAAGGAGCCCAGTGGCCATTACTTGCAAATAAGCAAGGAAGAAGTGGAGAACTTAGAGAATCAGATAAAAACATCACTCTAAATGGTCCACGCTAAACCTTAACTTACATATTTATCTTAAAAAAATGTTCAAACTATTTAGTACAAAATACATGAGATCAGCTCCTGTTGTAGCAGCGGCTTGGATTACTATGACTGCAGGAATCATCATTGAATTTAATAGATTTTTCCCAGACTTATTATTCCATCCAATGAGCTGATTAAAGAGAGAATAGTCAAGTTTGTATTAACTTGATTATTCTCTTAGCTGTTTCATCAACATTGTGATTTGTTAATTCAAAATCAAATTGATTTGATGCAGAAATCTCATAACTAGCCCTTAAGAGTCTTTTTTTAATTGCCTCTTCTTTTTCTGTACCCCTATTTCTTATTCTTCTCTCTAACTCTGCTTTATCCGGAGGGAGTAAAAATATTGAAAGGGACTCAGGAAACTTTTCCTTTATTTGCTTTGCACCTTCCACCTCAATTTCAAGTAAAACGGTAAATCCCTTTGTGATTTTCTCATTGACAGAAGATAAAGGAGTTCCATAATAGTTCCCAGCAAATTGAGCCCATTCAAGAAAAAGGTTTTTTTCAATCATTTCTTTGAACTTTTCTTGCTTCAAAAAGTAATAATTTTCTCCCTCCTGCTCTCCCTCTCTGGGTTCCCTTGTAGTTGCAGATATTGAAAGCCAAATATTTTTATCTTTACCTAATATTTCTTTAATAACAGTTCCTTTGCCTACCCCGCTAGGTCCGGTAAGGATAATGAGTTTTTTTTGATTTTTCATATAAAAAAGTTTTACAGTAAAATGGACTTCTTGTGAATTAAAAAGAAATAATGCAAAAAGGTGTGCCGCAGATAATGGATATTACATCGATTAGATCTGTCTTGCATTATTTAACAAAGAACATTTTACCTACAAAGTTTGAAACTGCCCAACAACCAGAGCCTAATACTATTCAATTATGTTTCAGAGGAGTTGATTCTCAAACTTGGTTAGAAGTTTCATGGAATGGTGACTCTCCCAGAATACTAAAGATAAATAAGCCAGAAAAGATTGGAAGAGAAAGCACACTTTCTAAACAAATAAGATATGGATTAAAATATATGGCTTTAATTTCGATTAATCAAGATAATTTCGAAAGAGTTATAAAATTTGGTTTTGCAAAAAAACCTGGAGATGAAATCAGCAGATATTTAATTTTTGAGTTAATGGGAAAACATAGTAATATTTTTTATTTGGATAATAAACATAAAATAATCGCAGTTGGTAAGCAAATTAATTCAAGTAAATCTAGTTTTAGAACAATTTTAACAGGATCAATTTATTCTGACCCTCCAGTCAATCTCAAAAAACAACCTAGAGAAGATGAGTCTTTTCAATCATGGAAAGAATCAATTTCAACAGTGCCTGAGTCTTTGAAATACTGTTTAATAAATACCTACCAAGGAGTAAGTCCTAGCCTCACAAAACAATTAGAGGTAGTTAGTAAAACTAGCTATTCGGAAATAATGGAAAAAAACATTGATTTCATTAGCGATGCGAACTTAAAGGAGATATTTATAAGTTGGAAGATATGGATAAATAGGTTTAAAAATAATAACTTTAATTTTTCCATATTTAACAAATTTTTTTATTGCGTTTGGTTTTCAGATAAAGAAATTAAATGCGTAAATAAAATAGATTTATGCACCGGTTTAGAAAATTATTATGATTATCATTTAAAACAAAAAAAACTTGAATTCTTAGAAAAAAAAATTGAAGGGATGATTTTCAAACAAACTAATAATGAGAAAAAGAATTTAAATGTTCAATATGATCTTCTATCAAAGTCAGAAAACTACAAAGTCTATAAAGAAAAAGCTGATAAGATATTCTCAACAAATCCGCTCAAAAAACAAGATATTATTAGAGGACAAAAACTATATAAAAAATCAAAAAAACTGAAAAGATCTAGAGAATTGATAAAAGAAAGACTAAATATTTACAAAACCAATCTGGATAGATTAGATGAATTCAATACACTTCTAGAAAATATAAATTCTTTAAATCATGAAGACCTGATTGTAAAAATTAAACTATTAGAAGAAATTATGGAGGAAATTTGTAACGAGTTTAATATTCATCTAAAGAGACAAAGAGAAGATAAGAAAAGTTCATCTGAGATACAATCTTCACCAATTCAAGTTGATACTCCTTCCGGATTGAAGCTTCAGGTAGGGAGAAATATGAGGCAAAATGATTTAATAAGCTTTAAGTTTTCAAAAAAGGGCGATCTATGGTTTCATGCACAGGAATCACCAGGAAGTCATGTGGTGTTAAAGTCTTCATCTCAAGCAGCATCTGAACAAGATCTTCAAATTGCTGCAGATTTAGCAGCGTTATTTAGTAAGGCAAAACGAAACATTAAAGTTCCAATTAATTTAGTAAAGATTAAAGATTTGCAAAAAATAAAAAAAGGAGGACCTGGATGCGTTTCCTTTAAAAATGTAGAAATTATTTGGGGAAATCCTACAAGAGGAGAAGATTACATTAAAAAGAATCTTAAAACAGTAAATTAGTTTATAATAAAAAAAATTTTAAAATCTAAATGTTTGATTTTCTTTTGGGTACTCATGAATTTTTAGGAAATCATAGTTTTCCAGAATTTATTGTTGGATATCTATTTGGCGCTGCATTAATAATTGGAGCCCCTACTGTTTTCTTATTACTTGCCTTCGTAAGTGCTCTAATGAAAACAAATGGGAAAATGGGTGGCTATAGAGAATATGAAACTTATGGCGAATCATCTTTAAATGATGCCCCTCCTTTCTTATTGCCAGATCCAACCAATCCTAAATTAAGCAAATAATTAAATTTTTCAAAAAATAAAATTGGACTTTGGCAAGATTAATTTTAAACCTTTTTCTTAAAAAATCTTTATCAAACAATAATGAAAGGTACAGGTCAGAGTGAAAATAAATTTTTAGATACGATGACTTTTAGTGATCACTTAGAGGAACTTCGTCAAAGAATACTAAACTCAATTTACTCAATACTTATTTCAATATTCTTAAGTTTTCTAATAATAAAGCCATTAATATCTTTTTTAGAAATTCCAGCTGGTGATATTCATTTATTACAACTTGCTCCAGGAGAGTTTTTATTTGTCGCTATTAAAGTTGCAGGTTACAGCGGATTAATAGTTTCTATGCCTTATATTTTTTATCAAATAATATTGTTCATTTCCCCTGGATTAACAAAACAAGAAAAAAGCCTTATCTTGCCCGCAGTTTTTGGTTCAGGTCTTCTGTTTTTTTTAGGATTAATTTTTTCATGGTGGATATTAGTTCCTGCAGCCATAAATTTCTTTATTACTTTCGGTGCTGACATTGTTGAACCAACATGGTCAATAGAGAGATATTTTGATTTCGTTCTTTTATTAATGTCTAGCACTGCATTAGCTTTTCAATTACCAGTATTACAATTTATTCTTGGTTCTCTTGGAATAATTACTACAGAGAAAATGATTTCAAATTGGAAAATAGTTGTAATCTCCTCTGCAATCTTATCTGCAATTATCACACCTTCAACAGACCCATTGACAATGTCATTGCTATCTATATCAATTGTGTTTTTATTTTTTGTCGGTACTGGATTAACTTACTTATCAGAAAATCTCAAGTCAAAAACTCTTTCATCTTCTCATTAACATTTAATTGCAAGCTGACAGCTCTACCTAACCTTGGCCTAGCATTGACTTTCTTTAGCCATTCCCTTACTTCCTCTGAGTATCCACCTCTATTTAAAATCTCGATTTTATCAGCTATCGATTTTTTATATTCAACTTCACTTAAAGGAAATGATTCCTGTCCAAGGAATCCCCACATCATTTGAAAATAGACAAATTTTCCTCTTCTAAAGAGTCTAAAGTCATATTTTTTTCCCCAGCGATGAACCAAATAATGAATAACTTCATCTACGAGTAATGGGTTCATTTAAATCAATTAATTAAGACTTCCTAAACTTTTACTTTAAATTATTAAAAGTCCTATCTATTTGCAACAGAAATTGAGCAATTTGATTCATAATAACTAATAAATAACAGAACCAAGTAGCGAATGACTCAATTAAGTTCCAATGATGTTCCTTCAATGGGTCGAAGGCAATTTATGAATCTTCTTACATTTGGTACTGCAACTGGTGTAGCTTTAGGAGCCTTGTACCCAGTAGCAAATTATTTCATGCCTTTAAGAGCAGGAGGAGGCGGTGGTGGAACTTCTGCTAAAGACGAATTAGGGAATCCAGTAACTAAAACAGGTTGGTTGGCTACCCATCAAGCAGGAGACAGAAGCCTAGTTCAGGGTCTCAAAGGAGATCCCACTTATTTAATAGTTAATGAGGGCGGGGAAATAGGAGAATTTGGTTTAAATGCAATTTGTACTCATTTAGGTTGCGTTGTCCCATGGGATAGTGGCGCCAATAAATTCATATGTCCTTGTCATGGTAGTCAGTACGATACAAATGGGAAGGTAGTCAGAGGTCCTGCTCCTTTATCTTTAGCACTGGCTCATGTAGATATTGAAGATGATGCCGTACTTGTCAAACAATGGTCAGAAACTGACTTTAGAACTAATGAAAATCCTTGGTGGGCATAAAAAATGAAAGATCTTAAAAATCAAATCATGAGAAAAACAACTTTATTCATCTTCAGTCTGCTATTCATTTCGAGCATTCTATTTTATCCTAAGACCACTTTTGCTTATCCATTTTGGGCTCAGCAAAACTACGAATCCCCAAGAGAAGCTACAGGAAAGATAGTCTGTGCAAATTGTCATTTAGCCCAAATGCCTACTATTGCAGAGGTTCCGCAATCTGTTGGTGCTGATAGTGTTTTTAAAGCTGTTGTCAAAATACCTTACAAAAATGACTTGAAAGAGATCGGAGCTGATGGTTCTGAAGTTCCATTACAAGTTGGAGCTGTTGTAATGCTGCCTGATGGCTTTAAACTTGCTCCACAAGAAAGGTGGACCGAAGAAATCAAAGAGGAAACGGAAGGGGTTTATTTTACTAATTACAGTGAAGAGAAAGATAATATCATCATCGTTGGTCCTTTGCCTGGCGATACCAATAAAGAAATAGTTTTTCCTGTACTTTCCCCTGATCCATCCACTAATAAAGAATATCACTATGGGAAATACTCGTTACATATCGGAGGCAATAGAGGTAGAGGTCAAGTATACCCAACTGGAGACAAAAGCAATAATGTAGTTTTCACCTCTTCCACCTCAGGAACTATTAATTCAATAGATACAATTGAAGATGGTAGCTATAAGGTCAATATAGAAAACGAGAATGGTGAAATAACTACTGAAGCAGTCCCTGTTGGTCCTCAACTTATCGTAAAAGCACAAGACAAAATCAATGCAGGTGATCCACTTACTAATGATCCCAATGTTGGCGGCTTTGGGCAATTAGATGCTGAAGTTGTACTACAAAGCCCTTACAGAGTAATTGGATTAATTGCATTCTTTATTGGTGTAGGTTTAACACAAATACTTTTAGTATTAAAGAAAAAACAAGTAGAAAAAGTGCAGGCAGCAGAGGGTATTTAACTTTCTTTCTCAATGCTTATATTTCAAGCTTTTATACAATCTCCAGGTGAAACATTTTTAAATTTAGGATTTCTTACAATTCGATGGTATGGATTTCTGATTTCAGTTTCAGTTATAATAGGCCTATTTGTCTCTAAAAAACTTGCAAAGGCAAGGAATATTAACCCACTGTACATTAGTGAAATACTTCCATCATTAATAATCTTTTCAATAATTGGAGCTAGAGCTTATTACGTAATTTTTGAGTGGAGGCAATATAGCGGAGAGAACTTATTTACTTCTTTAGAACTATTCAATAACACCATTCAAATACCTTCTTTTCTGGCAGTTTGGGAAGGAGGCATAGCAATCCATGGAGGTCTAATTGGAGGATTATTATCTATTATCTATTTTTGTAAGTCGAAAAACATTCATTTAAAAACTTTCATAGATATATTAATACCCTCGATTATTCTTGGACAATCTATAGGAAGGTGGGGGAATTTTTTCAATAATGAAGCCTTTGGGGTGCCTACAAATTTGCCTTGGAAATTATTTATACCTATCCAAAATAGGCCTTTAGAATTTATTAATTACGAATTCTTTCATCCTACTTTTCTCTATGAGTCACTGTGGAATTTTTTAATATTCATCCTTCTTATTTTTGTCTTTAATAAACAGAATAAAACAGATTTTTTTAGGCCTGGCTTTATTAGCTGTCTTTATTTAATAAGTTATAGCTTTGGGAGATTCTGGATTGAGGGTTTAAGAACTGACCCACTATGTATTGGTGGGCTTCCGCCTTTCTGTAGTGGAGGTATAAGAATGGCTCAATTTATAAGTATTTTTCTATTTTCTTCTGGATTAATTGGAATATTTTTTTTAAGATTAAGAACATATAGTTGTAAAAACAGAAAGAATGGATAAAAAAATATCCTTTATTGGAGTTGGTCCTGGCGATCCCGATTTATTAACACTAAAAGCTTTAAAAAAGATAAAAATTGCAGATGTCATTATTTGGACTGATTCTCTAATTCCTGAAAAGATTTTAGATTTTTCTAAAGAAGGTTCTGAAAATATAAAAACGAGTTCGCTCAACTTAGAGCAAATCACCTCAATTATGATAAAAAAATTTCAGGAAGGGAAAACTGTTATAAGATTGCATGATGGAGACCCTTGTCTTTTTGGCGCGATTAGAGAACAAATAGAAATTTTAAAAAAAGAAAAAATTGAAATCGAAGTTATTCCAGGTGTAAGTGCTTTTCAAGTCGCAGCAGCATATCATGAGGCTGAGTTAACTATCCCTGACGTAACGCAAACAATAATTTTAACAAGAGCAGGAGGAAGAACTGGGATGCCCGAGAAAGAATCTCTGAAAGATCTTGCGAAACACAATTCCTCTTTATGCCTTTATCTAAGTGCTAGGCATGTAAAAAGGTCTCAAGAAACTTTACTAGAGTTTTATCCCTCAGAGACTAAAGTTATTGTTGGATACAGAGTATCTTGGGATGATGGTTGGACATCATTAATAGAATTAAAAGATATGGAAGATTTTTCTATTGAAAAAAAATTAATTAGAACAACTATTTATATAATTAGCCCAGCAATTAATAATTCTCAAAAGAGGTCTAATCTATACAATCCATCATATAGACATCTCTTTAGAAATAAATAATCGTAAAGTTGATAGAAAAATATTAATCACTATAATTAGTAAAAATTTGTTTGCTTTGAAAGAAATAAAATCTAATTCAGAAGACAATACCAAAAAAGAACAATTCTCTTTAAAAAGAATTGGAAATTTTATTAAAGAGGCAAGGTTAAGTAGAGATCAATCTGTTGAAGAACTGGCTTCTGATTTAAAAATTGGATCTCATCAACTTAAAGCCATTGAAGAAGGTAATGAAGAAAAGCTACCTGAAAAAGTATTTGTCAAAGCAATGGTTCGTAGAATTTCACAGAAACTGAACCTTGATACAGAATTTATAATGAATGAATTCAAGACCGAGAGGCAAGAGATAAAAATACAAGAAATAGTAGAAGAAGTGGCTAAAAAAACTAATAAAACCAGACAATCTAAGGGTCTAAGTCCTGTAGGGTTCTTGATATCTATTTTAATTTCAGGCTTTCTCGGACTAGTCGCCTCATCCTTAATTTTCAATTTATTTTCAGAGTCTTTTCAGAATCAAACTCCAAAACAAGAAGTTATTAAAAAAAACTAAATAACTTTTAAATCCAAATTCTTTAGTTCTTTTATTACATTACGGCATAATCCTAAGTTCCATTTTTCAAGTAGAAGATCATGGTTTCTATTTAAAGGTAAAAGTTCAAATGTAAGAATATTTTCCTGCAATTTTATTTGAACTGAAGAAATTACATTATCAGGTCTTTGATCAAGAGATGCTGCTAGTCTTAATATTAATGACATTTCAAGAACTAATGTTTTATCTTCTTTGGATATTAAATTTTGCCAAGACTCATGTCTTTTCTTGGGTAGAGTCTTTCTATGGTATCTAGCTATCGAAGCAATAATATTTGTTTCTGCTTCAGAATATCCCAACAACTCACAATTTTTTATTAAGTACCAAGAGTGTTTGTGATATGAACCAACATTTACGTATTTCCCGCAATTATAAAGATTAGAAGCTGCCCAAAGAAGTTCTTTAGCTTTAGAGTCATTATTGTTATGAAAGATATTTTTAGTCTGATCATAGATTTGAAAAGCAATATCGATAACTTTCTCAGCCCTTGTATTATCTACTCCAAACTTTCTGGCCTGATGAACTATAGTTGTTTTTCTAATATTGCTTTGTATATTGAACTCGTTTTTTATTATCCCTTTACGAAGCATCCAATCAACAACTAAACCCTCTCTAAGCGCCCTCTCACTTATAGCTAATTCATTAAAGTTCAACATACCCATTGCGGTATTTAATATCAATGCGCCTGGAATAATTATTTCTGCTCTTCTCTCACTTAATGAAGGTATTTTCTTAATTTCCGAAACTGGCATTTTAATTAATTTTTCCAATACATTCTGTAAATTTTCCCTTTTAAATTTATAACCATGCAACTTTTGTTTAGATTCTCCTAAATCATCTGAAATCAAATTTCCTAATGAAGTGGCAGTGCCACTTGTTGCAATCATAGATAAAGGCTTATCTCCCTTAGATCTACTCTTTATTTTTCGAACGGATGGTTCTAAAGAACCTTGAATAAAAGTTGTTAGAAACTTTGATCTTTCTACATTTATAGGCTCTTTATTTAAAAAATCATTCTTAAGTCTTACCGCACCAACTCTCGAGCTGGTAAGAGCTATTGCATCTTTTTTATCTGCAAGTATTAATTCTGTAGATCCTCCACCAATATCTATGATTACATAAGATTGGTCTTCAAAAGCCATACCAGAAAGAACACCAAGGTAAATTAATCTGGCTTCCTCAGAACCACTTATCAATTCTATTTGAATCTCAGTCTCATCAAGAACTCTTCTAATAAAATCTTGACCGTTTGGAGCTTCCCTAACTGCACTTGTTGCTGCTGTTACTATTTGTTTTACTCCATTACTTTTACAATATTCCTTAAATCGCTTAAGAGTAACTAATGCTCTTTGGATTGATTCTTCAGTAAGATTACCCTCTTCATTTCTTTCTCCAAGACGAGTGGTTGATTTATCAGTGAATTTTATTGAAAATGATTTTAATTCTAGATTAATTTCTGCTACCAAGAGATGTGTAGAGTTAGTTCCAATATCGATAGAAGCTACTAAAATTTGCTTTTCTTGAAAATATCTTAAATCTTGTTTCTGTATCATTTCTGTTTATAAGATGCAGATATCTTGAATCCATTAATAAATATACTCAAGATTGATTATTAAATAATAGGAATCACTTAATCCTAGTAAGATTATTTAAAGTTATGAAATATACAATAGGTTATATGCAAAATAAAAATCGAGAAATTAAATTAAGTACTTTTTTTGAATTATTAAGATGGAATAAGCCGACTGGGAGAATGATCTTACTTATTCCTGCTGGATGGAGTTTATATTTAACACCAGATGCTAATCCAACATTATTAATGTTGTTAAGAATAATCCTAGGAGGACTACTAGTAAGTGGATTAGGCTGCGTGGTTAATGATATTTGGGATAAAAAAATTGATCAAAGAGTTTTTAGGACAAAAAATAGACCTCTAGCTGCAAATAAAATCGGTCTTAAAGCGGCTTATTTAATTCTTTTCTTTTTAATTTTATGTAGTTTCTTTTTAACTTTGTCACTACCTCAACCTGGAAGGCTCCTTTCCATTTCACTTGCTTTTTTAGCTTTACCTATTATTTTAATTTATCCTTCTGCCAAAAGATGGTTTAAATATCCTCAATTAATTTTATCCATATGCTGGGGTTTTGCTGTCTTAATTCCCTGGGCAGCAAATGAAGGCAATTTGAATAGTATTGTTTTATTGTTTTGCTGGCTAGCTACTATTTTTTGGACTTTTGGCTTTGACACGATTTATGCTTTAGCAGATAAAAAATATGATATCAAAATTGGAATAAATAGTTCCGCTGTTAACCTCCAGAACAATACAAGAATAACTATTCAAATTTGTTATTTTTTAACTTCTAGTTTTCTCGCATTATGCGGATTTATTAATCAAATGGATTTTATTTTTTGGCCAATTTGGCTTACAACGTCAATCTTAATGCAGAGAGATATACTAAAGGTATTTCCTGAGGAAAAGCAATCAATAAAAAATATTGGGAATCACTTCAAAAATCAATCAATTTATGGAGGAGTCCTTTTATTAGGAATCATTATTGCCTCATAAATTCTAAATATGGTTTTTAGATTAAAAAAAGGTGATCTAATCGATATTGTAGCTCCAGGCTCCTTTATTGATGAAGAAGAAAATTTTCAAAAAGGCATAGAAATCATAAAAAACTGGGGCTTAGAAATTAATGAGAATAATTCTCTATCAAAAAAATTTGGTTATTTTGCAGGTGATGATCTAACTAGATTTGAAGAACTGGAAAAAGCACAAAATAGTAATCTAATCATTTTTGCAAAAGGAGGATGGGGTTCAGCAAGACTATTAGAAAAAGAACCTTCTTGGCAGCATGGTTTAATGCTTGGATTCTCAGATACATGTTCTTTATTACTATCTAAATATTCTCAAGGATTTCTTGGTTCTATTCATGGGCCCATGGTTACAAGCCTTTTCAGGGAGCCAGAGTGGAGTCTTGAGAGATTAAGAAATTTACTTTTTGAGGGATATGTTGAGGACATTAGAGGAATTCCTTTAAGAGGTGGAAAAGCGAAAGGAGATATTATAGTTTCTAACTTAACTATTGCTACTTTTTTAATTGGTACTAATCACTTCCCAGATTTCAGAGGGAAAATAATAATTTTTGAAGATATTAATGAAGATATTTATAAAATTGATCGCATGTTGACTTACCTCAAGATGACTAAAACACTTACTGAAATTGCGGGTATTGGATTCGGGAGTTTTTCTAATAATTCCTTCGACCTTGAATGGAAAGATTTACTAAAAAACTGCATTATGGAAAGACTCCAAGAGTTTGATTTTCCTATTCTTTTTGACCTCCCCATAGGCCACATATCAGGGAATGCATGCATCCCTTTAGGGTATGAAGCAACCTTAAATGGCGATAACGGCATTCTTAGTATCAATAAACCTTTTTAACTAGGAGTTGAGTTCTTCACAAAAAGTTTTGCTATTTTCAAATCTATAGGGGACGTAATTTTTATATTTGAATAAGTTCCTTCAATGATTTTTACTTTCCAATTAAGCATTTCGAATAGTGAGGCATCATCTGTGACTTTCCAGTTTTTATCAATTGCCATAGTATGAGCTTTTTTTAATCTATCTACTAAAAATCCCTGAGGAGTTTGCGCTGCCCATAAGTAATTTCTATCTGGTGTTTCTTTAATAAAACCTTCATTATCAACAATCTTTATTGTGTCAGTTACCTTAGTAGCCAAAATAACAGCTTCATTTTGATCTAATTGGTTTGCGCATTGGTCTATCAATTCAGGATTAATTAGACATCGAGCACCATCATGAATTAAAACTTTTTCAGCATCTTTGGGCAGTGCCTTTAAACCATTAAAAACTGACTCTTGTCGGGTATCTCCACCATTAATCCAATGAACTTTATGGGCAAAGTTCTTTGCTGAATTTAATAATAATTCTTTATCTTTTGGTTGCCCTATTATTCCAACCCAGTTTGTTGAGCTTGCAGAAAATACAGATTTAAGTGTCCAATAAATCAAAGACTCTCCCTCTAAATCAATAAGTAATTTATTTTTCCCAGCTTTCATTCTGCTACCACTGCCTGCAGCTGGTATTAAAAAGTGCACGATAAAAGGTCTTAATATTTTCTAGACAATTATAAATAAAAACAATATCTTTACACAAATTGTACTACGATTGAAAATTATAAAATTTCACAATGTCCAATACAGCTTTATTATCTGGCAAAGTTGCTTTAATCACTGGAGCTAGCAGAGGAATTGGTAAAGAAATTGCTTTAGAATTAAGCCGCTTGGGAGCAGAAGTTTTTATTAATTACTCTTCATCCGATGAAAAAGCTGAAGAAGTCATAAATTCAATAAAAAATTCGGGAGGTAAAGCTCATAAATTAAAATTTGATGTTTCAAAAGAGGATTCTGTCAGTTCAGCTTTTGAAGAAATCATAAAAATTAATGGCTCCATTGATATCCTCATTAACAATGCTGGTATTACTAGAGATGGACTATTGATGAGAATGAAGTCGGAACAATGGGATGACGTATTAAATACAAACTTAAAAGGAGTTTTTCTTTGTACAAAATATGCTTCAAAATTTATGATGAAAAAAAGAAGTGGTAGTATCGTAAATATTTCATCTGTTGTTGGAATAATTGGTAATCCCGGTCAAGCAAATTATTCTGCAGCCAAAGCTGGAGTTATTGGATTCACAAAAACTTGCGCCAAAGAATTTGCTTCAAGAGGTATAAACGTAAATGCAATAGCTCCAGGTTTCATAGAAACAGAGATGACTGAAAAACTTAATACTGAAGAGATTCTTAAAGTTATTCCTTTAGGGAAATTAGGAAGTTGTACTCAAATTGCAAACTTAGTTTCATTCTTAGTTTCAAGTAATGCAGGAAGTTACATTACAGGACAAACAATTAGTATTGACGGAGGTATGAGTATTTAATTATGTACTTTCGTAAGGCTGGCCCAATTCATCTCTTAACCTTCTAATTTTTTGTAATAATTTTAGTCTTCGACTTCTAGCAGTTAATGTCAAGAAAAATCTTAGAGGAAAGTATATTAGTGTCATAGCAATCGCGAGGATCGCAGTAAGTGTAAAAATAAGATTATTTGTTTCATCCATACCTTAAAGATACTCTTATTTGAATTAATTTGTATGTCTCATTAAAAGAAATTCGGCTTTCCCCACTTAATTAAATATCCCTTAAAAATGATTCTATGGGAGATTAGAATAAGAATAAAGAACGAGTAAACATGGCTAAACAGTTAAGTTTTTCTAATGAATCAAGAGATGCATTAGAAAAAGGTGTAAATTTTGTAGCTAATGCAGTAAAGGTTACTATTGGTCCGAAGGCGAAAAACGTAGTAATAGAAAGAAAATTTGGTTCTCCAGATGTAGTAAGAGATGGATCTACAGTTGCTAAAGAGATTGAGATTGAAAACCCTATTTCTAATTTAGGAGCGAAGTTAATAGAGCAAGTTGCATCCAAGACAAAAGAGAGTGCTGGTGATGGAACAACAACTGCAACCATTTTGACTCAGAAGATGGTTCAGGAAGGATTAAAAAATATTGCTTCAGGTGCTAGTCCCATGGAGTTAAAAAAAGGTATGGAGGTAGGCTTAGCTTTTGTTTTAGAAAAATTAAGTTCTAAAAGTATTTCATTAAGTGGTTCTGATATCCAAAAAGTTGCAACAGTTAGTGCGGGAGGTGATCAAGAAATTGGATCTATAATTTCAAAGGCCATGGATATTGTTACTTCGGATGGTGTAATAACTGTTGAAGAATCTCAATCATTAGATACAGAATTAGATATAACCGAAGGAATGTCTTTTGATAGAGGATATAGTTCTCCGTATTTTGTAACAGACCAAGAAAGGCAAGTTTGTGAACTTGAAAACCCAAAAATTTTAATAACTGACCAGAAGATTTCTACGTTAGCTAATTTAGTTCCAATATTAGAAGAAATTCAGAAATCAGGATCACCTTTTCTAATTCTCGCTGAAGATATAGAAGGAGAAGCATTAACAACTCTTGTCTTGAATAAGAATAGTGGAGTTTTGAATGTAGCTTCCGTGAGAGCTCCATTATTTGGTGAGAGAAGAAAAGCTGCCCTTGAAGATATTGCAATTCTTACAGGGGCTAAGTTAATTAGCGAAGATAAATCAATGACACTAGATCAAGTATCAATTAATGATTTAGGTAAAGCAAAAAAAATAACTATCACAAAGGATAAGACTACTATCGTTGCGTTCGAAGACACTAAAGATTTAGTTAAAGCGCGAGTAGAGAAATTAAAGAGAGAAGTCGAGATGACAGAATCAGAATATGATCAGGATAAAATTAATGAAAGGATCGCTAAACTTGCTGGAGGTGTGGCTCTTATAAAAGTAGGAGCTGCAACAGAAACAGAGATGAAGTACAAAAAATTGAGAATAGAAGATTCCCTTAATGCTACAAAAGCTGCTATCGAAGAAGGTGTTGTTTCTGGAGGTGGTCAAACTTTAATTGAAATATCAGATGAACTTTTAAATTTAAGTCAAAAATCATCCGATGATTTGAGAACAGGGATAAATATAGTAAAAGAAGCACTTTTAGAACCTACTAAACAAATAGCAAAAAATGCTGGTTTTAATGGCGATGTAGTTGTCGCTGAAATTAAGAGGCTTAACAAAGGCTTTAATGCTAATTCAGGAAAATATGAGAATTTAAAGGAATCAGGGATATTAGACCCAACTAAAGTAATAAGATTAGCTCTTCAAGATTCAGTATCTATTGCAGCTATGCTCCTGACAACAGAAGTTGCGATTGCTGACATTCCAGAACCTGAAGCTGCCGCCCCTGGAGGACCAGGTGGAGATCCTATGGGAGGTATGGGAGGTATGGGAGGCATGGGCATGCCAGGTATGGGAGGCATGGGCATGCCAGGTATGGGAGGCATGGGCATGCCAGGTATGGGAGGCATGGGCATGCCAGGTATGGGAGGAATGGGCATGCCAGGTATGATGTAAAAAGCTAACTAGCTTTTTTATCTTTATTAATCCACTTTCTTAAATTATTAATATAAGGTAGGGGTAATTTTGGGGTTTTAGTATATTGATTTGTTTTATTAGAATATTTATTAGTGCTAAATATTTCATTATTGATAGAAATTTCTAAGTCTTTTGATTCAAACTGTGTTTCTTCTAGATTTTCTAAGATTTTTAACGATTCAAGCCTAATTTGTTCTTGATTCTCTTCTTCATGCTGATTTTCCTGTTGTACTGGACTATTGATTAATAAATCATTTAAAGAATCAATCCCAAATCTATGGACCCACTTAAGAACCACATTTTCTTTAAGCAAAAAATTATTTTCTAAAGAGGCTTGTTTAAAAACTTCTATTAAATGATTTTTTAAAAGCATAAATTTTTTAATTTAACTTTCTATTTAACAGAGGTCTTATAATAATCAAGGAGCAAACTGTTAAAGAAAATAAAATTGAGATACAACTCTTACAAGTTAAATCACCATATGGGGCATGTAAAGCCACTAATTCTAAATCCATAGTTTGTGTATAGGCAGTCCTAATAGGTTCAATGGCAAAAGTCAATGGATTTAATGAAGCTAGCCACCCCAGCCAATTTGGCATAAAAGAGATTGGAGCTAAAGCAGTGCTAGCAAAAAGAAGAGGTAAGTTTATTACAAATATTAGAGCGATTAATTCAATATGGCCAGGCAAAACAAATGCCAAACTTAAACTTATTGATGTCACGAAAAGTACTAATAGAATTAGTGTGGTAAACACAATTCCTAAACCATATAAATTTGGCCATCCATAACCCAAAATGTATGAAACAATCATTATTACAATGCTCTGAACAAAACTCAGGATTGTTATGTAAAAGAAAGAGGATAAAACTATAGATAATCTACTGGTTAAAGGAGCTACAAGTAATCTATTAAGAAATCCAAACTCCCTATCAAACATTAAAGGTAGACCAGAGTTTAGGGCTCCGCTAAAAGCAGTAAAAACAATAAGTCCGGCTCCTAAAAAATTTCCATAAGAATCAACTCCTGGTAAAAAACCTTCAGGAGCATTAGAGAATAAGGCTCCAAATAAAAATAGCCAAATTATGGGTTGTAATATTCCAGCCAAAAGAGTTGATGGCCTTCTTTTTAGTTGGATAAATAATCTCTTAGTTAAGGCAAATGTTTCTTGATATAAAAAAAATAAATTATACTTGTTTAATTCCATAATTAGCACTAGTTAGTATTCATTATAGTTAGTTATCCAAAAGTTTTTTTACCGCATTGATTGCTTGGATTCTTTTTTAAGGTCTCTTTTACCTGCCATTGAAATTTCGGCATCTAATAATGTTTTCCCAGTTGCCTGAAGATATACATCATCCAAGCTTGGCTGACTTTGGGTAAGAGAAAAAATCTCAAACTTTGAAAAGGCTAATTCCACTTTGAGCTTCGTAAGTAAATCTTTTTCCTTATCTGCCACAAAATTTATTGAAAAACCCTGTGCTTCATTAATGATAATCTGACTAATTCCATCTATTGAAGATAAAATCTGACATATATTTTCTGCTTCTTCTTGATTACTAAATTCTTGAACTTTCAAAGTTATTCTATCTCCTCCTAATTTATTTTTAAGTTCTGCAGGATTACCTTGTGCTATAACTCTTCCATTATCAATTATCACTAATCTGTCTGCTAATTTATCTATTTCATCGAGAAAGTGACTGCTTAAAATAATAGTCATTCCATTATTTCTCAAATCTTTCAAAAGTTGCCATATAATATTTCTACTTTCAATATCTAAACCAACAGTAGGTTCATCCAAAATTAATACTTGGGGCAAATGTAAAAGTCCAGCTGCCAGATCAATTCTTCTTTTCATTCCCCCTGAATAAGTTCCGCACTTACGATCAATCCAATCATTCATTTCTAATTGATCTACTAATTTTTGTATCCTTTCATTTTTTTTGTTTTTATTGATGTGATATAAATCTGATTGAAAATCCAAAAGCTCACGTCCAGTTAATATTTTATCAAGTGCAATGTCCTGAGCGACATAACCAATTAATTCTCTAATTTTCCTTGAATTTTTTATCAAATTAATATCATTTATAAAAACTTCTCCACTATCAGGTTCAATTAAAGTAGCTAGTATTTTTATTAATGTTGATTTACCTGCACCATTTGGACCTAGAATTCCAAATAATGTGCCAGCTTCAATTTCCATCGATAAATTTTTTAATGCCTCAATATCTGAATATGATTTTGAGAGCTCTTTAACTTTTATATAATTCATCAAACATACTATTTTCTAAAAACATTTTACATCTAATTTAATTACTAAGGAGAGATCCTATAGAGAAAAATATTTGCATAGATTGCTGCTCAAATTCCACTGATAGTTGGGTTCTAGAAATTAATAATAAGAGACAAATACCAAACATATATAGAATTGACCACCTAAAAAGGGACTTTGCTCTTAAAAGATCATCAGGTGATTTCTTTAATTTATTTATTAATTGCAAAAGTCTTCCATTAAATGGCAATAACATAATTCCGTATAGAAGACCGCCTTCAGGCAAAGCAAAAACTCCCATAATACTCATTAGAACAGTTGCCAATCCATAACGAGAAATCGCTTTAGCAGTAAAAAGAGATCCTTTAACAGAAGGGAGCATAGGAATACCAACAGATGCATAATCATCCTTTAACAAAATTGCAAGTGCCCAAAAATGAGCTGGAGTCCACAACATTACTAAACCAAACAACCACCAACCACTAAGTCCTACATGTCCTGTAGCAGCAGATGCTCCGACCAAAGGGGGTATCGCACCAGCCACTCCTCCAAAAACAATATTTTTAGTTGTACGTGGCTTCAAAATCACGGTATATAAAATTACGTAGCTACATAAACCAAGAAGTGTAAGTCCCGCAGCTAAATAATTTACACCACTTATTAAAAGCATCGAAGCTGCCAAAGTACATGATACTGCAGCTAAAAATACAGTCTCAGATGATAACTTACCTGATGGCAAAGCTCTTTTGCTAGTTCTTATCATCCTTTTGTCTAATTCCATTTCCCACAAGCAATTAAGTGCTCCTGCTGCCGCTGCTGCCAAAGCTCCTCCACCTAAAGTACAGATAAGTTTTGGTGATGACAAAGGCCATTCCTCTGTTAAAGCCATTCCGCCCAAAGTTGTTGCAAGTAAAAGTGGAATCAATCTTGGTTTTGCTACTTCAAGCCAAGGTGGCAAAGTTAATCTTTTTCTTGAAGGAACAACTTCATCCCTAATTGAAGATTTATAGTTAAAGTTTTCCAAGTTACTACTATTCATGAATTAATACCAACCATTTGAGAATTTAGTGAGTGGTTTAGGTTTTTTTTGGCAAAAGGATTTCTAAAAATTAATGTTGTTAATATCGCAATAAATAAAGAGGCGTTAAGTTGATGACCGATAATAAAAATAGGTTCATTCAAATTTGTTTTAAGACTTAAAACTCCCAGAACAATTTGGGAAATCAAGAGAAAAAAAAGTGCTGAGAGATATTTCCAATTTTTCATAAACAAACTTCTCTTATAAATTGAAGTAGCAATAATGAATAAAATTGAAAAAGTAATTGGAAAAGCAAATAATTTATGAGTATCTAGAATTAGGCATTGTTTATTAAAAGATAAGCAAATATGTGCTGACCAGGTTGATGAAATCCTTACTCCAATAAAAGATTGAATCAAAGTAAGTAGAAGAGGAAAAAGCAATAATAATCTCCACCAAATTAATGGCTCTTTAATTTCTTCATTTACTAAATTTTGATTTATTGAAATCGTTGTAATGAGAAGTAGAAATGCTATTAAAAGATGGCCCGTAACAGTATATGAATCGAGCAGGTTTATTACCGTTAAAGCTCCAAAAGATCCTTGGACAATCACAAGAAAGAGTAATAATGAATAAGTTTTAGGTAACCAATTTGGAATTTCTTTTTTCCAGATAATTGAGAGTACAAATTTAAAAAGAATTAACAATCCAACCAGAAAAGCATCTAGACGATGGAACCACTCTAGAAAAACTCTTAAGTTCATATGACTAAAGGGCAAAAAAGATCCATAACATAATGGCCAATCTGGGCAGGCAAGGCCAGCCTCCATGACTCTCGTAGCACCTCCAATTACGATTAGTGCTATAAGCGCAAATACACTATGACTTCCTAACCTTTTAAAAATTGGCAGATATTTTGATTGATAAGATTGGTTATTAATCACATGGATAAAACCTATATATTTTGCATAATAATTTAGATTCAAAAACTAAACATTAATTAAAAATTAATATGTTTAATTTAAAAAAAATTTATTAATTTAATCTTTTTTCCCTGACATTTAACTCTAAAAAGTTATTAATAATACTCCTTTTATTTCATAAATCTTAAGAAGTTGTAAATTTAAATGATTTTCTTTTAACAAAGGATGCAGAATTTAAAAAATTGAATATCTTTAAAATATAAATACAAAATTTAGACATCAATTGTTAAATAAAAACATTTATTTAATACTAATTATTTCACTCGTTTTTGCTATATCTTTTTGGATTGGATTTAATGTCAATTTGCTCCCAATTGAAGCAAGTATTAATGCACCAATTTACGATGAACTTTTTAAAATTCTTTTCATCATTGGCTTAATTATTTTTATAGGAATGACAATAGCAGTTATTTATAGCTTATTTAAATTTAGGAAAAGAAATGATCAGATAGGCGATGGTATAGCTTTAGAGGGAAACTTAAGCTTAGAAATTTTATGGACAATTATCCCTTCAATAATTGTTTTATTAATAGGATTATATAGCTACAACATCTACGACCGAATGGGAGGAATGAAGGAACTAAACCACAATCACGAAATGATGCGTTCAAATCCTGAAAAGATATGGGCTGGAATTAGTCAAACTTCTGATAATGAAATATCAAACAATAATTTATCAATTGAAGTTTCGGCTATGCAATTTGCGTTTCTATTCAATTATCCCAAAGGTAATTTTATATCAGGAGAACTACACGTTCCTGTTGATCAAAAAGTATCGATGAAAATGGAATCTAAAGATGTCATTCATGCTTTCTGGGTGCCTGAGTTCAGAATTAAACAGGATATTATTCCTGGTCAACCAACTATTCTAAATTTCACTCCTACAAAAGTAGGGAAATATCCGATAATTTGCGCAGAATTATGTGGCCCATATCATGGAGGAATGAGAGCCTCAATAATTGTTGAAGAAGAATCTGATTACAACGATTGGTTTAACAAAAATAAAAAAACAGAGGTAAATTTATGACAATATCAATTGATCCACAAAAAACTAATAATGAAAGTCTTCAACCTAAAGGCTGGCTTAGATACTTTAGCTTTAGTCTTGATCATAAAGTAATTGGAATACAATACTTGGTTTGCGGTTTTCTTTTCTATTTAATTGGAGGAACTTTAGCGAGCGCTATAAGAATTGAACTAGCTAGTCCAATGTCTGACTTTATGCCAAGAGATGTATATAACCAAGTTTTAACCTTACATGGAACAATAATGATATTCCTTTGGATAGTGCCTGTAGTTAACGGTGCTTTTGGAAATTATTTAATTCCATTTTATGTGGGAGCAAGAGATATGGCATTCCCAAGATTAAATGCTGTAGCTTTTTGGCTAATTCCTCCTTCTGGTTTGATGCTGGTAGCAAGCTATTTTGTTGAAGGTGCTGCTCAGGCTGGATGGACCGCTTATCCACCCTTGAGCATAACTACTCCTCAATCGGGACAAATAATTTGGATTATGAGCGTTCTATTACTTGGAGGCAGTTCTATCTTTGGTGGAATAAACTTTATTGCGACTATTATCAAATTAAGAAGGCCTGGATTAAAACTTATGCAATTGCCAATGTATTGTTGGGCAATGCTTGGGACAAGTATATTAGTTGTTTTGTCAACTCCAGTTTTGGCAGGCACTTTAATTCTACTTAGCTTTGATATCATCGCTAATACAGGTTTTTTTAATCCTGTTTTAGGAGGCAATGTCGTAGTTTATCAGCATTTATTTTGGTTTTATTCTCATCCAGCTGTTTATATTATGGTCCTTCCTGCCTTTGGATTAGTTAGTGAAATACTCCCCGTACATGCTAGAAAACCACTTTTTGGATATACAACAATGGTTTTTTCAATAATGGGGATAGTGGTTTTAGGTTTAGTTGTTTGGGCGCATCACATGTTTACTAGTGGAACTCCCCCTTGGATGAGATTGTTCTTTACTATCGCTACAGCATTTATTGCTGTTCCAACAGGCATAAAATTTTTCAATTGGGTTGCGACATTATGGGGCGGCAAGATATCCATAAATAGTGCGATGTTATTCTCTTGTGGATTTATTATAAATTTTGTTTTTGGAGGTATTACTGGAGTTGCTTTAGCACAGGTCCCTTTCGATATTCACGTGCATGATACCTATTTCGTTGTAGCCCATTTTCATTACATAGTTTATGGAGGTACTGTTTTTATTATTTTCTCATCCATATATCATTGGTTCCCCAAAGTAACTGGCAAAATGCTCAATGAAAAGTTGGGAATTTTACATTTTATCATTACCTTTATTGGATTTAACTTGTGCTTTGCTCCTCAACATTGGCTCGGTTTAAATGGAATGCCAAGAAGAGTGGCAGAATATGATCCTCAATTCCAATTCGTTAATCAGATTAGTAGTTTAGGTGCATTATTGATGGCTATAAGTACAATCCCTTTTTTAATTAACATATTTCTTAGTATGAGAAACGGTCAAGTTTCTGGAGATAACCCTTGGAAAGCTCTAACACCTGAATGGTTAACATCTTCTCCTCCTCCAGTTGAAAATTGGGAAGGAGAGGCTCCATTAGTGGAAGAACCTTATGGTTATGGCAAACAATTTTCTGAACAAAAATAAAAATATATGACTACTATAAATAGTTCAAAAGAAATTCAAAAAAATAATTCTGAAGTTAATGAAAAACATGATGACTTTAGAATGTTTGGTCTTATAACTTTCTTAATTGCGGACGGGATGACTTTTGCTGGATTCTTCGCTGCTTATCTAACTTATAAAGCAGTAAATCCATTACCTGATGGTGCTATCTATGAATTAGAGCTTCCAATACCTACACTCAATACAATTTTATTACTTGTTAGTAGTGCAACTTTTCATAAAGCAGGTAAAGCACTTTTGAAAGATAAAAACCCTGATGCTCAAAAATGGTTATTTTGTACTGCTTTTCTTGGAATAATTTTTTTAATATGTCAGTTATTTGAATATTTTCATTTACCTTTTGGATTAACCGACAATTTATTTGCAAGTACTTTTTATGCTCTTACTGGTTTTCATGGATTACATGTAACTTTAGGTACTTTAATGATTTTAATTATTGCTTGGCAATCGAGAATAAATGGCGGAAGAGTAACTAGTCAAAATATGTTTCCATTAGAAGCTGTTGAATTGTACTGGCATTTTGTAGATGGAATATGGGTTATATTATTTATTATTTTGTATCTTTTATGAGAAAAATAAATTAATAAAAAATTAAATATATTTTTTATTAATTTATATTGCCACATCTCTAGTTTTTAGTAAGAATATATAATTAGAAATTTGTCAGATAATGCTAGAAGGAAAAGAACTTCTTGAAAAAGCAAAATTATTAAGTAAACAATCTGAAGATGAGATAGCGAAAGGTTGTGGGTACGTAGGTCCTAGCGGAAGAGTCTTAAAAAAAAGTTTTTACAGGGCGCTTATCGAAGCCAAGGGTTATAAAATAGGAAATGGTCGTCAAGGCAAAAATGGTAATAGAGCGTCAAGAGGCAGACAGGCAGAATTTAAAACTAAGGTTCATGGCAATGGGAACCTATTAATAGGTCATGCCTACACCAAAAAATTAGGTCTAGAACCAGGTCAGGAATTTAAAATTGATCTAAAAAAAGATTCAAAAACAATTTATCTGATTCCATTAAATTAAAAAATATATTTTACCAACCGTTTTCTTTAAGCCACTTCGAAGAAATATTATTAGTAGAAAAATCTTCTTTATTATTCTTATTAAACAAAAGTAATTTCTCTACATATTTAATTAGTGCATCTGCCTCAAGATTGACGCTTTCCCCGACATTTAATTTATTCAGATTTGTATTATGCCAAGTGTGAGGAATTATCGCAATAGTAAATATTTCTCCTTCCTTCTCATATTTTGCAATTGTAAGACTAATACCATTTACACAAATACTGCCTTTATTAACTACATATTTTGAAAAATTCTTATTTTTCCACTTTATTGTTAAGAGCCAAGATTTCTCTAATTTTTGAATATTCTCAACTATTCCAAGGCCATCAATATGTCCACTGACTATATGCCCTCCTAGACGGTCAGATATCCTAAGAGCAGGCTCCAAATTAACAATCTGATTAAGTTTGGACTTTATTCCTAAAGTTGTTCTTTTTAATGTTTCCTCACTAACGTCAACAGTAAATTTATTTTGAATAATTTCTTTAACTGTCAAACAAATTCCATCAACAGCTATGCTGTCACCAATTGCCATATCAAAAAAGTTGTCTATAATTTCAATTTCTAAAATATTTTTTTCCTGTTTTAGTTTTCCAATTGTTTGAATTATTCCTGTGAACATCGATTTAAGAAAAATATTTTTACAAAATTTTGTATTTACTTTAATTTACTTTAAAGCATTTGCAACTATAAATAAATTAAAGAGTAAATACAAAAAAATTGATCATATTTAGATGATTATTAATTCACAGAAAAGATCATTTGGTAAAGGGGCAAAAGTGAGCTTATTCACTTTAGGGACAATGCGCGCAACTGAAAGTGTCGAAAAAATGTATAGCATAATAAAAAATGCATACTATGTCGGAATTAACCACATCGAAACAGCTCCTTCTTATGGTGATTCAGAATTACTTGTTGGAAATTCAATAAAAAAACTAGCAATAGAAGAGAACATATCTGAAAAAAATTGGGTGATTACTACCAAAGTTTTACCAAAGGGTGATTTTGAATTTCTAAAAAATAATTTTCAAAATTCTCTTAAGAAGTTAAATCTTAAGAAAATTAATAATCTTGCAGTTCATGGAATAAACTTAAAACAACATCTAGATTGGGTTCTGGCTGGAGAGGGTAAGAAATTCATATCATGGATACTTGAGAAGGAACTAGTTGAACAAGTTGGTTTTAGTTCTCACGGAAGTTATTCACTTATTAATGAAGCAATTAACAGTGAAGTTTTTAGTTTTTGTAGTCTTCATTTACATTATTTAGATCAATCTAAAATTACTTTGGCGGAGCAAGCTATAAAAAAAGGTATGGGAGTAATAGCAATATCGCCTGCTGATAAAGGCGGAAGATTATATTCTCCAAGTGATATTTTGTTAGAAGCCTCTAAGCCTTTTCATCCATTAGAATTAGCATATAGATTTTTGTTGGCAAAAGGGATTACAACTTTGTCCTTGGGAGCAACAAATAAAAAGGATTTTGAGTTTGCGAATAAACTTAGAAACTCTTGCGAGAGGCTTACAATACTTGAAAAAAGCGCCCTAAATAAAATTGAGGAAGTAGCTAATGAAAGATTAAACTCAACAAAATGTGAGCAATGCAGATGCTGTCTACCATGCCCAAATGAAATACCTATTCCAGAGATACTTCGTTTAAGGAATATATCTATTGGTTATGGCCAATTAGAATTTTCAAAAGAAAGATACAATTTAATAGGAAAAGCAGGCCACTGGTGGGAAGAGAAAAATTCCTCATTTTGTCAAGAATGCAATGAATGTGTTCCTAAATGTCCTAGTAAATTAGATATACCAAATTTATTAAAACAAACTCATAACTTATTAATTGAAACTCCAAGAAAAAGATTATGGGGTTAAAGATTCATTCCAGGAATTTTTAAGATTAATTTTTTGTTCATTTGTTAAGACAGGGAAAGACCAACTATTATCCCAACATTTCTGAGAAGGGCCTGTGATAGGTAACATCTCAGATTTGTATTTACTTTGTAAATAATCACTATTAAATGGTAGATACCAACCTTTACTTACTAATTTATCTACTACTGATTTATTTTCTAAAGATTTAATCCATTTAATTAATACTGCATTATTTAGATTTGATCGACTAAGGAGAAAATGCCACATCAAAGGTACTCCTTGGCTTGGGAAAACCAAAGAAAGTCTGGGATCTATTTTTAAATATTTTGAGCATAGACTATAAGGAACTATGGCGACGCAAGCATCGGAATTAATTAACCAGTTGAGCATATTTTTATCATCAAATAACATTGCTTGGCTTTTGAGTTTTTTTAAAGAGTTAGACGAATTAATTTTTTTTGCAATTGATAATATTATTCTGGGACTTTGTGGAAAAATAATTTTCCCCGTTAATTTTTTAGACAGAAGAAAATCCCAAGAAGTTCTTGCTGAATTTATTAGTTCTTTATTATTTTTAATAATAATTGTGTAAGGTACTACGCCAATAGGAAATAATTTACTTCTTTGATTTTCATTAAAACTTCCTAAAAAATCTATTGATCTCTTATCCAAATTTTCGCTCAATGGATATTCATTTATTTTTTCAAATAGCGCAAAATCTATACTATTAATCCATCCATCGTTTATTAAGGTAAAGTCAGAGTTGAAAATTGTGTTTCTATTTTTATGTAGCTGGATAGTTTCAAAATTAATTTTTTCCTTTTTCCATTCTTTTGGAATCGTATCTTTAAAAGATTGTGGATAAAAAGAATTTTGTAGTGCAATCTTTACTTTATTAGGAAGATTACTGCAAGAGTTTAAGAGAAATAAAAGCGAAAGCTTACCACAATTTAAAAATTCTCTTCTGGTTGCAAATTTTGATAACATTCAGCAATCCTTCTCTAAAGAAATTTGACCTAGACCCTTCATTATTTCCAGATTTTGTTGACACAATGAAACTATTTCTTTATTTTTAAATCCATTTAGGAAAGCAAGAATTGATATTCCACCAGCGCCAACACCTTCTTTTACATGACCCAATTCATAATCCATCAATTCTTTGTATATTGACGATTGGAAATTTAAAGGGCTTGCTAAACCTAATAAGTTGGCATCATATTTCTCATTTATTAAATTTAATAAATCATTTAGAGAATTATCTTTTACAAGCCACCCAGTTGTTGCAATAAAAACATCCTCAATAAAGTCATCTTTATTTTTTTCACCTAAGAATTCTAATACAAGCAAAATGACAGCTAGCATTTGACTTCCACCAGATAATATGACAGGTTGGTTCGCCAACCTGGCACCAATTAATAAACCCATTGAGAAAGCTTGAAAAGGATCTCCCACTGATGCGACAACATCAAAAGAGTCAAAATCAGTCTTGAGATTTGCATTTAAAAGTCCTTTTTGAACTACTTTTCTTCTCAGTTCTCTTGGGGCTTTAAATAAACTACTTCCTACTAAATTAGATACCCGCAAACCAAAAGCTTCCATTACTGCCTGAGCAGTTGTGGTACCCCCTGGGACAGATTCAGAAATTAAAATGGGTTGTTTTGAAGATTTTCCTATCGCAAGACCTTTCTCATAGAGATTTAAAACTCTCTCTTTAGTCATAGATTTACCAGTAGTAAGACAATTTGATGGTCCCAAATCCCTATCTTCTACAACCAAATGATTAAAGTAAGGCCTTACTCCTATTCCCAAAGGAACAATAACTGGATAAACATTTATAAGCTTTGAACAAACATGACTTATTAGGGCCGGAGTTACTCCTGCATTAAGACGAGGTAATTTATATTTATGATCTTTTGAAGCACCCTTAAGCAAAAATTCGGCATCTGCCAGCGCAGTTATTCTCCTAGATTTTGCATTAATACCTGCAGCAGAAATTCCTTTAATTTGAGATGTATTAGTGCCTGCAATTACAAGAAATATTTTGAAATTATTTATTTTCTTTTGGAGTATCTTTATTCTGTTGAGTTGTATTTTTTTATTGGATTCACTTCCAAAAAGATTTATCCCTAATTCTGTACTATACATTCTTATTTCTTTATCAATGATTTAAATCAACTAGAGTATTTAATAATCTTGGAGGATCTGGGATAGTTAATTTTAATCTTGGGAAAAGAGAATAGGCAACTATATAAACTGTTAAAACATAAACTATTTCTTGAAAAATTATTAATAAAATTGCAACTAATTGGATACTTAAAATTGATGGCGAAAAAGGTAAATTAAATAATCCAATAAACTTTTCTATTAGTCCAAAACTTGCTCTAGTAATTAACAGCCAAAGATTATCTCCAACTAACGTAGATAATGCTATTACGCGTAAGAAGAACCCTAGAGTTCCAATAATAACTCCAATGGTTAAACTTAGTCTCCAACTTTTTTCTTTAAACCAACACCAACCTAACCAAAAAGCCAAAATCCCATAGGGGAATAAAAATAAGGTTCCTCTAACAGGGCCCATAATTATAAATAGAAGTAAAAATTGTATTAGGAGTCCTTCCAATGCAGTTTTAGTTCCTCTTCTCAAATGCAATAAGATCATTGGAAGAGGTAAAATTAACCTCAATAAAGCTCCCCCAATTGGCAAATAATATAAAGCAACCCATAATAATGACGAAAGTGATGCCAGATATGATGTCTCGACAATATTTAATGCTTCATTTTTTGTTTTTATTCTCATTTTTTTTATTGAATATTTTGAGTTAATTTTTATTCATAATTTTATTTTTTGAATCTAAAATACGTTCAATCTTTTCTATTTCAAAATTTACCTCAGAATCACTCAATATGGTACTTAACTCTTCAGTAGGATCTTTAGGATCTACATCTTTCAGTATGAAAATTATTTTGTAAGATTGAAGCTCAATTTTTCTTTTTTTTGAAGAATTCTTAATTTTGTTATTTTTTTGTTTTTGTATTTTTTCAGAATTTATTTCTTTTTTATTTTCAAGAACAGATTTTGATTTTTCTATTTTTTTTCTTTTTTCATTATTTTTTTCATTAATCTTTTTATTTTCAAGAACAGATTTTGGTTTTTCTATTTTTTTTCTTTTTTCATTATTTTTTTCATTAATCTTTTTATTTTCAAGAACAGATTTTGATTTTTCTATTTTTTTTCTTTTTTCATTATTTTTTTCATTAATCTTTTTATTTTCAAGAACAGATTTTGGTTTTTCTAAATTCTTTTGAAAATCTTCATCTTGGCTTATTTTTTCTAAATCATTAAAACTACTTTCAAGAAAATTCCCAATTCTCCCTCCTGAGCATGATTGCATTAAAATTAAAAAAATTAATAAAAAAAATTCTTTTTTTTTTAAAATCATATTTTTAACTTTTCTTTTTTCTTGCAATTTTTTTATTACTTATTTTTATTTTTTTTGAAATAGATCCTTTTTTATCTTTTAGTTTTTCATCCAGAAGCAATACAGCATCATCTATTGAGATTTTCTCTAAATCAGTATCTTTTGCAAGCGAAACATTAGTTTTGCCACATTTTAAATAGACTCCATATCTTCCATTTAATATTTGGATTTTATCTTTAAATTCTTTTGGTTTTCCAAAGTCTTTAAGTACCTCTTGACCACCTCTTCCCATTTTTGGCATCGCAAGGATTTCTAATGCTCGTTTTAAATCAACTGTAAAAACATCATCCTCTTTTTTTAATGATCTATTTTCAGACTCATTTTCATTTTTAATCCATTTAATATAAGGTCCAAATCTTCCCCTATCTGCCTCAACAATACCTCCTTCAGGATGAACTCCTAGTAATCTAGGCAAACTTAAAAGTACTAGAGCCTCATCTAGAGTTAAATCATCAGTTTTCAACTCTTTGGGTAATGAAGCTCTTCTTGGTTTAGCTTTATCCTGATCATTATTTCCCAATTGGACGTAAGGTCCATAAGGTCCAAATCTTAAAAATACTTTTTCCCCAGTTTTTGGATCAGTTCCAAGATCTGATGGGCCACTTAAAATTTGATCAACTTGCTTTTTATCTAAATCTCCAGGAGTAATATCCATTGGAAGATTCCCTTTCGCCTGGATTTCATTACCAGATTCATCAATTTTTATACCCTCAAGCCAAGGTCCGTTAGAACCTATTCTAACTACGCAAGGGAGGTCTTCGAAATCAACTTGTCTATAAGCTTTACCATCAATGTCACCCTCTGTTTTCTGAACTTTCACCTCCAGACCATTTTTACCTTTATAAAAAGTCTCTAAGTATGGTAGCCACTCAAGATTACCTGAGGATATTTCATCCAATGAAGATTCCATTTTTGCAGTAAAAGTAGTATCAACTAGATCAGGGAAATGTTCTTCTAAGAGAGCGGTAACGGCAAAAGCTGTAAACGTTGGAGCCAAAGTATTGGAAGATATATTTGCATAACCTCTATCCACAATTGTCCCAATAATGCTTGCATAGGTAGAAGGTCTTCCAATCCCCTCTTTTTCAAGGACTTTAACTAATGCAGCCTCTGTATATCTTGCAGGTGGTTTAGTTTCATGAAAAGTAGGTTCCTTATCAGTAACTTCAAGACATGTTCCAGTTGTTAAGTTTGGAAGAATTATTTCTTGTTGTTCAAGGGATGAACTCGGGTCATCACTTCCCTCCACATAAGCTCTGAAGAATCCTGCAAAATCAATACTTTTCCCGCTCGATTTAAATAAGCCATCCCCTACACTGATTTCAGCATTAATCATTGTTAGCCTAGCTTCAGCCATTTGACTAGCTACAGTTCTTTTCCAAACTAAATCGTAAAGAGATAAGTCTCTACCAGTTAAATTAGTTTCCTTTGGTGTTTTAAATACCTCACCTGCCGGCCTAATAGCTTCGTGTGCTTCTTGAGCGTTTCTTGCAGTTGAATTAAATTGTCTTGGTGAATTAGATAAGTATTCTTTCCCATACATGGAACTTACACATTCTCTAGCAGCTCTTGTAGCTTGTTCGGAAAGATGCACTGAATCAGTTCTCATATATGTTATGAAACCTCTCTCATATAGACCTTGTGCACATCTCATGGTTTCTCTTGCAGACAAGCGAAGTTTCCTGTTTGCTTCTTGTTGCAATGTACTAGTTGTAAATGGAGGTACTGGCTTACGAATGGATGGTTTTTTTTCAATTTTTGACACTAACCAATCCTCAGAAGAAAAATCCTTTAACAATTCATTTACCTTTTCTTCTCTAATTATCAATGATTTATTTCCTCGTTTTAATTTGCCAGTCTGTTCATCAAAATCTGAACCATTGGAAATTCTTTGCCCTTTCAAACTAAATAATCTAGTTTCGAAAGTAATATTATCTTTCTCTAAAGAAGCTTTAATCCCCCAGTAACTAGCTTTTTTAAAGGATCTTCTTTCTCTCTCTCTTCTAACAAGAAGTCTTACAGATACTGATTGAACGCGACCAGCAGATAATCTGGGAGCTACTTTCTTCCAAAGTAGTGGAGATAATTCATATCCAAAAAGCCTATCCAAGATTCTTCTAGTTTCTTGAGCTTGAACAAGTTCCATGTCAATTTCTCTAGTTTGATCTAACGCTTTATTAATTGCCTTTTTTGTAATTTCGTGAAAAACCATTCTCTTAGTAGGTATTTTAGGCTTAAGTATTTGCAAAAGATGCCAGCTAATACTCTCTCCCTCTCTGTCTTCATCAGTTGCCAATAGTAGTTGGGTCGCACCTTTTAATGCATTTTTCAACTCTTTAACAACCTTTTTCTTGTCTTTTGGAACTATATAAAGTGGTTCAAAATCTTCTGTTGTATTTACTCCTATCCTTGACCATTTTTCCTTTTTAACTGCAGCAGGGATTTCAGCCGCCCCTTTTGGAAGATCTCTTACGTGGCCCATTGAAGCAAGAACTTCATAATTAGAAGGCAAAAACTTTCTTATAGTTTTTGCTTTAGTGGGACTTTCAACAATAACTAGTGTGTGATCCAAGGTTTATTTCAAAAATTGGTGTTTTTGTTCAGTTAGGGCATATTATGATTATTTGAAACTTTTTCAAGTAATTTCTCCTGAAAATTTCAAAAATCATACCCACAAATTATAATCAAGTTAAGATTAACTCTTTGACCCTTACAATCAAACATCTAATTTAATCCAATTTAATAAAGTGCCCAACGAAATCTTTACAATTAACTTAAATGCTCAAGCCATTATTCCAGAGGCTTTTATCTTACTAGGTATTGTTGGGACTCTTCTTGTAGATTTAGCAGGAGAAAAAACTGCATCAAAATGGGCACCAATAATTTGCTATTTATCAATTGGTAGTTCACTTTTTAGTTTAGCCTTGCAATGGAGTAATCCAGTAAATAGTGCATTTCTTGGTTCCTTTAATTCAGATAATTTGGCAATCGCATTTAGAGCAATAATAGCTTTATCAACTTTAGTTTCTTTACTTATAAGCTGGCGTTATACAGAACAAAGTGGAAGCCCAATTGGGGAGTTCGCAGCTATAGTTCTTTCGGCAACTCTTGGAGCAATGCTTTTGTGTGGATCTACTGACCTTATTAGTATATTTATATCTCTTGAGACTTTGTCGGTAGCAAGCTATTTACTTTCTGGTTACCTCAAGAGAGATCCAAGAAGTTCAGAGGCCGCTTTAAAATATCTACTTGTTGGTTCAGCTGCTGCTGCTGTCTATTTGTATGGCTCCTCTTTTCTTTATGGATTAAGTGGTTCAACAAACTTAGCAACAATTGGTTTAGAGATAATCAACAAGCCATCATTCATTACTTCTCTAGCTCTTGTATTTGTTTTATCAACTGTTGCATTTAAAATTGCTGCAGTACCCTTTCATCAATGGACTCCTGATGTATATGAGGGTTCACCTACACCTGTAGTAGCTTTTTTATCTGTTGGCTCAAAAACAGCAGGATTTGCATTTGCGATAAGAATATTAAGCACTACTTTCTCTTCTTTCGATGAAGAATGGAAACTTTTATTTACTATTTTGGCCATCTTGAGTATGGCTCTAGGAAATGTTGTAGCCCTTGCTCAAACCTCAATGAAAAGGATGTTGGCTTACAGTTCTATTGGTCAAGCGGGATTTGTAATGATTGGAATAGTATCTGGAACACAAGATGGTTTATCAGCTACTGTTTTATACTTAGCTGCATATTTATTTATGAATTTGGGTGCATTTTCATGTGTAATACTTTTCTCATTAAGAACTGGATCTGACAGAATTCTCGATTACTCAGGACTTTACCAAAAGGATCCTCTCATTACATTAGGCTTAAGCCTTTGTCTTCTTTCTCTTGGAGGTTTACCTCCAATGTTAGGATTTTTTGGAAAGATATATTTGTTCTTTGCAGGTTGGGCTAATCATCAATATTTATTAGTAATCATTGGATTAGTAACTTCAGTCATATCTATTTATTACTACATTTCGGTTATAAAAATGATGGTAGTTAAAGAACCACAAGAAGCTTCTGAAATAGTTAAATCATATCCTGAGATTAATTGGGGGATTGTAGGAATGCCCCCTTTGAGAGTTGCACTTTATACCTGCGTGGCGGTAACAGCTCTTGGAGGAATTCTATCTAACCCTCTTTTTAAATTAGCTAACACAGCAGTTTCAGAAACTCCTTTTTTACAAGAAATTATTGCTATGGCAAACAATATTTCCTAGAAGAATTCCTCAATAAAAAATGTCTAAGAAAGTCGCAAGTTTAGAGAGAATATCTAAAAAATATGGGAAAGATGATCTAACTGTTAAAGCCTTAGACAGCATAAACTTAGAAATTTATAAAGGTGACTATTTAGCTGTAATGGGAGCAAGTGGCTCAGGTAAAAGTACAGCTATGAATATCATTGGATGTCTAGATAGACCATCTGAAGGTGTTTATAAATTAAATGGTATTCCTGTTGAGAATTTATCTGATGATGAGCTAGCGGAGATACGTAACCAAAAATTAGGCTTCGTTTTTCAACAATTTCATCTACTCTCAGACGCAACCGCACTTGAGAACGTAATTTTACCGATGATTTATGCTGGAATTGAACCCGAGCAAAGATTAGAGCGAGGCAAGAATGCCTTAAAAAAAGTTGGCCTTTCTGAAAGAATGAATAATCGCCCTAATCAATTATCAGGAGGTCAACAACAACGAGTAGCTATTGCTAGGGCTATTATCAATAACCCTGCAATATTACTAGCAGACGAACCTACTGGAGCACTAGATTCAAAAACAACTGAAGATGTACTAGATCTTTTTGACAAACTTCATGAATCTGGAATAACAATAGTTTTAGTTACGCACGAAGATGAAGTAGCCAATCGTGCAAAAAAAATAGCCAAATTTAAAGATGGAAGAATAGTTGAATTAAAAGTTAAATAAATTCAGAACCTTCTAATTACCTTAAGTTGAGTTTCATTTTGAATTCTTAAATTCCCATTCGAATCAATATCTTTAATTTTCCATGTATGAGGACAAAAACCACTAGGTAAAAACCTTTTAGTAAGGTACTTATTTGCCGATTTGATCACATATTCTTTTTTGTTATTACATTCAATTGAATCATGAAAAGCTTTAAGAACTTTAGCTGTCCAATAATGTTGATTAATATTCTTAGTTTTAAGTACTTTTGATAATGAAATACCTTCTAATGGAGTTTGATTTAAAACATTCATTCCAATACCTATTCTTACATAAATAATTTCCTTACCTCTTGTTATCACCCTTGGTAAAAATCCAATTAACTTTTTTGAACCAACAAAAATATCATTTGGCCATTTCAAAAAAACATTTATATTTTCTTCTCTAAGCATTTCACATATCTTAATTCCTAAAGACAAATTAAATATTTGGCTTGTAAATTCTTTTGAAAATATTGGATAAGCTGCACTTAACCAAATCCCGCCTTTTGGAGAAACCCAAGTTTTTGAGTTTTGGCCAAAACCTGAGGACTGTTCTCTTGCTATTATCGCTATTGGCTGGTTTCTCTTTATTTGAGAATATTCAAGCAAGTTTGTTAGCTCATTTTCGGTACTTTTACATTTTATTTTGTAATGAAGTGTCCAAGTTGGATATTGACCCTGAATTTTTTTTAAATAAAAAACTGTCTTAGCTGCAGGTCCAATAAATTTCACAAATTCTTTATTAAAACAACGAGCATCTTTTTAAAGATTAGATTAACTTTAGTCTTAATAAGTAAATATTACAAATTGGACAAAAAGTATTTGCCAATAGTGAATAGAAGGAATCCACATCCATTAAAAAATTGTCTTGATAATTTCAAAAAATCCTGCGGAGACTTAGATAAACTCACTAAAATCAACGCAAACTGGAAGAACTTAATCGGCTTAGAACTATTTCAAGAATGTAAACCATTAAATATTGAAAAAAAAATACTTACTATTGCAGTAAATCATCCACAGTGGCGCCAAGCTTTAATCTATAACAAGCATAAATTAAAAGAGAGAATTGAGAAAATTGGAATAACTTTGAATGAAATAAAAATAATACAAAATTATGAAATTAAAAATAAAAATATCAAAGCTACTAATGCAAAGATAGTTTGGGCAAAGCATCCAAGCAGAATCAATCAAAATAATATGTGCATTTGTACTCTTTGTAATTCCCCTACTCCTGAGGGCGAAATCAAAAGATGGGGAAAGTGTTCTTTTTGTTGGAGAAAAAATAATTAAAAACTAAATTCTTTATTTAGTTAAAATTAGTATCCCCATTTGCCCCCCCAAAATAGTCCTATATTCAGCTTTTTTAAATCCAACTTCCTTAGCAATATTTATAAGCACATTTTTCTTTGGAAAATTACTAATACTTTTTTCAATATATGCGTACTCAGGACCTAAATTAAAAAGCCGCGAAATGGTTACTACAATTAATCTCAAATAAATTTTCTGAAAAATATTGGATAAAGAATTTCTTGTTGAGTGATTAAAATCCAAAAATCCTGCCCTTCCCTTATCCTTCAAAAGATCAAAAACTTTTTTTATTCCTCCTTCAACATTATTCAAGTTTCTAAGTCCATATGACATGCAAATTCCATCAAAATTTTTTGAATAATCATTAATTTCTAATACATCTTTAATTTCCCACTTAATAAATTTATTTTTTTTTAGCTCTGATTTTTTTTTTGCAATATTTAAGATATCCTCTGCACTGTCAATCCCAGTAATTGAACCCCTTGGACTAACTCTCTCAGAAATTAAGAATGCTAAATCTCCAGTTCCACAGCATAAATCTGCCCAATCTTCACCATTTAAAGGTTCCAATAAATCAACTAATTTCCTTTTCCATAATCTGTGCAGCCCAAAACTTAATAGATTATTTAAAAAGTCATATTTATAAGAAATTTTATTAAATATATTTTTGACTTCGATAGTTTTTGTGAATTTCATTTTTAAATTTTTAACTTATTTCTTTTTGGTATTAAATTTTTTATTCATATGGTCTAATTGGAAGTTTTCTTTCGAGGAGGAAAGTCTTTATTTCTCTTAAAGAAAGTTTCTTATCATGAAGTAATGATGCTAAAAGTGCGGCAGATGCCCTGCCTTCATTGAAAACATCATAGATATCTTCTAAACAACCTGCTCCTCCAGAAGCAATCACTGGAATATTAACAATATTGGCAACAGATTCAGTCAGATGTAAATCATATCCATTCTGCGTGCCATCACCATCCATTGAAGTAAGCAAAATTTCCCCTGCGCCTAACTCCTCAACTTTCTTTGCCCAACTTAATACATCTATTCCAGTATTTTCTCTACCCCCTTTTACATATACCTCCCATTCATCAGTTTTATTCACTTTTCTTTTAGCATCAATTGCTATCACGATACATTGATTACCAAATTCTCTAGAACTTTTAGAAATTAAATCTGGATTTCTAACAGCAGAAGAATTCAAACTCACTTTGTCCGCTCCAGCTCTTAAAAGATCATTAATTGAAGAAACAGAATCTATTCCTCCACCTACTGTAAATGGGATTTTTACTGATTTTGCGGTCCTAGAGACAAGGTCAACTAATGTATTTCTATTTTCTACACTAGCTCTAATATCTAAGAATACTAATTCATCTGCGCCCTCATCAGAATACCTACAAGCCAATTCAACAGGATCGCCTGAGTCTCTCAAGTTAACAAAATTTACACCTTTAACCACTCTGCCATGAGCGACATCTAAACAAGGAATTAAACGAAGAGCTACCATTTTAGTAAAAATTGTCCAAATGCTGTTAATCTTGCATAATAGCTTCCATTTTACCTCTTATGGCTGAAACAAAATTATTACCCAAAATCGGTAGTAAAATCAAAATTAACATTAACAAAGTAAAAGATAGACTACCAGCTAAATTAATCGATCAAATATCCTCGAATCCTAAAGCCGTAATAACAGGCTATAAAATGACAGACGGCAGAAGTATTGGAATCACCGCAAAATTTCAGAATGGTGAGCAAAATTGGTTTTTCCCAGAAGAAATTGAGAAAGGTTAAAGAGTATAGTGAATGATCCAAAACAACTATTAGGAATTAAGGGTGCCTCTGAAACATCAAGTATATGGAAACTCCGTATACAGTTAATGAAGCCAATCACATGGATCCCTTTGATATGGGGAGTTATTTGTGGAGCAGCTGCAAGTGGGAATTTTGAATGGACATTTAGTAATGTTCTAGCTTCATTAGCATGTATGTTGATGAGTGGACCACTTCTGGCTGGTTATACCCAAACCATAAATGATTTTTTTGATAAAGAAATTGATGCAATTAATGAACCAAATAGACCAATTCCTTCTGGGAAAATTTCAATTAAAGATGTAAAAATACAAATCTGGGTATTACTTATAGCGGGTTTAATAGTTGCTTTTCTATTAGATTTATATGCTAAGCACAGCTTCCCCTCCGTCTTACTTTTGGCATTAGGAGGTTCCTTTGTTAGTTATATATATTCTGCTCCACCACTCAAATTAAAACAGAATGGTTGGCTTGGAAATTATGCATTAGGAGCATCTTATATAGCTTTACCTTGGTGGGCAGGACAAGCCTTGTTTGGTAAATTAACTATCGTAACGGCGTTACTAACACTTGCATATAGTCTCTCAGGACTTGGAATTGCTGTGATTAATGATTTCAAAAGTGTTGAAGGAGACTCAAAGCTAGGCTTAAATTCTCTACCAGTAGTATTTGGAATTAAAAATGCAAGTAGGATAAGTGCAGGACTAATTGACATTTTTCAATTAGCAATGGTGGTTGTATTAGTCATTATTGGTCAACATTTAGCCTCTGTAATTTTGGTTTTATTGGTAATTCCACAAATTACATTCCAAGATATGTGGTTACTAAGAGATCCTCTAAAGTTTGATGTCAAATATCAAGCAAGTGCCCAACCGTTCCTTATAACTGGAATGTTAGTTACAGCTTTAGCGATAGGACATAGTTTTTTAGTTGCTTAAGGTGCAAAAGATTAAATTCAAATCTTTTGTTTTAATAATTCCAATATTAATTTTTTCTGGAATATCTTTTTATTTTTTTAGTCTAATATCTAGTACGTTAAAATTTGACAACTCTAAAAATCAAAGATCTAACGTAACCAAATATTCTTATGTAATATCATCTTCTGATAATAAGATACTAAGCAAATTAAGCCGCAAATTTGAAATAGATAATAGTTATCATAAAATTCCAATTTTCCTCAAACATTCTTTTATATCTTCTGAGGATAAAAGATTTTATATCCATAATGGAATAGATTTAAAAAGTATTTCACGTGCCCTTATTCAAAATATTAGAAGTGGTTATGTTAAAGAGGGAGGAAGTACGATTACACAACAAGTTGCTAGATTACTTTTTCTAAATAATGATTTAAGTTTTCAAAGAAAACTCAAAGAAATATTTATATCACTCATACTTGAATTTAGATATAACAAAAATCAAATTTTAAAATTATATTTAAATAATATTTATCTAGGATCAGGAGCATACGGGGTAGACGAGGCTGCCAAAGTTTATTTTGGAAAATTCATAGAAGAATTGACATTATCAGAGATCGCATTAATTACAGGATTAGCTCCAGCTCCATCAATTTATTCACCTTATCAAAATTTAGAACTAGCTATTAAAAATAGAAATAAAGTTCTTGAATCAATGTATGTTGATGGATATATTTCTCTTGCAAATAAGAATAAGGCTATTAAAGAAAAAATCAAATTAAATTATCAAACAGCTGATAATTTTTTAGATGATAAATTATTAATAAATTTTATTCTTGAGGAAACAGATAAAAAAATTGGAAGTAAAAATGATTATGAGTTTTTAAGAATTAAATCTTCTATCAACAAAGATTGGCAAGAAAAAGGTCAAAAAATATCAAGATATGCAGGGCCTAAAGAACTTGAATTTGCTCTGTTATCTATCGAATCAAACACAGGACTAATCAGGACAATGATAACCAGCAAAAATCCATCAATTAATGAATACAATAGAGTGATTTCATCTGTAAGACCTTTAGGTTCTACATTTAAAATAATCCCTTATGCTGCTGCATTAATAGAAGGAATAAAATTAAGCGATAAATTTGAAGACTTACCAATATGCTGGGAAAGTTATTGCCCAAAAAATTTTTCAGAAGACTATAGAGGTTCAATATCTTTGATTGAATCATTTAAAAGTTCATCAAATATCGTTCCAATATCAATAACAAAAAAAATCGGCTTAAAAAATATTATTAATTTAGCAAATTCATTTGGACTAGGTTACGAGCAAGAGTTTGAGGAATTCCCATCGTTAGCTATTGGCTCCTACGGAGATAATCTTTTAAACATCACAAATGCATATTCTGCAATTAACAATAATGGGAAGATTCAAAGCCCTGAAATCATAGAAAAAATAGAATCATTTAAAAAACAACCTATTTGGGAAAACAAATCTATTTCCACGAAAATATTAGATTTAAAAATAAACAAGAAAATAAATAAACTTCTTGAAAAATCTGTAAAAGAAGGGACTTCAAAAGCAGCCTCTATAAAAGGAAAGAAAATTTATGGCAAAACAGGAACATCTGATGGAAATAAAGATCTCTGGTTTATTGGTTCCATTAATAACCTTACAACAGGGATCTGGATAGGTTACGACGATAACAAGGAATCTGAATTATCTAGTGGGAATGCGGCTTATTTATGGAAGAAGTTCATATCTGAAATTTATAAAATTCCAATTAAAAAATAAATTATATTTTTAAGATTTATAAGAAATTATTGCAGAATAAAATCCATCACCAGGATAATCCAAGCTAGGTAAAATTTGCTTTTGGCCAACCAATTTTAAAGTTTTGTTTTTTTCAATAAATCGTTCAATTAATAGATTATTTTCATCGGGACAAATAGTACAAGTTGAATAAACTAAAGTGCCCTCTTTTTTCAAAAGAGGAAAAATACTCTCCAAAAGTTTTTCCTGTAATAAAGTTAAAGATTTTATTTTTTCTTTACTTAAAGACCATCTAGAATCTGGATTCCTGGAAAGAGTTCCAATGCCTGAGCATGGAGCATCTAATAAAATCTTATCAAAATAAGATATAAACTTAGGATTTAATTCAATCAAACTCGTAGCATCAGCCTTAAGAGTATTAACAGATTTCAAATTTAACCTTTCTAAATTTGATTGCAGTATTTTCAATCTTTTTGCTGATCTATCTACGGCAATGATTTCTGCACTATCATTTGTTAATTCTGCTAGGTGGGTAGACTTACTTCCTGGAGCTGCACAAGCATCTAAAATCTTTTCACCTTCTTTTGGATTTAAGAGCGGTGCTATCCACTGAGAAGATCTATCTTGAATTGTCCAAAGTCCATCACTATATCCTGGTAAATTTTTTATAGATCTTGGATTAGATTTTAAAGTAATTCCATTATGTAAATCTTTAATAATTTCAGCATCAATATTATTTTCATGAAGTACTTTCAAAAAGTTATCTAAATTAGTTTTTAGTTGGTTAATTCTCAAATCAATTGATGGTTTTTTATTAAATGCCTTAATGATATTTTCACCCTCGCTATTGCCGACCCATTTATAAAGATCCTTCAAAAGCCATAATGGAAATGATTCAAGATATGAAATTCTTTCTTTTCTATCAGAAGATAATTCCGGTAAAATTTTTTGTTCTAATTTTCTTGATGCATTTCTCAATATCGCATTTACAGTTCCCGCTAACCCATTTAAATCTGTTTTTTTAGCTACTTCTACAGTGGTAGAAATAGCCGCAGGAAATGGAATTTTATCCATTTTCAATAGTTGATATAAACCTATATGTAGAAGCCATCTTAACTTTGGAGGCTGCTTTTTATGAGTAATTTTTGATGTATGATCCGTCCAAAGATCAAGAAATTTTCTATACCTTATGCATCCAAAAGATAATTCTGTGATGAAGGCTATATCTAAAGGATTAAATTGATAATTTCTTAAAACCTTCTCAAGGGCATGATCAGAAAAATCACCATGACTAACTTTTAATAAAATTTCCCATGCTGCTTTCCTTTGTAAATATCCTATGCTCAAAATATAATTTATTTTTAAATATAACTTTAATATACAAAAGATTTAAAAATTTAGACTACTTTCTCAATTGATGAATTGAACCAAATAAAACCTAAGATAGAAATCAGTGTCAGATTAAATCCTAAAAAAAGAAAGATATTTAAAGAATGAATTCTTTCCCGAAAAAATAATTTTTTCTCTTCTTGATACTTCATTAATAAAATAAAAACTTAATTAGGAATTCAAACGGCAACCTATATTGATAGATCCTGCATCAAGCATTCTTCCTAATTTAATTGCTATAGATTCCTCCAACCTTGTGAAATTAGATTGATGGTTAGTTATCCAATCTAATTCAGAAAAAGTGATAATTCCAGTCAAATTACTTTTCAAAAAAAGAATCCCAATATTCATGTTTAGCCTAATTTTTTTTTAATTTAACATCGGCCTGTAATATTTCGTAATAATATAATATTTTTTTAATTTTTCAAAAGTAACTTTAGGATATTACTCTTAATTTATTGAATATCTCTTAAGAATTTATCAGCTGTTCTTAAGTGATTATTTAATTTTTCATCTGACATTTTGTCAAGATTTCTCGTTAACATAGACAGTCGATATTGCTTTCTAAAAAAACTTTCATTATCTTTAATAAATTTCCAAAATAAGCTATCCCATATTGAACACCAAGGTCCACTTTTAAAATTTGACATTTTTTTTACATAATTAGAGCTTGATATATATGGTTTAGTTGAGAAAATACCTCCGTCACTAAACTGACTCATTCCATAAACATTAGGAACCATCACCCAATCATAAGAATCAATAAACATTCCCATAAACCATTTATAAACTTGATTAGGGTGAATTCTACATAGAAGCATAAAGTTACCAATAATCATTAGCCTCTCAATATGATGACAATAACCAAATTTAATAATATTTTTTATAACAACGTCTACTGGTTCAATTCCTGTATTTCCCTTATAAAAAGATTCTGGAATTGGTTTATTTTCAAAATTCCAAAAATTACTATTTCTCATCTTTGTTCCATACTTCTTATAAACAAGGCAAATAAATTCTCTCCATCCAATAATTTGACGAATAAAACCCTCTAAAGAGTTAATGGAAACATTATTAATTTTGGCAAAAAGTAATGCTTTATTTACAACTTCATCTGGAGTCAATAAACCACTATTTAAAAGAGGAGAAAGTAAACTATGCCATAAAAAAGAATTTTCTTTAGAAATAGCATCTTCGTAATCTCCAAATAAAAAAAATCTATGTTTAAAAAAATCATTTAACCATTCATCTGCCTCATCAAAATTAGTCGGATATAAAAAGTTATTGCTTTCTCCAATAAACTCAATATCAAAATTAGCTAATGACTCTTCGGCATAAACTACAAAGTTATTTTTTAGTAACTTGGGTATATCAGGTATGGTTATTTTTTTTGGTAATTTTTTTCTATTCATTTCATCGAAACTCCATTTGCCACCTTCAGGTGTATCATCCGGATTAACTAATATCTTTTGGCTTTTCCTTTGATTCTCATAAAATCTCCTCATAAGAGGTTTTTTTGTATTTAATGCAAATAACTCTTTTAAATCTTCACTGCTCATAAACATAGGAGAAGGCAAAACATTTAAAGCTAAATTATTACTTTCAACAAAATGATTTATCCTCTTCATTATTAAAAAATCATGCGGTTCTATGAGATTTATTTTCTGATATTTATCTTTAATAAATTCTGATAAATAGTCAACTGTAGAAATATTATTCTTGTTTTCGATATATAAAACTTTAAAGCCAGATATTTCTAAATATTTTTTATAAGCGAGCATAGATGCTCTATGAAAAACTAACTTGTTTTTATGGTTAATTAATTTATGAAATTTATCATTTCCAAAAAATAATGAGTCTTCCAAAATTAAAATATCACAACTTATTTTTAAGATTGGGCTTTCTCTAAAAAGTTGATTCGGGAAAATAATTGATACTTGTTTCATCTTTATGACTTCCTCTTACTACATCTTTTTGAACAGTAAATAACATCATCCCAACAGTTTTTCCATTTTTTACGCCACTCGAACGGCCTATTGCAAACAGGACAAGTTTTAGTAGAAAGATTTTTCAAAATTTATAATTTTCTTTTATGAGTAGATTTAAATCTAGTTGAATCTTTAAGCAACATATGTTTTGTATTTCTTCCCGAAACTCTCTTTCTCCAAACTTTAAAGGATTTAGGTTTAAGATTTTGTCGCATAATTTTTATCGCATCTTCCTCTTTTAAACCAAATTGATACTCAATAGCTTCAAAGGGTGTTCTATCTTCCCAACACATTTCTATTATTCTGTCTATGTCGATATTGTCCATATTTATTGTTCACATTGAGAGGTACAAATTTTTTCAATATCGGATCGACCCGTAATTTGAAGTCTATATTTTGCCCAATATCTGTAAACCAGCCTTAACATGGGAGATAAGAATTTAATCTTCAAAGGATAATAAACCCAGCCTAAACCAACTAATTCATAAGAATATGCAAGTACGTCTAGTCCCCTAATAATTGCACCATTTTCCATAATCCCATGCAGGTTTGACATGGCTTCTGAATATGAGATGTCATTAAATAGGCTTTGGTCATAATCTTTACTATTAATATCTATAAATGAAATTTGATTTAAGATATCTCTTTTTTTTAAAAAATTCGTTTCTCTCAAACAAAGTGGACATCCACCATCGAATAAAAAGGTTAATTTATTTTTCATATTTTTATACAAATATAGAGTTTAAATAACTTTTCTGTGGGATTAAAAAAAATTATCTACTGCGAAGAAACTTTTAAAAGTACAAGCTTTATAAAGCCTTAATAATTACCAGTTCTAATTTAATGAAATTGTATTATCTTATTTATTAATAAGCCATTGATTAAGGGATACATCAATGGTTTAAAACTTTCTTTGATTATTCATCTAAAAGATGAACTCCTTCTCCTACATCAGGAATAAATTTACAATATTTTTCAAAAACGATTCCAACTCCTCTCATTTTTTCTCCTAATTCATCGTTAAATTTATTCCATTCTTCAGATTCTCGTTCAGGTAAATTCCATCCTTGTTTTTCTACCATGCTAGTGATAACTGTATAGTCCCATTCTATGTATGCCATTTAGTTAATTCAAACTACTCAAATATTATAAACCAAGAGATTTTATAGGTAATCAATATTTTTTGAATATAATTTAAAAAGTGCGAAAAAATTATAAATGTCAATTTTGCCAAGAAGATTTGAGCGAATCAAAAGTGTTTTAGATTGCAGAATGCAAAACTTGACTGTTTTAGTTGAGGATGTCAATAAGCCGCATAATCTATCAGCTATATTAAGAACCTGTGATGCAGCTGGAGTTTTCGAAGCAAATTTTATTAGCAAAACGAATGCCGTTAAGACTTTTAATAGTACTGCGCAAGGCAGTCAGAAATGGGTCAAATTAAATAATCATGAAAACACTATTACTGCAATATCTGATTTAAAGAATAAGGGTTTTAAATTATATGGAACAACTCTCAATAGTGAATCCGTCGATTATAGAAATTTTGATTATTCTCAAAATACATGTTTTGTTTTAGGAGCAGAAAAATGGGGATTAAGTAAAGAAATTATATCTATGGTTGATCAATCAATTTTCATACCTATGAGAGGTATGGTTCAATCCTTGAATGTATCAGTTGCTGCCTCCATATTATTATTTGAAGCTATTCGTCAGAGAAAAAATAAAGGGAAATTGCCAACAAATGGCGAAGGTTTAAATATGGATGAATATCGAAAGACCTTGTTTGAGTGGTGTTACCCAGAATTAGCTACTATTTATAAAAAATCAGCTAAAGAATATCCAACGTTGAATGATCAAGGAAATTTTGATCCTATTAAAGAAAACTAAATTTATTCGGAATTTTGACTATCAAAAATCTCTTCAAGATCCTCCCCTATAAAAGAAAGGCCTAAAACTAAAAAAAACATTGCCAAACCTGGGAACAAAGCCGTCCACCATATACCTGTAGGTAAAGCTGCAAGAGCAAGATTTAAATCACTGCCCCATTCAGGAACATCTGCAGGAACACCAAGGCCTAAAAATCCTAAACTTCCCAATACCAAAACAGCATCCGCAGCATTTAGGGTAAGCAGGATAGGCAAAGGTGTTATTACATTTGGAAGAATATATTTAAAAATAATTGTTTTAACATCAGCTCCTGAAACTTGAGCTGCCTCCACATAAGTTTCGGATTTAACCAATATTGTCTGATTTCTGATTAATCTAAAATATTGAGGAGAGTAAACAATACACAATGCCAAAGCTGCGTTAAGGATACCCTTACCCAATACAAAAGCCACAACAACTGAAAGCAAAATTACAGGTATTGAAAAAATAGTATCCATTATTAGTGATAAGCATTTATCAAAAAAACCACCAAAATATCCACTTAATAATCCCAATGGCAAACCCAAACTTAATGAAAAAAGAATAGCTAAGAATACAACTTCTATCGCTAAGGATGATCCTTGCAAAGTTCTTAAGCAAACATCTCTTCCTAATCTATCTGTCCCACAAAAATGATTAAGCGAAGGAGGGGCAAAGATATCATTGCTTAACATTGAAAATGAATAACCAAAAAAATTATTGGCCTCTAAAAATTTCATTATTAAAACAACAAGCAGATAAAAAAGTACAATTAGAAATCCAGCTTTTCTGATATTTGTGCCCACACGATTAAATGAGTTAATATCCAAAATCTTTTTTTACAGATATGACTGAAATATACCCAATTCTTTTAAAAAAAAATAGCAGTTAATTTAAAATTAAAAAAAACTACTGGTTTAATTTCAATACTGCCATAAAAGCTTCTTGAGGGACTTCAACTTTACCCATTGCCTTCATCCTTTTTTTACCTTTGGCTTGTTTCTTTAAAAGTTTCTTTTTCCTAGAAATATCTCCTCCATAACATTTAGATAAAACATCTTTTCGCAAAGCACTAATACTTTCACTTGCAATAATCCTGCTACCGATTGATGCTTGAATGGGTATTTTAAATTGTTGTTTTGGAATAAGTTCTTTTAATTTCTCAACTAAACTTCTGCCAATTCCATAAGCCTTATCTTTATGAACAATAGAAGTTAATGGATCTGCTCTTTCTGAATTTATTAGGACATCTAATCTAACAAGGTCATTCTTTCTATAGCCAATCAAATGATATTCCATTGATGCATAACCTTGGGTTCTACTTTTCATTTGATCAAAGAAATCTGTAACTACTTCTGCTAATGGAATTTCATAAATCAAGGTAACTCGATCTGTTGTTATGTATTTCATATCTATAAATACTCCCCTTCTTTCCTGACATAAACCCATTAATGTTCCATTAAATTCATTGGGAGCATAAATTTCCATTTTCACATAAGGCTCTTCTATTGATTCTCTCAGTTGTGGATCCGGAATTGTAGAAGGATTATCAATAAAGATATGTTCCTGCTGATTTAAATTAACCTTATAAATAACTGATGGTGCCGTTACGATTAGATCCAAGTCATATTCTCTTTCTAATCTTTCTTGAACAATCTCCATATGAAGAAGTCCTAGGAATCCGCACCTAAATCCGAAGCCCATTGCGCTACTAGTTTCGGGCTCATATTTTAAAGCTGCATCAGATAATTGTAATTTTTCAAGAGATACTCTTAAATCTGGGAATTGATCAGCATCAGTCGGGAATAAGCCACAAAAAACCATGGGATTTGCTGTCTTATAACCAGGCAAAGGATCATTTGCAGGTGAATTTAAAAGAGTAATAGTATCTCCCACTCTCGCATCAGCAACTGATTTTATAGAAGCAGCTAAATAACCAACTTCGCCTGCATGTAATTCATCAACTTGCTGCTGATCAGGTGCCATTATTCCTATCTCATCCAGTTCATAATTTTTTTTACTCGCCATTAATAATATCTTTTCTCTCTTATTAAGAGACCCAGATATCACCCTGAAATAAACAATAACTCCTCGGTAGGGATCATAATAAGAATCAAAAATAAGTGCCTTTGTAGGTAGTTTTATTTCATCCTGAGGAGCAGGTACTCTTCTTACGATTGCTTCCAAAATATCTTTAATACCAACTCCAGTTTTTGCTGAACAATTTATTGCATTAGATGTATCAAGTCCAATAATTTCCTCTATTTCTTGTTTTATTTTTTCAGCATCAGCACCTGGTAAATCAACTTTATTTAAAACAGGAATTATTTCAAGATTATTTTCTAAGGCAAGATAAACATTAGCTAATGTTTGAGCTTCTACTCCTTGACTTGCATCAACAACTAGTAAAGCGCCTTCACAAGCTTGCAGAGATCTACTGACCTCATAAGAGAAATCAACATGCCCTGGAGTATCTATTAAGTTCAAAACATATTCTTGAGAATCGTCAGCTTTATATTTCATCCTAGCGGCCTGTAACTTGATAGTAATTCCTCTCTCTCTTTCAAGATCCATACTGTCCAAAAATTGTTCTTGCATATCCCTTTGCTGCACAGTACCAGTATCTTGGAGCAACCTATCTGCAAGGGTAGATTTACCATGGTCAATATGAGCGATTATGCAGAAATTTCTAATTTTTGAAACCAATATATCAGTCATATAGAAATAAAAATTCTCCTCTTATTGCCTCTTGATTAATACTAGCTAATAAGAATTATGGATGGAAACCAAAAATGGAATTATTTCTTTTTTTGATGTCTTTTATGTAGATACTTTTATTTTCAGAGTCCGATAGTTCGGGATAAATTAAGTCATTTATTTTTTTCTGAAGATTATGCTTGTCGTTTAGTAATAAAACAGATTTTTCTAGAACCTCAACCATAATTGAAACCGCAGTACTTGCTCCGGGTGATGCTCCTAACAAAGCAGATAGTGATCCATCAGATGAATTCACAATCTCCGTTCCAAATTTCAAAGAACCACCACCTTCAGTTTTTTTAATTATTTGAACTCTTTGCCCAGCATTTTTTAAATACCAATCAGAGGGATTAGCTGATGGCATCATATTCTTTAAATTATCAACTCTTGAGTTATGGTTCTTTAAAGATTGTGATATTAGGTAATTAATTAAATCATTGTTCTTGAAACCAACGTCTAACATAGAAAAAATATTATTCTTTTTTATTGAACTAAATAAGTCAAAGTATGAACTTTGCTTAAGAAATTTTGTTGTAAATCCAGCAAAAGGGCCATATAAAAGAAGTTTTTTATTATCAATCCATCTTGTATCTAAATGAGGCACAGACATTGGTGGCGATCCAATATCAGCTTTACCATAAACTTTTGAGTTATGTTTTTCTGTTAGATCTTTTTTCTCGCAAATAAGCCATTTCCCACTAACAGGAAATCCACCATAACTTTTTGCTTCTGGAATTTTTGATTTTTGTAAATAATTAATTGTTTTTCCACCAGCACCAAGAAAAACGTAGCCAGTTCTAATTGAAGTTTTTCTACCTTCAGAACTGATTTCTAGTTCCCATTGTTTTTTATCAATTTTCTTTAAATCTACTAATTCTGTTTTGTATCTAATTTCAACATTTTTGTTTAAGGAAACTAATGACAAATACTCTTTAGTTAAAGCCTCAAAATTAATATCAGTTCCTCTACCTATTCTGGTAGCAGCAATTTGAGTAGATGGATTTCTATCTTTTGTTATTAGAGGAGCCCATGATGAAATTTCATCAAAAGATGTAGAAAATTCCATATCGATAAATTCAGGATTATCGGTCATTTTCTGAAATCTTTTTTTTAAAAAAGAAATATTATCCTGACCAGACACAAAGCTAATATGAGGAATAAATTTTAGAAACTTCTTAATATCAATTTTCCCTGATTCATACAATGAGGCCCATAAAGACATGGATCTTTCAAAAGAACGATTTATTGAGAGCGCTTTATCTATTTTTAGATTTCCTTTTTCATCTAAAGGGGTATAGTTTAATTCGCAATTAGCCGCATGTCCTGTACCTGCATTATTAAAAGCGCCAGTACTTTCACTTCCTGGAGCTTTTAATTTTTCTATAATAAGAAATTTTATATCTGGTAAAACTTCTGAAATTAGGAGGGCTAAAGTACTACTCATTATCCCTGCTCCTACTAAGACTGCATCAAAGTAGCTATTGTCATTAGTGGGATTTTTAGATGAAGTCACAACAGAAAATTATCTTTTTTGCAATTAATCAGATTTCTTTCTAGGCTTATTATAAAGTTAATCCAAAATTATGAGTACTGAAACACTCTCGTTGACAAATGAAAATGTAGAAAAAGTCCTTGACGAGCTCAGACCTTTTTTAATATCTGATGGAGGTAATGTAGAAATTGCAGAAATAGATGGTCCAATTGTCAAAGTCAGACTCCAAGGTGCATGTGGTAGTTGCCCAAGTAGTACTATGACTCTAAAAATGGGTATTGAAAGAAAGTTAAAAGAAATGATTCCTGAAATAAGCGAAGTTGTCCAGGTTTTATAAAAATTTTTAACTGAAAAAATATTATTTAGTTTTTAATTCCTTCAACAAAGAAGATTCCATATCAAGGCAATCAATTGGAAGTCCTTGCCCAATAGCGATTAAAAGAGGTGCAAGAATTCCTAGAGTAAAAACTAAATTTGATTGGCTTACATCATATTTACTCAAAGTAAAAGTTATCAAATAAATAATTGAAAAATACGCATGTAGGGAAAAAAATTCTTTTGGCTTTAGGACCGGCCACCTTAAAGTATTTCCCAAGAAATATAAAAAACCTGTCATAAAAAAATAGTTACATGAAGATTAAACCAAATATAAACATAATCCTTTTTAGAGACTTTTTATAAAAAAATTTACCTAAGATAATAATTAAAAAAACATTAAATCTTCGTTTCTATTTGTAAAAGCTAGACATGCAGTTAAAAATACGCTTATAATAATTTTGTAGCAATAGCTACTTTTTCGTTCACCCTCTCTTGAGGGCGCAGTTCGAGTCATACCATGGAACGGGGGATGGCCGTGTTGTCACATCGAAACATGACTACTTTAACTTACAGAGGTAAAAACTACGTTCAAAACAAAGAAGCTGCTAAAAAGCAACTTGTTGAACTTACCTACAGAAGAAACGTATACACCAACAGAATGGATGACGCTTCTTCAAGTAATGAAAAAGCAGAATTAAATTACAGAGGTGTAAATTACACTAAATAATTTAATTTATAAATAATATGCCCCTTTTTCAGGGGCTTTTTTTTTGGCTATATTTATCGAGAGTCCTTTAAAAAATATGTCTGAAAGTTGCTGTAATCCAAACACATCAAATAAAGCACCTAATCAATTCGATCATAAAGATGCGATTCAAGAAAGATATGGTTCAGCTGCACTAAAAAAAGAGAGTTGCCTTTGTACACCAGTTGGGTTTAATCCCATTTTACTTGAAGCAATTCCTCAAGAAGTTATTGAAAGAGACTATGGATGTGGTGATCCAACAAAATATGTTCAAAAAAATGATATTGTCTTGGATCTTGGAAGTGGTAGCGGCAAAAATGCTTTCATTTGTGCCCAAATTGTTGGGGAAGAAGGGAAAGTTATTGGAGTTGATCAGAATCATGACATGCTTTCTTTATCTAGATCAGCCTCTAAAGAAGTTACAAAAAATATAGGTTTCAACAATACAGAATTTCTTGAAGGATCAATTGAAAAACTTGATAAATTAGATAAAGATTTAAATCCATTAATCGCCGACAAATCAGTTGATATTATCTTAAGTAATTGCGTTTTAAACTTGGTAAGTCCAAAATCTAGAAATAACCTTCTAAGAAATATAAAAAGAGTTTTAAACGAAAATGGGAGAATTGCAATTAGCGATATTGTTTCTAACAAAAAAGTTCCTTTAAGATTGCAAAATGATCATGATCTATGGACAGGATGTATTAGTGGAGCATGGTATGAGCCAGAGTTTATAAGTAATTTTAAAGAACTTGGTTTTAAAAATTTAGAATTTGTAGAAAGGAGCACTGAACCTTGGAAAGTAATTGAGGATATTGAATTTAGAACAGTAACTTTAGTAGGCAATATTTAAAAAATTCAAGAGTTTAAAAATATAATTTAAATTCCTATGAAAAATAATCTAAGAGATCAAATACCAGCATTAAAAAATAAGTATTATTTCAACTATGGTGGTCAAGGACCATTACCAAAATCTTCTCTAGAAGCAATGGTTAAAACTTGGGAAATTATCCAAGATTTAGGACCATTTACCAATGATATGTGGCCTTTTATTTACAAAGAAATATTGACCACAAAAAGAATCATTGCACAAAAATTAGGTGTCAATTCAAAGAATGTAGCTTTAACCGAGAATATCTCTTCCGGTATGATTTTGCCCTTTTGGGGAATAAAAGTAGAAGAGGGAGAGGAGTTGTTAATAAGTGACTGTGAACATCCTGGAGTAGTAGCTGCAAGTCGAGAATTTTGCAGAAGAAATAAATTAATATTCAAAATTTTACCAATCCAAAAAATTAAAAATCTAAATGACGAAAATATAATTCTAGAGATTTTAAAAAATCTAAATAGTCAGACTAAGATCCTAATTATTTCACATATTTTATGGAACTTTGGATATAAAATTCCTTTAAAACAAATTTCTATCGAATTAAAAAATAATCGAGAAAACTCTTATCTACTTGTTGATGGTGCTCAAACCTTTGGGCACATAAAAATCGAAGAAGAAGTTTTTTATTCTGATTTATATTCAATAACTTCTCACAAATGGGCATGTGGTCCAGAAGGACTTGGAGCCATTTATGTCTCAGATAGATTTATTCATGAAACAGATCCAACAATAATTGGTTGGAAGTCATTAAAAAAAGAACAAGGAATTTATGAGCCTTCAGATAATCTTTTTCATGATGATGCACGAAAGTTTGAAGTGGCCACCTCTTGTATTCCTTTACTTGCAGGGCTGCGCACTTCTTTAAATCTTTTGGATGAAGAATACCCTGAAAAAGAAAAAAGCGAACATATTAAAAGGTTAAGTGAAAAACTTTGGGATGAATTAAATCAATTAAAAGAAATTGAATTAATTTTAGACAAAAAATACTTAAATGGGATAGTTAGTTTTAATATCGAAAATCTTGAAAATAAATATGAATTTGTAAAGAAACTTGGAGAAAAAAAAATTTGGATTAGAGTTTTAGAAGATCCAAAATGGTTTAGAGCATGTGTACATCAAATGACTACAGAAGCTGAGATTGATTTGCTTGCTAAAGAAGTAAAAAAAATATTGACTTAAATATCTATTGATATAAAGAAAAAATTTAGTTTACCAAGGTATATCCGAGCTGTCCCATGCAATAAATTTTCCAGAAGATGCTGGAGTTTGATTTTTAATAATATTGATCAAAAATTGGGAAGATTTTTCTTTACTAAATAATTTATGCTCTGGAACAAATTTATGAAAAGGTCTAGATAAATTTGTATCTACTGTTCCTGGATGAAGTAATGTAATAGTAGCCTTTGGGAAACGTCTTTCCCACTCAATACTTAAAGATTTAAAAAACTGATTTTGGGCAGATTTTGCAGCTCTATATGAATACCAACCTCCGGTTTGATTATCTCCAATGCTTCCCACTCTTGCACTTATACTTGCAAAATTAAAATCAAAATCTTTTGGTATAAATTCTTCAATCGCTTTAGCTAATAAAATAGGAGAAAAGGCATTTATTGAAAAACTTTCCATCATATTTTTTATATCAAGATGTTGTAATCTTTTTTCTGGTTGAAGAGAATTACTATGAAGTCTACCTGTAGCATTAACAACTAACCTTAATTTTGAAGGATGATTTGATATTTTATTTTTCAACTGCAAAAGGGATTGAGAATCCTCTATATCTAATGCCCAAAAAGGATTAAATTCACTTTTTCTTCCACACAAAACAACATCTAAATCTTTTTCACTTTCATTCAAATCTTTAGCTAGTTGTGTTCCAATTCCACCTGCGCCTACAACTAAGGCTAAGCCTTTCATTTTATTAAAAATAACTCCAGTGATTCTAAGAAAATTTTCTTGTGATTTGCGTAAAGATCTTTCTTATTTGATAAGGAAATTTTATTGAGATTTATTTTTTTCTTTTAATAATTTATAAGCTATTTTTCTATCATCAAAATTAATAACTTTATCATTGAGAATTTGGTAGTCTTCATGTCCTTTTCCTGCAATTAAAACAATATCTTTTTTTTTAGCAAATTTAATAGATTCATTTATTGCTTTAAATCTATCAATTTCAATTGTTATTTTTTCTCTTTTTTTTATGCCCATCAAAATATCATTTACTATCTTTTGGGGTTCTTCTGATCTTGGATTATCTGAAGTTATAAAAAGTTGATCAGAAAACTCTTCAGCTATTGATCCCATTAAAGGCCTTTTACTACGATCACGATCTCCGCCACAGCCAAAAACAGTTATGAGTTTCCCTTCACAAAGTTTTTTAATTGATTGCAAAACTTTTTTTAATCCATCAGGAGTGTGGGCATAATCAACAATTACTGTTGGAAGAGATCTTGAAACGTCATTATTATCAATTTGTATTTTCTCCATTCTCCCAGGAGCACCAGGGAAAGATTGTATTAATTTTGATAGATCTTTTAAAGAAAAATTAAGTTTATACAAAATTGTTATTGCTTGAATCGCATTCATTAAATTAAATTCACCGACAAGTGGAACAAAAAGTTGAATTTTTTCCCTAGGTGTATGAAAAATACAGGTGGAACCAATTTCAGTAAATTTCTTATCTGTTACGAAAAAAAAATCATCACTTTCAAATTCACTTTCAGTAATCTTTGTAGAGACTAATAAAGATCTTTTTTCAAGATCAGATGATAATTTAGATATCCAATGGTCATCATGATTTAATACACAAATGCCATCTTTTTCATTTAAGTAAGGTGGGAAAAATAATTTTCTTTTTGTTTGAAAATATGATTCCATATCTGAGTGATAATCAAGATGATCTTGAGTTAAATTAGTAAAAATAGCCGCCTCAAATTCGCATCCTGATATCCTGTTTTGAGCAATAGAATGAGAACTTACCTCTAATATCGCGAATTCAGATTCTGCCTCAACAGCAGCATTTAATTTCTTTTGGAGTTTATCGGCGAAATCAGTTGTATGAAGAGCCACTTCTGAAAAGCCAGGCCATCTATTGAGCAAGGTCCCAAATAATGCAGTCTTTTTCCCTAATTTTTTTAAAAGATATTCCAATAAAAAAGTAATTGTCGTTTTTCCATTTGTACCCGTAACACCAATAAGTTTAAGTTTTCTTGAAGGCCTATTCCAAAACTCAGCGACTATTTGACCAAAAATATAATCTAAATTATCCTCTATAACCAAAATCCTTTCTCGATCAATAGATCCAATTTTCTCTTTTGCAGCAGACCCAATAATGGCAGCCTCTGCACCATTTTCAATTGCCTCAATACAATATTTTCCTCCATCAACATTTAAACCAGGCATACCTAAAAATAAAGTTCCTTTTTGTACTTCTTTAGAGTTAAAAGAAATATTATTTATTTCATGATCGATTAAATCTAATGAAGGAATAATTCCTACCAAATCTAAAAGTTTATGTAATTTTATAGATCTCATATAAAAAAATTATTTCTCCAGGATGGTACTAATATTTTTTTGAAACCAATTCTTTAATTGATCATCTTTTAATCTTGGAGAAATGCGAGGCAATTCTATAATCTCCTCGGACCTAATTCTTTCAACAGCAATAACAGGTACTTCATAATCATATTTTTTATATTTATCTTTATATAAATCGACCCTATCAATATCAATTTCTTTAAGCTCCTCTAGATTGGGGAATAACTCATTAAGATTTATTTTTGCCAGTTTGTTTTTTAATGAATCACAAAGGCAACATCCCTGCCTAACAAAAATAAATATTTTCATTCATTTAGTCAGGAACAGGGTCACATCCACAGGGAGTTAAAGGATGACATCTGCTTAATCTTCTTAAAGTTAACCACCCTCCCTTCCAAGGACCATGTCTAGTAATTGCCTCATATCCATAAGAGCTGCAACTTGGAATAAATCTGCATCTTGGTCCGAAAAAAGGTGAAAACCACTTTTGATAAAAAGAAATCATAAAAAGAAGTATAGAAGTAATTGATTTATTAATGGTTTTGAACACTTTAATGATGTAAAATACTATTTCCAGTAGTAATTAGTTTAATTGAATTTAATCAATTATCCAATTTATTGCAAATTTCTATTTAATTTAAAATTATGTCAAGATACCGCGGCCCCAGGTTAAGGGTTACGCGTCGCTTGGGAGAACTACCAGGTCTCACTAGGAAAGCTTCAAAGAAGTCTAATCCTCCAGGTCAGCACGGCCAAGCCCGTCGCAAGCGATCAGAATATGCAATTCGTTTAGAAGAAAAGCAGAAACTCAGGTTTAATTATGGAGTTTCTGAAAAACAACTAGTACGTTATGTAAAAAAAGCCAGAGCGCAAGAAGGATCTACAGGAACAAACCTACTAAGACTTTTAGAAAACAGACTAGATAATGTTTGTTTTAGATTAGGTTTTGGAGGTACTATTCCAGGCTCAAGACAATTAGTAAATCATGGCCATGTAACTGTTAATGGTAAAGTTCTTGATATTGCTGGTTATCAATGCAAATCAGGCGATGTAATCGGAATTAAAGAAAACAAAGCAAGCAAAAAACTTGTAGAAGGTAATATAGAATTCCCTGGTTTAGCAAATGTTCCTCCACATCTTGATTTAGACAAACCTAAATTAACAGGAAAAATAACTGGAAAATGCGATAGAGAGTGGGTTGCTCTTGAAATAAACGAACTATTAGTTGTTGAATATTATTCAAGAAAAGTTTAATACAACTTTTCTTTGGATTATTAAATCTCTCGTTTAAAAAATGAGAGATTTAACTTAATTCTTATTTTTAAAAATAATGGGAAATAAGACAAATAATATCAAAAAGCCAGGTGTTAAGACCTTATCTATTCACCATGGGGAAACATTTGCAGAAGACACGGGATGCATTATGCCTCCTATTTTTTCTACATCTACTTTCAAGCATGGCAATAAAGAAAGTTTCGACTACACCAGATCAGGAAATCCCAACTTTAAAATTCTAGAAAACATACTTAAATCAATAGAAGATTCTAAATACTGTACAGTTTTTGGATCTGGAATTAGCGCGGTAACTGCAATTACATCAACACTAAAATCAGGCGATAAGATACTCTGCGAATCAAATCTTTATGGTTGTACAGTGAGGATGTTCGAAAAAATTTTCAAGAAATTTGGGGTAGAAGTTTTATACACAGATTTTACAAATAAAAATAATATTAAAAAGATTTCAAACTTCGCGCCAACTTTGATATGGCTAGAAAGTCCAACTAATCCACTTTTAAAGGTGCTTGATATTAAGGCGATTTGTGATGAAGCGAATAAATTGCAAATACCCGTAGTTGTGGACAACACCTTTTCTACAGCCCTTATTCAAAAACCTTTGGAACTTGGCGCAACACTATCGCTTGTAAGCACAACAAAATTCATTAATGGACATAGTGATGCACTTGGTGGAGCAGTACTTACAAATAATGAGATATGGAATAGTAAGATGCTTTTCTCTCAAAAAGCCCTGGGGCTTCAACCATCTCCTTTTGATAGTTGGCTCATTACTAGAGGAGTAAAAACCCTTCCTTTAAGAATCGAACAACAAACTCGAAGTGCAGAATTAATTTCTGAAGAATTAGAGAATCATAAAATAATTAGTAAAGTAATTTATCCTTTTAATCAAAAACACCCGCAATTTAATTTAGCAAAATCTCAAATGATATCTGGAGGTTCGATGATCACCCTAAAATTAAATTTAAATAAAGAGGATACTTTTAAATTATGCAAGTCTCTCAAATATTTCTCGCTAGCTGAAAGCCTTGGAGGAGTTGAAAGTTTAATTTGTCACCCGGCAACAATGACTCATGCTTCTGTGGATGATAAAACGAAAAATCTACTAGGGATAGATGATGCCCTTGTCAGATTATCAATTGGATGTGAAGATGCAAACGATTTAATCTCGGATATTTTATTTGCTTTAAATAAATTTTGAAAATTGAGAGATTTACTTAAAAACCCTATATGGAAAAATTTAGAGTTAGGATATTCTATTCCTGATAGTATTCATGCCGTTTCTGTAGCATTACCAACTTGGAATGATGTAATAAATTATGAGGAAAAAAATCAAGAATGCATAAAATTATTGAAGTCCATCTACCCACGTTTCGGGCTAAACCCCATAGTGAAAAGATTATGCGAAAAAGTAAAAAAAGAAAATTACTACAATAATAAAAGTATCTGGCCATATCCGAATGAAAGCATAGCTTTTAAAGCTAAAAAATACATTGATAGGAATACTTCTGAACAATACTCATTTATAGAAAAAAGACATAATTTAGCTTTTTTAATAACTGAAAAGGAAGGAAGTATTTATGCAAAATATTTTTGGCAACATACTGGTCTTGGTATATCTTCAAGATATGCTGCGGTAGAACTAGGCCTTGAATATAGACCTCCAAAATCTTACGTAAATGAATGTTATCAAAGAATAAAAAATAGAATCTCTAAATCTACAAAAATAAACTCTAATGATATTCACTTAACTTCATCTGGAATGTCTGCATTGCATACATCATTAGAAATCATATATAAATTATTTCCAGCTAAACCAACACTCCAAATTGGTTTTCCATATGTAGATGTACTTAAATTACCAATGAATATCTTTTATGGAGCCAAGTTAATTACAGAAGAAAATTGCACCGATATTGAATTAGAAATCAAAAGAATAAATCCATCAGCATTAATTATTGAACTACCAAGTAATCCAATGCTCAAATGTGTAAACATTAAAAAAATTTCAAAAATAGCAAAAAGATTAAATATTCCTTTAATCGTTGACGATACAATTGGTTCAAATATAAATATAAATTCCCTAGAACATGCAGATATAGTTTTTACTTCACTTACAAAAATTTTTTCAGGTAGTGGTGATATTCTTGCTGGATCATTAATACTAAATCCAAAAAGCAAATGGATTTATCAGTTTAGAAATGCATTAAAGGAAATTAATCTTCCAATACTTTCAGATGGAGATATAGTTTATCTTGAGAAAGTTAGTAGAGATGTAAATCAAAGAGTTTTTGAACAAAATAAAGCATGTTTAGAATTAAAAAAAAGATTAGAGAACCACAGTGAGATTAAAAATATTTTCCATCCTGAAAATTGTCCAAATTTTAATTCTTTACTTACTTCGGATGGAGGATACGGCTGCTTATTATCATTTGAATTAAATGGAGGATTGAACAAAGCTAAAAATTTTTATGATTCTCTACAAATCTCCAAAGGGCCTAGTTTAGGAACAAAATTTACTCTTGTTTGTCCTTATGTTTTACTTGCTCATTATGATGAGTTGGATTGGGCTGAAAGTTTTGGTATACCCCCGCACCTTATTAGAGTATCAGTTGGATTAGAGGACCAAGATCAATTATGGGAAACCTTTTCTGAAGCACTAAATAATTTCTAAATTCCTAGTATTTACCGTATAGAAACTTATATACTCTTTTTCTGAATAATAGTTAGTATTAAAATATATTTTCTCAATATATAAATGGCAAGAATTTATGAGGACAACAGTTTTGCTATTGGAAACACTCCATTAGTAAAATTAAAATCAGTTACTAAAAACGCAAAAGCTACAGTACTTGCAAAAATTGAAGGTAGAAACCCTGCTTATAGTGTCAAATGTAGGATTGGCGCAAACATGATCTGGGATGCAGAGAAAAGTGGGAAGCTTACAAAAGATAAAACGATTGTTGAGCCAACTTCTGGAAATACAGGAATTGCTCTAGCTTTTACTGCTTCAGCAAGAGGTTATAAACTCATCCTTACAATGCCAGAATCTATGTCAATTGAAAGAAGAAGGGTTATGGCAGTGTTGGGGGCTGAAATTGTTTTAACAGAGGCTTCTAAAGGTATGCCTGGAGCAATAGCTAAAGCCAAAGAAATTGCAGAAAGTAATCCTTCTCAATATTTCATGCCTGGTCAATTTGATAATCCAGCAAACCCTGAAATTCATTTCAAAACAACTGGACCAGAAATCTGGGATGATTGCGATGGTGAAATTGATGTTTTAGTTGCAGGGGTTGGAACTGGCGGAACAATTACAGGGGTTTCAAGATATATTAAGCAAGAGAAGGGTAAAAATATTACTTCTGTAGCTGTAGAACCATCGCATAGTCCTGTTATTACACAGACAATGAATGGGGAAGAGGTTAAATCTGGACCACATAAAATCCAAGGAATAGGAGCAGGATTTATTCCTAAGAACCTAGACTTATCAATTGTTGATAAGGTTGAACAGGTAACAAATGACGAGTCAATTGAGATGGCTCTTAGATTAGCAAAAGAAGAAGGTCTATTAGTTGGAATATCTTGTGGAGCTGCTGCTGCTGCTGCTGTTAGATTAGCTGAACAAGATAAATATGCAGGAAAAATTATTGTAGTTGTTCTACCTGATTTAGCAGAGAGATATTTATCATCAATTATGTTTAATGAAGTTCCAAGCGGAATCATTCAAGAACCAGTCAAAGCTTAAATCTATTTTTCTCCAGTAATGAATCTGGTGAAATATACATAGCATCGCCATAAGAGAAGAATCTAAATTTTTCTTTTATGGCTTTTTTATACAAATCTAATAATCTTTCTCTACCAATCATTGCACTTACTAATAGTAATAACGAACTTTTAGGAAGATGAAAATTAGTTAATAATCCATCAACTACCCTAAATTTATAACCTGGCTTAATTACTAAATCTACATACTTTGCTATGGGAATAAAGTCATTAATTTCGTGAGAATAACAACTTTCAAGAGCTCTTACGCTAGTTGTCCCAATAGCAATTATTCTTCTATCTGTTTTCTTTATTCTTTTTATTTCCTCCACTACTTCCTTATTAACACTTACCCATTCTTTATGAAGTTTTAAGTTAGTTAAATCTTCTTGATCAATTGGTTTAAATGTTCCATAACCCACGTGCAAAGTAATCGGCAAGATTATTACACCTTTTTTTTTTAGATTGGAAATAAGACTTTTGCTTAAGTGTAAACCAGCTGTTGGGGCAGCAACTGCCCCTGGATTAATTGCATACTCAGTTTGATAACTGTTCTCGTGAAAAGATTCTTCCTCGGAATTTTTTATATAAGGAGGGAGAGGAATTTCCCCGTATTTATCAAGAAGGTTATTCATTGAATTGAGATCAGTTATGTTTTCCGGAAATTTAATAAATCTCCCTCCAGTTTCTTCATCAACCCCATCAACCATCAAATTAATATCTTGTTCAGAAGGGGATTTTAATTTTAATTTTCTATTTATTTTTAACTTTTTTGCAGGCTTTGCTAAACATAACCAAACACATTCATCGGATCTTTCTAAAACTAATAATTCGACTAACGTCCTATTTTCTAATTCAACCTTTAACCTTGCCTTCATTACTTTAGTATTATTTACAACCACAAGATCGCCTTCTCTAAATTCATCTAAAAGATTCTTGGTAAATTTATTAGTTAAGCAGTCCTCTTCTAAAACACTATTTCTAACTATCATCAATCTTGATTCATGCCTTATTGCAGAAGGTTTACTAGCAATTAATGAAGGATCAAGAAAGTAATCATAAGCTTCAAGCTTATAATCTCTTTCTTCATTATTAATTTGAGAAATCAATTAAATTTAAGATACAAGTGTCTCTGGCTCATTTTCTATCAGGGAAGCCAAATCTTTTAAGAATGAAGCACCATCAGCTCCATAGATCACTCTGTGATCAGCGGTTAGATTTACTTGCATAATTTTTTTAACAGATATTGAGCCATCACTATTAGCAACAACAGTTGGTTTCGATGATGCTATCGCTAAAATAGCACCAGTACCTGGGGGTAGAATTGCGTCAAATCTATCAACTCCAAACATACCAAGGTTAGATAAAGTAAAGGTTCCTGTTGAGTACTCATCAGGTTCTAATTGTTTTGATCTTGATCTTTTTACCAAATCTTTCCATTCCCTAGATAATTCAAATAAATCAGTATTGCAAGGTTCTTTTAAAACTGGAGTTATTAATCCGCCATCTTCCATTGCGACGGCAACAGCAATATTAATATTTTCTGGATAAGAAATTCCATTTTCTGAAAAACTTGAGTTAACTTGAGGATGTTTCTTAATTGTCTTTGCAACTGCCTTTACTAGTAAAGCAGTCATAGTGACTCCATTTTGTTTTACCTTTTTGTAGAAATTATCTAATTTATCTGTGTTTATAGAGTATCCCACCCTAAAACATGGAATATCCAAACTAGACTCCATATTTTTATTTACCGCTTTTTGAAGAGTATTAAATTGCACTGTTTCTCCAGGATTACCAAAACTATTTCCTGATGTTTCTGGTTTACTTTCAACTTGTAAATTTGCACCAGGAATACTTGCAGGAGAACTACCCTCTCCTATCCATGGAATAGATACAGGTTGACCATTAGCTTTTAAAATATCATCTGCTTGAATTCTTCCGTGAGGTCCAGATCCGTGAACTTTTGCTAAGTCAACACCCATTTGAGAGGCAAGTTTTTTAGCTCTTGGAGATGCAATTACCCTTGAAGAAACATTACTTGTAGCAGCATTAATTTGATCACTATTAAAAGATGGGGCTGACTTTTCACTCTTTAAGACGACTTCTTTTTCTTCTTTTTTAACATTTTCATTATGTACTTCCGGTTTTTCTTCGGTTTTATTGCTTACCAATTCAAGTTTATCCGAACTAGAAACTTCGGGTTGATTTCCTTTATTTTGTTCTTTAACAGAAGCTATCTCATCCTCATTTTCTACAATAAGACCTATAGTTTCCCCTACTGGTGCAGTGCTACCAGCAGGCATTAAAACTGCTGCAAGATATCCATCTTGAAAAGATTCAACATCCATATCTGCCTTATCAGATTCAACAACTAGGACAGATTCACCCCTTTCAACCTTATCTCCAGGATTTTTCAACCATTCCACAATCTTGCCCTCTGTCATGGTAGAACTCAAGGCAGGCATGAATATTTCGTGAGACATAAGAAAATTGTTATTGCATAAGTTTTAAAAGATTTCTATCAAACTTTCTAAAGTTTTTATGATTTAAAACCCTTTAAACTCTTGATTTAATTATACGAAATCATGATCACAGTGGGAACTCTTAAAACTTAAGAAAGTAATAATTTAGATCGTATATAAATTTACAATTATCTTAATGAGGATTTATTTTTATTAGAGATACTAATTCTTTTCCCTAATTATTATCTATAGATTGAATAACTCCGTCTTTAACAGTAATTGAGACTTGCATTTTTTCAATAAGATTGTCGCCCACAGTGACATCACAGAAACTATCAACTTGTCCTTGATCAACAATTTCATCCATCTTTAATTCGCGAACTTGACTCTGTTGTTGAAGAAGATTTCTTTTCTGTTCTTCAATTTCATTTCGTTTTGCTGCTACTTGTTGTTGCACCTGACCAACCTGTTCTTGAACCCTTGGATCTAAAGGATTAACCGACTGGGATCTAATATTGTTTACTATTTGCTGCCCCTCCTGCTCAAGTTGTGACAATTGCTGGTCAATGTTTGAAATTGCTTTGCTTAATTCTTTTTCAGCATCCTCCTTCCAAGTTGGCGTAACAATAGCTTTAATAGCTATGGAGCGTTTTATCGATATTGAGTTTTTTGTTTCCATAAAAAATAAACTTACTTTCTAAATATAGATAGAACAGATCAAATTTTCTTACTAAATTTGTTTTCATACATATTTTCTATTTGTGATGAATACTGTTTTTCTATTTCTTTTCTCTTTTGTTTAAGAGTTTGCGTTAACAAACCATTTTCCAAAGTAAAAGGATCTACAAAATAACAATCTAATATTTGTTCTTCTGTTCTTGCTCCTAATCGACCTTTAAGCAAATTATTAATTTGCGATTTAAAAAATATACCAATATTCTTATTCAAGTTTAATTTTGATAGGTCTTCTTCCAAAAACTTATTTTTAACCAATTCAACATTAGGAACTACTAGGGCTGTTAAACATTTCTTATCTTGCCCCACTAGTTGAACCTGATTAATAAATTCAGAACTAAGGATTTCGGTCTCTAGAGGATTAGGTTCTATATTTTCACCACTGGAAAGCACGATTGTATCCTTAGCTCTTCCTGTTATAAAAAGAGAACCATTTGGTATAAGAAAACCTAAATCACCAGTATCAAACCAACCATCTTTTGATAAAACATCTTTTGTAGCTAAATCATTATTAAGATAACCTTTCATTACTTGTGGTCCCTTTACAAGGATCTTTCCAACTTCTCTAAACTTCAAAATCTTTTTTTTATCCTCATTCACTATTTTTATTTCTGTAAATGCTAAAGGCTGACCAGATGATCCTCTAACATTTAATTCTCTTCTCCTACAAGTTAATACTGGACTGGTTTCTGTCAGTCCGTATCCAACTAAAACATCTATACCTAAAGATTCAAAAAAGAGATCCACATGTTCTGGCAAAGCGCCTCCTCCATTAATAGGAAATTTCAGTTTTTCCCCACATAGTTGTCTTAGAATATTTGGCCATAAAAACACACTAGACAACTTATGAAGAGGATATCTACCAAGCACAGAAAACAGTAAGGGGATTTTTGCTATGAAAGTTGTTTGAAAGATATCCAAATTTCTTATCTTTCTAAGACTTATTTTAAAAACAGAACTATTACTTATCAAGAACTTAATAAGTTTTTGCTTCTTAGACGGCATTTTTTTTAGAGCCTGAAAAAAACCATCATGAATCGCCTCCCATAGTCTTGGTACAGTGGCCATTACAACAGGTTTGATTTGTGTAATATCATCCTTAAGAAATTTTGGGATTGTATAGTATTGAGTACAACCACATGAAAAGAAGAAGTATTCAGCGCTTCTTTCATAAGAATGCCAAATAGGTAAAACGCTTAATACAGAAGTGCCAGGCCCTGGATCAGCGATATGGGCTAAATTAATTATTTGATGTAAAAAATTTGCATGTGTTAAGGGCACACCTTTGGGTTTTCCTGTTGTCCCAGAGGTATAAAGAATAGTAGCAACGTCATCAATGCTTAAATTACATTTTTCAGTAATTTTATTTTGAGAATATTCTTTTTCTCCTTCACTTATAAATTGACTCCAACTTATTAAACTTTCAAATTGTTCATCTTCTAAATTTATGATGAATTTCAGTCTTTTTTTTAGTTCTTCTTTTTTATTTAACTTTAGCCAAGTCTCCTTAGATTGAACTATTAGTCCTACTGAATTAGAGTGCTCCAAAATATAGTCAAGTTCTATTGAAGGAGAATTAATACCTCTTACTGCATTAATAGCTCCTAAACGCATTAAGCCCTGATCTGCTATGAGCCATCTTGGAGAATTTTCAGATATTAAAGTAACTACATCACCTTTTACTAACCCATAATTTTTAAAAGAAAAAGAGGCTTTTGTTATTAAATCAGCTAGCTCAGAATAAGAGAATTTTTCTTTGTATTTTCCTCTTAAATCATAAACAGCTAGAGTATCGCCACATTTGAATTTTAAATTTTCCCAAATTTGATCTATATGATTAATATTCTCAATATAATCTCTATTTTTAGCAAATTTATCTTTTTCATAAAAAGATTTAGCTGAAGGCCAATACGCAAAATTACCCATATTAAATTTATTTAGGAATTTTGATTTCTATTTTGATACAAAATCAAAATTAAATTCTTCCTGAATGATTTTTTTAACAATTTTCTTGACTTCTTTAATATTTAAATTTTTATTGTAATCTATCATATTTGCCATTAAACAATTCTCAATTCCGCAAGGAACAATTTTATTAAAATTTTCTAATTCGCAGTTAAAATTAATTGAAAATCCATTTATCGTAATCCATCTTCTACACCCAATTCCAATTGAAGCAATTTTCTTATTTTCTATCCAAACACCGGTAAAACCCTTTTTTAAGTGACAATCTATATTAAAATTTCCAAGAATTTTTATAATGATTTTTTCAATTTTTCTTAAATACCAATTTAAATCTTTATTAAAATTTTTCAAATCTAAAATTAAGTAAGTTACTAATTGGCCAGGCATATGACAAGTAACCTCACCGCCTCTATCAATTTTAAAAACATCATATTTTTCATCATTCAACGAAAATAGTAAATTATCGTAATTAGATCCCCTACCCAAGGTATAACAGAGTTGGTGCTCACCTATCCAAATAAAATCAGGGTTTGAGTTATCTAAAATTAATGCCTCCTGATATTCTTTTTGCAATTTATAAACATCATTGAAACAAGAAATATTATCAGGTTGTTTAATTATTGCTGTTCTATTAACCATATTTAAGTAGATTTAGAAAGTAAGTAAATATTTTTAGATTTGTTATGAAAATTTTAATCCATGGAAAGAATCTTGAGCTCACTGGAGCATTAAAAGAATATACTCAGGCAAAGATAGAAAAAGCAACACATCACTATAAGGATATCGTGAAAGAAGCAGACATACACCTTTCAATAGAAAAGAACCCAAGTGTCTCATTGCAAACTGCAGAAGTTACTATTTTTGCAAATGGTACTGTAATTAGAGCTGAAGAAAAAACTGAAAATCTTTACTCAAGCATTGATTTAGTTTCGAATAAACTTTGTAGAAAATTGCGTAAATACAAAGAAAGAAACTATAAAACAAACTATATTAATCAATTTAAAAATAATGAGTCTTTCCCAATTGAAAGTGCGGATTCAAACGTTTTAGATAAAACTTTATTTAAACAAGGAAGGGAAGCTAGTCTGCCTGAGCCATCTATTAAAAATAAATACTTTGAAATGAACCCAATTTCATCAGAAGAAGCAAGAAAACAATTAGATCTAATTGATCATGATTTTTATGTTTTTCGAAATAAGAAAAACAATGAACTTCAAGTTATATATAAAAGAAATCATGGAGGTTATGGACTCATTCAATCTAAATAACTTTAAATTTAAATGCCCAATATTGAATATGAATTAAACGAGAAAATTCATGCGATTATTATTAACCCATACCTCACATGGGATGATTTCTGTGCAAATTGCGATTTAATAAAAAAATATAATATCAAGAATATTTCTACTTCTCTTAATTATTTATCTGATTTAAAAAACTGTTTAAGTAATTACAGCGCAAATATAAACGCGCTCATTTCTTATCCTTTAGCAGATATGCCAGTTTCATTTATTGAAGAATTAGTTTGTTTTGCAAAAGATAAAGGGGCAAACGGAATTGAGTATATCCCAAACTTTATCAATTTATCCAAGAAAAATTCAGAAACTTTTGCTGCTGAAATTGAGCAAGTTAAATTATCCGGATTACCAGTTACATTAATCATAAATAAATCAAAACTAGAAGAAAAAATTTTGTATAATGCTATAGACATATTTCTAGAATTAGGAATAAAAAATTTTCAATTCGGAGACGGATTTGGTCCTCCAACTACATTTAATGATGTAGCAGAAATTTTAAAAATAACTGGCAACCAAAATCAAATTAAAATTGTAGGTGGTTTTAGAAAACTAAATCAAGTTATTGATTTGTTGGATGCTGGAATTAATTTCATAGGGACTTCTAATTTTCGTGAGATATTCGAAGAAGTAAAAGTTATTTAAATGTCCGGTTCTGGTGAGTGCAGATTAAAGGGTCTCTGTATTAAAGCTTCTCCGCTAGGCGAGAATGATAGATTAATTACTATCCTCACAGATGAGCGGGGGATTGTGCGATTAGCAGTACCTGGTGCTAGACGTCCAAAAAGTAGTCTTGCAGCAGCCACTCCCTTAAATTATTTAAGTTTGCAGATTTTTGGAAAAAGAAATCTTAAATCTGTACGGCAAATTAAAATATTAAAAAGCTATGCCGGTCTAGGGAAAAATATTGAATGTCTTGCAGCCGCGCAAGCAATAACAGAATTAACATTTTTATTAGTTGGTAATGATGACGAGCAACAAAACTATTTATCTTGTGTTCTTGCTCATTTAGATAGGATTTATTTATATGAAGTTTCTAAAGAAGAGGATATTAAAATGCTCTGTATTAGTATTCAATCTTTAATCCATCTATTAGCCATCGGAGGAATTAATTTACCAATTCATCATTGCTGTAAAACTGGAGAACCAATAATTCCTCCTTTAGGAAATTGGGAATGGAATTGTTATTATTTGCCAAATGAAGGTTTTTCATCAATAGAAGATCCTCAAAGTAATCTAAAAATAAATGCATCTGAGGTTGCTTTATTACAAAGACTTCTTTTCCCCGAATTACCAATAAAATCTAATGGAGAGTTATTGGGACCTAAAAAAGTCTGGCTTAAAATATTATTTATTATTGAGACTTGGATCTCTACTCAATTAGAGAAGGATCTATCTTCACTAAAAATGTTGAGGGAAATATATAGTTAGCATTTTTATGAACATTAATAAATTTAAAAATTATGATCATGGCGGGTCTGACTGTTAACTTTATAAATAGCTAATTCAATTAATGTGGTTCATATTGCCTGGCTGGGTAAAAAATCGCCTTTTTGCGGAAATGTAACTTATGGTAATTCAACTACTAAGGAATTGAAGGCCAGAGGACATAAAATTAGTTTCATCCATTTCGACAATCCTTCTAATTCAAATTCATCAAAACCATTATTTCTTGCAAATGATCCTGATGTAAGCCTTCCATATTTAATTAAGTCTCAAATTTATACAATACCTTCGCCAAGAGCAGAAAAAGAGCTAAGGCTATCATTGGAAAGATTAAAACCTGACATAGTACATGCAAGCCTAACTTTATCTCCTTTAGACTTTAGACTTCCAGAACTTTGTAATGAAATTAATGTTCCACTTATAGGTACATTTCATCCACCATTTGATGCAAAAAATAGAAATTTAACTGCAAGTACTCAACAATTAACTTATCAACTTTATGCTCCCTCTTTAGCAAAGTTCGATAAAATAATCATTTTTTCTGAAACTCAAAGAAATGTTCTTGAGAAATTAGGAGTACCTAAAGAAAAACAAATAATTATTCCAAACGGAGTTGATGAAAATATTTGGAAACCTTTTTGCGAAAAAAGCAAAAAATTTGATCAGGTAAAAAATAAACTAGGAAATGAAAGAATCTTTTTATATATGGGAAGGATTGCCAATGAGAAAAATATCCAAGCACTTTTACGTTCTTGGCGCCAAACAAAAAAGAAAAATTGTAAATTAGTTATTGTTGGAGATGGACCAATGAAGCCAACACTTGAAAATAGTTTTTCTAACCTAAGTAAAAAGAAATTAATTTGGTGGGGTGCCGAAATAGATTTAGAAACAAGAGTAGCGATAATGCAAATAGCAGAAGTATTTTTCTTACCAAGCCTAGTAGAAGGTTTGTCATTATCACTTTTAGAGGCAATGTCTTCTGGCACTGCATGTATAGCCACAGATGCTGGGGCTGATGGTGAAGTTTTAGATAATGGAGCAGGAATAGTGATTTCAACAGATAATGTTGCTGCTCAACTAAAAACTATTATCCCTATTCTGGTTGAACATCCTTCATTTACAAAAAATCTTGGGAAAAAAGCTAGAGAACGAATAATTGAAAGATATACAATTACTAAAAATATAAATTCTCTTGAGAAAGTTTATATAAAATTAAAAGATAATTTCAAAACCTAACTAAACTCTTTACTTCGATTACTAGCTGAAACAATCGATTCAATTAATGCTGACCTTACTCCTTTTTTTTCTAGAACCCGTAAAGCAGAAATAGTTGTTCCACCGGGAGAGGTTACTAAATTTTTAAGCTCTGAAGTAGTAAGTTTTTTTTCTTTAATTAAACTTATAGTCCCTATTATCATTTCCATTACAAGTTCTTCTGAAAGTATTTTTGGTAATCCACCACTCAACCCTCCATCACTTAATGATTCTATAATTAAAGCAATAATTGCAGGCCCTGATGAGGTTAAAGCTAAAAAAATATCAAGATATTCTTCAGTAAATTCATAAATCTTACTAGTATTTTCAAACAATTTTTTTGTAAATTCTTTCTGATCTTCTGTAAGATTTTCACCCCAAGCAATGCCTGTTAAACCCTTTCCAACAGTTATTGGGATATTTGTAACAACCCTTACGCATTTATGGTTAGGAAATTTTTGATGAAGTTTATTTATTGAAACTCCTGCAAGAATTGATACTAATAAATTGTTCTTGTTTTTTATAATATCTCCCTCAGTTATATCTTTAAGATGTTGGGGTTTTATTGAAAGAAGTTTAAATTGACAATCCCAAATTATTTCTGACTCTTTAGAACCTGATTTATAAACATTTATATTGTATTTATAATTTTTTTTTATATTTTCTAAACTCTTTTCTGAATTTACAACACAATAAACTCTCTCTGGCTGTATTAAATTCTTATCGAATAAAGGAGTAATAATAGCATTTGCAATATTGCCAAACCCAATAATCGCAATTTTATCAGTCACAGATTAATCATGAAAAAGCACTTAATTTAGAATTTCCCCAAGCTGGTTCCGGAGCAGTATTATTTTCTACACTATATTGCGGTGTATTCTTTGGAGAAACACTTGAAGGAGAAGCTTCTTCTGGGGAAGAGCTAGTTACATTTACACAACTTGGAGCAAAAAGAAAAATACTTTCACCCACTCTCTCTTGATGTCCATCAATTGCATATGTCCCCCCAGCTATAAAATCGACGGCTCTTTGAGCCTGATCAGGATCCATCATGGTTAAATTAAGAATTACAGTTTTCCTCTCCCTTAATGCTTGTATAGCTTGAGGCATCTCATCGAAACTTCTTGGTTCCATTAAGCTTACTTCTGAAGATGAATTCGAAATCCCAGGCATGCCAACTACTTTTGATGATCTGTTGTTATTCATGAAATCGAATGGATTTGAATTTGCTAGGGCATTTGAATTTCTCTGAGTTTGTTTAAAATCATTAATATCATTTAATTCATCCTCTGTGGCATAATCCAACTCATCAAAATCATCATCGAGATACTCATCCCCTGCAACAACTGCCTTTAATCTAGAAATAAGTGACACCTTTTAAATCCTCTTGAAATTGATTACTAAGGTTTAAGAACCTTAAGTAATAGATTCATTTTTGAAATGAATAAACTACCTATACTTAAATAACGTTAGTTGTACTTTACTGCAAGTTTATAAATAATATTTTTATATAAAAATTACTAATTAAGATCTATCTCCAAAAATTAATGATCCTAACCTTACCCAAGTTGATCCAGCGTCAATAGCTTCTTCCCAATCTCCTGACATTCCCATTGAACAATCTGGAAGTTGAAGTGAATCCGCTAAGGAACGACATTTTTTAAACAACTTTGTATTTTCTTTGGAGCTAAGTCCTTTAGGATTAATAGTCATCAAACCGGTTAATGTGATATTTTTCAATTCTTGAATTTCTCTCCATTTCAATACTAAAAGGTCAGGATTAAAGCCTCCTTTTGTAGGGTCATCACTCAACTTAACCTGCAACATAATCAATGGATTTTTCTTCTCTGCATCTGAAATATTAGAAATCTTTTGCAACTTCTCAAATGAATCTACAGAATGAATGTATTTAAAATTTTGCACTATCTTTCTTATTTTATTACTTTGTATTCGTCCAATAAAGTGCCATTTTATTTTTTTAAGGTCTTTTAGAATTAATTGCTTCTCAAAAGCCTCCTGAAACTTACTCTCACCAAAATCATTCTGACCTATATTTTGAATAGTCTTGATTTCTTGACTTTTAAATCCTTTACTTACTGCAAGGATATTTACATTTGATGGGATTTTATTTTTTATTTTTAAATAATTTGAAGGGTTCACCTTTTATAAAAAAGTTTGTGTAAATAAATTCTCCCATTTTGGTAGATCTTCAGATCTTGTCCTTCTAGCTCTTTGAAGGTTTAATTCTGCCTGATTACGAGCATCTAAATAAGGTATTACTTCAAAAAAAACTTCTCTCTGTCTTATTTCCACCAAAAAAAACATTTTTTGGGCATATAAAGTCGCATAGATATCTCTCCCATCGTTTCCCAGGAATACTTGGTACAACATTCCAAATGTTGGGTGATTTAAATAACGCTCGGAACTCAAACTTTAATATTGTGTGATTTATATTGCACCATACAGTTTTCTAAGAAAAATTGCTATGCAAATAAAACAAATCGATAATGTATTAACAATTACATTAAAAGATTTCGAAGGATACAAAGTTTTAAATCTATTTGTTTTTATATTTATTTTTTTCTTAGAAAGTAATGATTCTGCTCCTTGATCAATTCTCAGAAATATATTCTGAAATAACCTTTCCACCAAAATCAATAAAACATTAAAGGATTTCTTTAATCCTAAATTTCTAAAATTTATTGCTCTAACTGAGACTGATTTAATTATATTTTGCAATTCTTCTTGTACTAAAGGAATAAAACGTAATGCAATTAATAATTGGAAAAGCCACTTACTAATTGGTAATCCAATTTTTCTTAATGGATACAGAAACCAACTTAATCCCCATACAATGTCTTCTTGTAATGTGGTTAAAAGCATCAAATTAACACTATGAATAACAGTAAATATCAAAGTGGAGGTTTTTATACCTAGTTCAAAGGCTTTTCTTGATAAGTTATAAGGACCAAAATTTATAAACCCTATCTTCTGCGTAGGAATTTGCAAAATATTCCATTTTTTATAGCTTTCCATTACTACTTGTAACTCGTTGGGATCTCTTAAGAAGCTATCAAGAGATTGAATATCTGAAGAAGCAAGTATTGATATACATCCAATTAATAACGATAAACATGAGAGAAAAAATAATGATCGCCACCATACCCTAGATGGCAATAAACTTAAAAAAGTAATTAATAGTAAACAACCAACTAAACTCAATCTCCATATTGGACCTGCCCAAATTGGAGTGATTAAAAATATCATTACTATAATTATTTTTAATCTACTATCTATAATTCTTAGCCAACTTCTATTGCCATAAACATATTGACCAACAGAAAATTTGGTTAGTAAATTCATTAATCTTTTTGAACTAACTCAATATTTCCCCTCTCGACTTCTTTATTTAATGCTCTTTGTTGTTTTCCTCGCCAAAGTAAGATGAGAGGTGTGCCTTCAAAGCCTAAATTTAATCTAATTTGTTTTTCAATATATCTTCTGTAAGTTATTCCAAATAATTTAGGATCGTTTACAAAAAGAGTAAAAGTGGGAGGCTTATTCTTCACTTGAGTACCGTAATAGAGCCTTCCTTGCTTGCCGCTTCTTTTCGTTGGAGGACTTTTCCAACTAATAGATTCTTTGAGCACTTCATTAACTACAGATGTTGCAACTCTTCTTCTATGTTGATTTACAGCCTTAAGAGCATGCTCAAAAATATTATCGACTCTTTGACCAGTTAGGGCAGATATAAAAATCATTTTTGACCAGTGTAAAAAATAAAGTTTAGATCTAAGTTCTTTTTCTACTTGATAAATTGTTGAACTATTTTTTTCAACAAGGTCCCATTTATTTATAACAATTATGCAAGCTCTGCCTTGTTCTTCTATTCGTCCTGCCAACTTCTGGTCTTGATCAGTTACTCCATCTATAGCATCTATGACTAACACACAAACATCACTTCTATCAATAGATTTAAAAGCCCTATTAATACCAAAGAATTCAGTACCGTATTTAACATTTTTCTTTCTTCTAATTCCTGCAGTATCAACAATTTTCCATTGAGTATCACCTTTTTTAATAAGCGTATCTATTGAATCAGTTGTAGTTCCACTAATATCACTAACTATTGCTCTTTTTTCTCCAGAAATTGAATTTAACAAACTAGATTTACCAACATTTGGCCTGCCAATAATTGACATCATTATCTTTTCTTCTTCTTCCTGAATATTATTTTCAGGAAGTTCGCCAATAACGAGATCTAAAAGATCGCCAGTTCCTGAGCCATGAATAGCGGAAACAGGGTAAGGTTCGCCCAATCCTAATTTCCAGAATTCTGAAGCTAAAGAAATTCCAAGAGTAGTGGATTCACATTTATTAACAGCAATAATTGTTTTACAACTTGAGTTTCTTAACCATTTTGCAATTGATAAATCACCATCAGTAACACCTTGGTTTCCATCTACCACAAGTAAAGCGAGTGAAGCCTCTTCTAGAGCCAAGAAAACTTGTGCTCTTATCTCTGGAAGAAATTCACTATCATCATCAAAAACTAAACCTCCAGTATCAACTATTTGAAATTCCTTACCTCCCCATGACGCATTTTGATAAGTTCTATCTCTTGTAACACCTGGTTTATCAAATACTATTGCATCATTACTTTGGCAAAGACGATTCACCAAGGTAGATTTACCAACATTAGGTCTTCCGATAATTGCTATTGTAGGGAGAATCAATTCTTCTCTCCAAAGAAATTAGTATCCATTACAACTATACCTTTAATAGAATCGTTTACCTTATTAAAAAAGATTTATTTGATTTCTGGATCGCCAAAATGTCCTTTTGCTGGATTAACAGGCGGAGTACTCGGACTTGGAATAACATCATTATCACTTGAAAAACAATTATTTTCAATTGCCCAATAAATCAACCAATTTACTGCGGTCGCTCTTCTAGTTCTTCTTGGATAAAGTTCGTTAATCTTATAACCTTTAAAATTAAGAAATTTTTTCAATCCCTGCTTATGTTCCTTTGGAATTGATCGAGTCAAATGTACTGATGCTATTCGCTCTGAAATGATTTGAGGAGCTTTTACAAATTTATCTGACCAATAAGTAGGAGTTAATGCACTAGGAGCCCAATCATTTTTAGGTGGTTCTGTAGTGTAAAAAAGTCTTTCCCAAACCAATTCGCAAACAAAAACATCACTAACCTTATCTTCAAGAACGAGCAATAATAGTTCCTTACATATTGGCCATTTAAATTGATTTTCTGGGAATTCTTCCTTTTTATTCATTAATCGGACCTTATCAAAATCAAAGAAAAATAAGGCATAACATCCTCTTTATATTGTGATGCATATTGAATAATTTGATAGGGCATACCAACATTTAAAGCAACTAATGATTGATTGATGATTTCCTCTTTTTTTAGAGTTTCTCTAACTAATTTCCATCTTTTCCCAACTTTCATAAGTGCCAAAACAATTTTATTTCCTCTGCTTTCCATTATCAGGGAGGTTAATTCTAAATTTGAAGAAGGACATTCTTTAATTATCAAGGTCTCACCTTTTTTAACTAAATCAAAATTATTCAAAGCTGCTGCTGCTGAAATAGAAGAAATACCAGGTATGGTTCTGATAATTATTTTGGGATAATTATTTTTTATTATCCTCAAGATATAAGAAGAGCTTGCAAATAGCGAAGTATCTCCAAGACAAAGTAAAACAACTGGTTCGCCATTATTTATAAATTTCACAATTTTTTCTACAGCATTAGTCCATATCTCATCAGGATCAAAATCCTTTCTAGCCATTGGAAAAATGATAGGTATATTTTTTTTAAATTTGGTATATTTCTTGACTATTTCTGCAGCAAAACTCTTTTTATTATCATCTGATACTGGGAAAACTATAACTTTCGCTTTTTTGATTGCATCTACAGCCGCAATTGTTAAAAGTGATGAATCTCCAGGCCCAACTCCAACAATAGTTAATGATGTCGCCTCACTTTTATATTCTGTAAATACTCTTAAAATTTTTTTTAGTAACATTCTTAATTTAATTCAATTTTTCTAGCTATGAACCCTTGGCATAAGACAAGTATCAGCGAGTATTTCTGACTCAAATTTAGACAATTCCTCTAACCTTTTGAAAGTTTCATTTTTAGAGAATTTAGTTTGCGCTAGTTTCCAATAAACTCCAAAGTGTCTTGCCTCACTCTCAAGCAAAGATTCATAAAGGATTTTAAAAGATTCTTCTCCAGAATTCAGGGCAAGTAAGCTTAATCTTTCATGACTTCTTGCTTCAATCAGTCCTGCTATTAAGAAACTATCGAGCATCCTATTGGGTTCATCCTTTCTTATATTCTTAGCCAGTTCAGCTCCATAAGGAGGCGGTTTTAAAGCCTTAAGATTATGTCCAAGATCCTTCAAAAAATAAAGTATTTTTTCAAAATGCTCTAATTCCTCTCTCGCAATTGGACTTAAAACTTCTGCCAGATTTGATTCTGATGGATATCTAAACATCAACTGAATAGCAAATCCTGCTGCTTTTCTCTCACAATGAGCATGATCAATAAGAATATCTATTGGGTTAGATAATGCTAGTTCGATCCACTCATTTGAGGTTAATGAGGATAAATATTTAATATGGGAAGAAGGTCTTTGAAAATCAACTAACATTTAATCTTTTATACTTAAAAATCCAATGATTCCATCTAGAGCTAGAGAATAACTAGATATACCAAATCCACTAATTATTCCAACAGCTTTATCTGTAAGAAAAGATTCTTTACGAAAGTCTTCTCTACTAAAAATATTTGAAATATGCAACTCTACAAATGGAATTCTTGATCCAATTAAAGCATCTCGAATGGAAATCGAGGTATGAGTAAAAGCGCCAGCATTGATAAGAATACCTTGAATCCTATTAACAGAATCATGAATTTTATCAACAATTTCCCCTTCATGATTACTTTGAAAACATTCAAGTTTGGTTCCCTTACTTTTTGCAACTTGCATTAAGTCATGTTCGATATCACTTAAGGTTTTATTACCATATATTTCGGGTTCTCTAGTACCCAAAAGATTTAAATTTGGTCCATTTATTAATAAGATATTCATCAGCAATAAAGTCTTTTCTTTATAAATGCTATCTAGAAAGAAACAAAAAAACCAAAACATTTTCACAAAAAGTGTCCATTAACTGATAAGTTCAAATAGTGGGGGTCGGTGCCCGAGTGGTTAAAGGGGGCGGACTGTAAATCCGCTGGCTCTGCCTACGTTGGTTCAAATCCAACCCGGCCCACTTTTAAATTGCCCTTGTAGCTCAGCGGTAGAGCACTCCCTTGGTAAGGGAGAGGTCTCGGGTTCAAGTCCCGACGAGGGCACTCGCGGGATAGCTTGGTATCAGTGAGATCACCACTATCGCACAAAGAAATTATTCAGAAGTGGACGTCCGTTTTCGGGTCCACTTTTCTCTTTTAAAGGCAGATATCTGGAGGTGCATCACACAATTGATGACACCGAAATGGCAACAATCAGACGAAGCGGAAGCGGCTGGCAGGTCCTTATCAGAAGGAAGAATTATGTAGGCCCGAGGTCCAGAACTTTTCTTTCCAGAGATCTGGCCCAATCCTGGGCAGATGCAGTCGAAGGGAGGACAAAAAAGGTTTTCAATGACATCCCCGTCACCCTGGGAGAGGCAATCAATGACTATATAAATGGTCCGCTGCTTCTGCACCGCAGTGCGGAAAATGAAAAATATCCTCTCAGGGTGACAGCGGAAAGCTGGCTGGGAGATCTTCCACTATGTGCTCTGCAGATAAGACATTTTGCAGTCTGGAGAGACGAAAGATTACTGAAGGTGAAACCAAATACAGTGATGCGGGAACTGAGGATATTGAGAGTACTGATCGACTGGGCAAGAGATGAAAGAGGAGCGGAAATAAAAGACAACCCCGCAAGGCAACTGAGAGTGAGAGGGACAGGAGATGCAAGAGCTCCTTTTTTAACGAATGAAGATGAAAAAAGACTCCTGTTTGAACTGTCTCAGATGTCCAACCCAAATCATCTGAGACTCACAAAGCTTGCACTGGCAACTGGCTTTCGCCGCTCCGAACTTTTGAGCCTGACCTGGAGAAATATAGATCTGAAGAAAAAATTACTCTATATATGTAGAAAGAATTGTGCCGCAATAGATAATTCATCCGGAATGAGGCTTGTTCCTTTCCCTGAAAAGGCGCAGAAGATTCTTGAGGAGTCAAATGAGAGAAATGGGAAGGTCATAGAACTATCAAAAGGCGTTGCGAGAAATGGATTTGATAAAGCAAGAAAAAGGGCCGGGCTTCAAACTCTCAGATTTCATGACTTAAGGCATATTGCCATAAGCAGAATGTGGAGTAGTGGAATGAATGCCCTGGAGATAAGTGCATGCAGCGGCCACAGAGATATAAAAATGCTGATGCGCTACAGCCATTTTCAACTTTCCATATAGATCAGCAGTCCCTCATAAGGGGGGTATTGCAAGTGATGGAGCGTATAAAACTTGTAAAGAAATTTATGATTAATTTTTCGAATTTGGCTTCTAAATGTTGCAATTCTCTGGCCTTGAGATGACAATCAGATCATGGCATCTATCATTTATTAACGCTTTATATAGTGTCTGAAGGGGAATTGAAAACGGCAAAGACACAACTGAAATGGATTGGGACACCATCGCTTGGACAGGGTAGATCCAGTGGTGGTAATGCCGCAAGTGAAATTTTTGAAGCAGGTGGGTCACAGAGAAAAAGATCACTGCTGGAAACACTTGTCAGAGAAATCTGTCAGAACAGTCTCGATCAGAGAAAGGATAAAAAGGTGAAAATATTTTTTGATCTGATTGTGCTCAAGGGAGAGAAAAAAGAGAAATTTCTTAAATCAATCAACAGTGAAACTCTTATCCCTCACCTTTCATCAGTGAAAGGTTCAAGTGGAACTGCCCTCACCCTGAAGGCCGGAGTTGAATCCATGAAATCATCTGATCTGGTGTGTCTGAAAATCAGTGATTACGGAACTGATGGTCTGACAGGTGATGACTGGGACGAGAAAGGAAATTTCCGTAAGCTCTGTGTGCAGAATTTTTCAACCGGGAAAGAGTCTGGATTAGGAGGAAGCTTTGGGCTGGGGAAGGCAGTCAGCTGGATGCATTCAAGAATATTCACTGTTCTTTTCTCATCAAGAATTGAAGGCAGAAAGAAATTAAGAATTTTTGGAAGAAGCGAAATTCCTGCTCATGAAATGGACGGGAAATCATGGCTTGATGGTGCCTACATGGGATCTGAAAGTGAAAAAGATGGAATTCCTATTGCAGAATCCACCTGGATGAAAGAAAGAGATGCAGAAAAAATTCTTCTCAATCGTGATAATGAATCTGAGTGCGGAACAACTATCCTCATCCCAACTTTTCATGAACCTGATCGAGATGATACTGGTTCATCAGGGATAAGAGATCCCGAGGAGCTCTGCAGAGATTTCACAAAAGCTGCATCAAAATGGTTCTGGCCTGCAATCAGCTGGAAAAGACTTGATTTCAAAGCAAGAGTATTTCGAGAAGAGGGTAAATCAGCTGAATATATATCTGAAGCGCGTGCTGATGAAATATGGTCTCCATTCGTTGAATGCGGGAGAGTCGAACCTTTTGAAGGTGCAAAATCATTATTCCCAGGCGACAGTTCCTCAATTGATGTTGAGTTTCCCATACCTAGAAGAGTGGAACCCTCAGACAATCCTGAACTTCTTCATGATGAGCTCAAAAGTACTGTCAGAATTGGAGTTACAAGAGTCTCTTCCAAAGAGGAATGTCTGCCATGCCGTTCAACAATTGCTCTCATAAGGGGTTCTGGAATGGTTATAGATTATGCCGAAGGTACAAAGTTAAGTGATGGAGGTTCCTATTGTGCAGCTGCATTTGTAGGTACATCATTGAACGAGATTGCCGAATCTGACAAGACAGAGTTGAGCAAGGAAAATAACGCATTCGCTGAAGAATATTTCCGTGCAGGTGAACCAGTGACTCATGATGACTGGCTGCCTACAACAAGAAGACTGAGAGAAAGTTATATATGGAGAGGTCATGCCAGCAGACTTAGAGGAATCAGATATGAACTTAGGCAGATCCTCATTCAGAACTTACTGACTTCATTTATTGCTCCTCCTGATGAAGGGCCAGAAATGCTTAAAAGAATGATTAATCTTGGCAGAGGAATTAAAGAAAAGAAAAGTCTATCCAAGACACAAAGTTCCGCACTTGAAGTTGTTATAGATAGAGATCAATGCTCCTTTATTAAAAAAGCCAATGGATGGAGAATAGCTGGCGAATTAGTACGATCAGGTGAATCAAATAGAACTGCAAAAGTACATTTATCTTTCCAGAGCATTGCAGACAGTGGCCAGGGAGAAATGTGGGGAATAAGTGATATGCGACTTATGGGGAGTGAAAAATATATTTCATATGACGATTCTGATTCAAGGAGATTTGTATTCTCTGCTGAAAACCAATTTTCATCAGTTCCTTTTGAGTGCATAGTCAAACCTCCATCAGGAGTAAACCCTGAAATTGCAGGCTTCAGGAAGGTGGGTTAATTATGCATTTTGTCCCCTGGAAAACAATAGATCTTGATGGAGCATTTCGAATAACAGCTCCAGACAGTATTTCTGAAGAGGTAATTCAGGAAGTAAGTAATGGAATTACTTTCAAGTTCAATGGCAAACTTGAAAAGACAAAACTTGAAATACTGCTAACTGCACCATTTGAATGGGAAGAAACGCTTCATCCCACAGAGAGGGGAAATCCTCCTGTTAAATTCATATGCCGTCTTATAAGCAGATCAACAGGTAGAAGAGAAATAATTGAGTTAGAAGATGGTGGTGGTGGATTCTTCTTTTCCGAGACTTCTTATATACCTTTTTTAAATGGAGAAGAAGTCAGGGCAGAAGCCCTTCTTGTGAGAACAGAACAATTTGCCGGAGAAAAAGCAAGGAGCGGCTATGCCACAGAAATGGGTCAGATAATTGGAAGAAGTCTGATTCATACCATTCGTTTTGCTACCGCCGAAGCTAATAATGACTCCATCTTCAACATAAAGTGGCAATCCTTTCCCACTGAAAGTAAAGATCAGTTGTGGAGATTAATACCAAGTGAACCTCCAGTAATTGAAATGAATGCAGATGTAACTACATCATTGAAAAAACTTCTGATGAGTAAGTCCCTGAGGAAAGATATCAATTCCCTTCAGAGAGATATCATCTTCACCGCAATTTGTTCCACTGTTTGGACCATGCTTATTTCTATTTCGATGAACTCCATCCAGAATTTGTTGAATACAAACAGTGACCTGAGCAGTGAAGAAATTATTGAGCAATTGCCCCCATCACAACTTCAGACTCTATCTCTATTCTCCAAGAATCTTCTTGAAACAAATATTTCTCCACATGAGGCGGTTGTTGCTCTTGCGAATGAACTTAGATCCCCCGAATCTTTTCAGAAGTTTATTCTAAAAATGAGTTCAATAATCCAGCAGGAAACAAAGATTTTGGAATTGGCCGAAATAATGGCAAGAGGGTGCAGTTTTGAATCAGAGATTCCCGTTGACCTTGAAAAAGAGGAGGTTGCATGAGCGAAAAACTCTTCAGATTGAAATCACCTCTAATAAGTAATGGACTTATCTCTGCTTTAAGAAATCCAGATTCTGTAAGTGTAGAAGCAGTCAACTGCACGGTTGATCTTACGAATCTCTCAACACTTATAGATCAACTTATTCTCGAAAAAGTAATTGGTGCAAACCTGGATGCAAGATTAGTTGAGTGTGTTCATACAACATTCAAATCTCTGCCTTCTCATATTCTTACTGATATGAGGATGTGGCACTGGCTATGCGTAATAAGATATCCAAATATTCCGTGGCTTAGATGGAGAGGTAATATTCCGGTTGATCCGGAAGATGGATTTACCGTTGGAACAGGAAAGAAACATGTTCCATCACTTAGATTTCTTGGGACATCATCAATAAATGGACATGGCAGAAATACTTTCTCGAGACTTTTTTTCGCCGCCGACAGGATGATGGAGAATGATAATTCTGACTATTCTCTGGTCAAAAAATTATTTACCAGTCAGGAACTTCATCTTGGGTTGAGTGATCGAGAATTTGGCCTGATCCCCAAGATAAATAGAATACTTACTGAAAAGCTAGTTGAATTACCAGACAGCAAAGTAAGAATTGCAATAAGAAAATTAAATTCCATTGGAGGTTCAATATGTCTTGATCTTTTAAGTGAAGAACAACTCCAGCAGTTAATTGATACTCAGAGTGAAGAGGTCGCATGATTCATAAAAATGCAGTAGGGAAAACTGATCCTCACAGATTAAGTCCTGTAAGAGGGCCTTCATCAGAACTTGAGGCACATGTAGATTCATGCAGTTTTGATGAACTTCCTGAATATGCAGCAAAGGTTCGATCTATAAAAAAAGAACCTTATTTTGCTGTTGACCTTTTTTCAGGTGCCGGCGGTTTAAGCCTTGGACTGCATCGTGCAAATTTTGATGTAATACTGGCCTGCGATATCAGAAACGATTCAATAATGACTCACAGACATCACTTTGGTGGATGCTCATATGAATGCGATTTAAGCAAAAGAAAAGTTATTAATGAAATTTCAGAACAACTTAATAAGTGTGGAGAAATATCACTTATTGCAGGTGGACCCCCATGTCAGCCTTTCTCCCGAAATATCAAATGGAGAAAACATAACGAAGAAGTTTCTGCTCAACATCAGGAACTTAATGAAGATAGAAGAGAATTATGGGAATCATTTATTTCGATAGTGGAGCAGGTTAAACCAAAAGCTTTTCTAATGGAGAATGTTACTGATATTGCGCAGACAGGTGAGCAGGAAATATATAGATCAATCATTAATAGAGCTGAGAAAGCTGGCTATCGCATAAATCCTAAATTAATTTATGCATGGCAATATGGAGTGCCTCAACTAAGGCCTAGATTATTTATTTCCGGAACAAAAATAAATGAATGTGCTCCTATGAAATGGCCAAAGCCTAAATATGATTCTGTCGAAGAGGCAGTCACATTAGACGAGGCGATTTCAGATCTCCCTCCACTTAAAGGAGGATGGAATGAAAAGTGGGATGAAAAATATAGCTATGAAGGACCAAAAAACGATTATCAGAAATTAATGAGGGATTGGTTGGATATTGATGACGAGATGATTCATGATCACCTTATAAGAAAAGTTAGAGAAGATGATCTTGAGACATTTAAATTAATGCGATCAACCGGGGTCAAATATTCCCAATTATCAGAAGAGCAAAGAAGATATTCAGTTACGAGCAAAGCTTTCAGAGAAGGTAAGAAAGTAAAGCAAAATCAGAAAATGAGTTTTGGTGATAAATACAATATCCTCAAACCTAATGAACCATGTCTGACAATAACTGCCCATATGTCAAAAGATGGTTATTGGTATATTCACCCTCACCAGAATAGAACCCTATCAGTCAGAGAAGCGGCAAGAGTTCAGTCATTTCCTGATGGTTTCAATTTTTATGGAGGGCCTTCAAATAGATTCCACCAAATTGGAGAGGCTGTTGCACCGATTGTTGCTTTTGAACTCGGCAAATCTTTAATGAAATCAATTAAAAATGACAAAGAATTTACCCAACCTGATGTAGTGCCCAAACTTAGAGAAAATCTTATTAACTGGTATGAATCAAATAAAAAAGAAGTTGAACTTATATGGACAAAGAAAAGGGAAGGTAGAAAAATAATTCCAAGCAATATAAGGGCATGGAACGCATTTCTTGGAAATTTACTGCCAGAGACTTTTAAAAAAAACAATAAAGAAAAAAATAAACCTGCGATCTTAGGAGATAAAGATCTCGAAAAAAGGAAGAAAGATACCTACCAAAGATTAAAAAACTTTTGGCCTACTCCTGAGATTTTTCTTCAAGATAAAGCTAGAAAAATGAAAATAAAAAGTTTTAGTCTTGAAAAATATATCCCTTCACTAGAACTGATTGCAGAAGAACTTAAAAAAGATGAAATCGACTGGAGTGAAATCACAAGAAAAGAATATGATTTGTTCTCAAGGAATTCGGTGAGAGGAGCACTTGCTACTGTTGGATTAACCACCGAGATAAAACAATCCATAGTAATTAGCAGAATTATTTCTCAGATCATGAATATTGATTATGAAATTTTGAAATTCAGCAATATGAATAGAGATATACATATAGGTCATTTACTTGAAATGGATATCGAGGGGACAGGCTATTGTTCACTTCTAGCATTATCTAAAAATGAAAAAAAAGAGACCATAATTAATTCTTTTTTTAAGAACATTCAGTTTAAAGAAGTTCATAAAGCTGCTTAAATAAATCCCTTTAGATTATTAATCTATTTTGATAACTTTTTTAAGTAATGACTTAGTAGATGAAACAAGTCCTCTATTTGACTGTTTTATTTCATTGATAACCTCTTCTTCACGCTTCAAAAAAACTTCTGAAATTAACTCTTTTAAATTATTTGCATCAATTAAATCTAAAGACTGAACAACTCCATATGATCTTAAATCTTTCGTAGCCTCTCTATAAATTTTTAATTGGTTTGAAGCTTTCATATCTTTTCTTCTTTGTCGCATTGCAAGATATTCTTCAGCTAAAGGGATAGCTATTCTAGAGTTACTTCCTAAACTTGTTCTTTCGAGAATATTACTAAAATCGTCTTCTTTAAGTTCTCTAATTAGACCAAATCTATCTTCATGAGAAGGACCACGATCAAGGCTTAAAATTCTTCTGAATATTCTCTGAAAAGCATTTCTTCCGCCTCCAATAAATCTTACAGACCATGATTTTGTTGGTTCTCCCTCAGGTGGAAAACCCCATCTCCAAGAAACAATATCTGGCATAATAACAATTGATAAATATGACCAAAAATCATTTCTAAATGATTCTCCACTTGGTTCTCCATCAATCCATAAATAGGACCAATTAGATAAAATTTTTGCCACTTCATATTCAAACTCTAAAAAGCTTTTTTGATTTGTTGAAGGGAATCCATATTCTTTTGCTTTTTCTAAAATATTATTTCTTAGTTTCTCAAGATTTTCATCATTAATAATTTGGCCACCTGTAGGAACATAAAAAATCCCTTCAACCTTAAAATTACCTTTGGGGTCCAAAGTCTCACAGTTTGATTTTGAAGCAATATCTTCCAAAATAACTTTTGCTTTTATAGATGGTAATTGAGGTAAAAGATTCATTATTATTCCTCTTTGCTACTTGCAAGATTCTGACAGCGTCTTCTAAAAATACCCTGTTCATTAATAATTTGGTTAGTTATATTTTTTAAATCTGAATCTTTTCTAACATTAAGACTACTCAACCAATCAGAGATAATTTTTCCTAATGAATCATCAGGATATTCTGCAGAAAGATCAAATTGATAATCATCTTCACTAAGTAAAATTGAACTTAAGACAGTTGTAATAACATCTGTTTTAATTAAATGTTGTAGAAAAATATCATTTTGAAGCTGCTTTTCAAAATCTTGATTTTGATTATTTAAATAAAGAGTTGTTGTTGTTGTAAAAGTTTCATTCAAACTATCTGCCTGAAATTCGACATACCATAATGCATTCCCAAATCCACTTTTACCAAAATCTGTTCTTCTTATAGAGAAGTTTGCAAGATCACCTTCTAATTGCAAAGAAGCTTCTTCCATATATAAAACACTTCCATTCTTGATCTTGAAATTATTTATTTCTACTTCATCTGTATATATTACTAATCTAATTTTTAGTTTTGATGATTGTAATTTTGAAGGTATTGTCATTTTAAATGGTTCATCATTGTGTCTTATCTCAGAGACTTTATATTCTGCCAATTTTGCGCGCTTACCTGTCTGCTCAGATTGACCTGAAGATAAAACAAAAGCTATTTTTGAATGATCAATTATTGACAATAAATTTGCTTCAGAATATACATTATTTATATCCCAACTTAATTGACAAGATATTTCTAGTGAAGAATCATAATCCCAATTACCTGATCCATATTTAAAGTCTCTAGGAGATTCCAAATTTATTAAAGATTGCCATTTTGATTCTTTAGCAATAAATGGAAATAAAGTTGGATATGGGAAAGCTATATTTTTCATTATATTTTACTCATTATTTAATAATTCAGCATTCAAATAAACCGCAACGTAATCAGGTATTTCTACAGAAACTCTTATATCTGAATTATCAGAATCCTGTTTGAAAGTTAATTTATCTTCTTCCAAAAATTCTTCTTTATTATTAACTAAAACTTTTGTGATTTTTGGAGATTTCCCATTAGGTGCAAAAAATTCCTTACCATCATCGGTCTTTACAAATGACTTTAAATTAATATCAACCACGTTATCTTTTTTGGTTGAAAGTTGCATAGAGAAATCTGCTATTAATTTTTCATCTACTAATTTTGTACCTAAAGCAATAGGCTTTGTTAAGCGAGAAATTTTTGGTTTAGAAGAGCCAGAAGATTGTGTTCTTTCTTTTGATCCATCTGAACCACCAAAACCTTTTCCGATTAGGGACCTGCCAATATCTCCTGCTAATTTTGCTAATGAATCTCCTTCAAATAAGGAATCATTTTCCTCTTGGTTTTCAATAGAGTTAATTCCAGATAATATTTTTATTTTTTCTTTTATTTTTGTAAGTGCTTGATTAACGTAAGTTCTTTGATAATTATTTTCAAGTGATTGTGGATTCCAGTCATCGTGAGAGGGAGGCTCAGACCTAGCAAAAGACTGTTCAATTTCAGAATCATTATTACAAATAAAGACCCCACCCCATTGCGGCTGGCCTTCCTCTAAAGTTCTACTAATATATTTGACTACTAGTTCAGCTGGTCTTAATAAAGCAAAGTGAGAAAGTTTATCTGGAATCAAAGACTCTTCTCCCAGTAACTTTCTAAATCTTTGATCAGCTTCTGATTCATATGAAAATTTTTGAACACCTACATAACCAAGTAATTTTTTGGGCCTCTGTGAAAATATCTCATCCTCTTTTTTCCTAGCTTTATTTAGAGAAGCAGTTAACAAATTAAATGGAGATATATATCTTGGATCGGGAAGATTTTTGGTATTTCCAAAAATTGATATTGTGCATTTCATTGGAACATTTTCATCTTCATTGGGTGTGAATTTTGGCCATGCATGCCATAAAAGAATTTCTTGTATTCTTATCATTAATTTTTTGCAGAGAAGATCATTATCTTCAGGCCTCTCTAAGGCAAGTTGATTTTCTTCATTATTATCTTCTAAATCTTCTAAATTAGGATCAAGAATAATAAGTGATGTACCGGTCCTACTACTATTAAGTCTTGTCATTAATCCCATTTCTTTGGCATAGATTTTGGCTTCATCTTCAATTAAAGGATCAACTGAATTTGGTTCTTCTAGAGACTCACTTTTAGTCCCCCACCAATGCCTTCCTGTGAATCTTTTACCTTTATAATTAAATTCGGAACCTAAAGCATATCCAATCATTCTATTTTGAATTTTATTTTTGTTTCTTGTTAAAGTTTCAATTAAAACAGTATTACATTTACTCATCTTGAAAAGGGAAGATTTACCAAATCCATAAGTCCCTCCACCCAATTGAATATCTCGGGGACTACCAATATTTTTTACAAAATTTACAAAGTCATTACTTTCAAGATCGCTCAAAGACTCAGAAGCGGAGAAGGGACCTCCAAGGCCTCTTGTACCAAAATCACATATCTCTAAAACTATTTGATTTGGTTTATTAAAAAACCTTTTCAAACCTTTATTAACACTCTCATTTGCCTCATCAGGCGGCAATTCTGAAAAGAAACTCTGAAACTTTAATTTTTCTGTTTCATTCAAATTTCTAACTCTGATTTTAAATGATGGTACGGCATTCTTTTCACCTATTGAAGCATCCCAACTATTCTGAAGAGTCTCTCTCAAAAGCAATTCTAAAGGACTAAGAGAAGGCCTACCTAATAATTTTGATGCACCTTCAGCTGATATATTGCCGTCTCTTCTGAATGGTTCGCTATGAATATTTATTGAAATCATATTCCCCTCAACTCTTAGAAATCATTTTAAAAACTTCTTCATTTTCAATCTTAAAATTTGATACTTTATTTAAATCAATTTCATATCTTATTTTTGAAATACTTTCTGGTATTAATCCATTTTTAAATGATGCTTCATTAATTCTTGGGAATTCATCCTCAATAGAATAAGAAGAACATTCGCTTAATGAAAACTTATACTCCAGCCAAAGTTCCTTATGTTCTTTTGAATATCCTGCTTTAAAAACAGTTTCTTCAAATTCTTCTTTATCTTCAATTTTAGAATATATTTCTTCAACAAGATCAGGAACAGTTATATTTCCCTTTGGATTTTCAACGAAAATAGAATGAAATAAAAAAAGTGATCTGCCAGATATAGGCTCAAGTTGATTTAGATTATTAATCGTTATTTTTGGTTCTCCTGCCTGAAAAGAAGCTTTAATTTCAACATCAGTTTTATCCCATGTAAAATCCCTTGAAGAGCCACTTGGGCCATTCCAACCCTTCCATAAGGATTGATCTTTTTTAATAATTTGAGAAATAAAAATCAGTTCTCCTGTTAAACCTAATATTTCTTCATCGCTAGGTAAAGGTCCTCCAGCTCTGGAAAGAAGTCTTCTGAATTCTGATACAGCATCAATTGTTGCTTTATTGGGCGTAGAACCATCTGATAAAAGTCTTATTAAACGACTTATTAAAAACGAAAAAACATTTTCAAGAGAATCATCTAAACAAATTATTTTTATATATGGCTGCGCACCATTTTCTGAAGGTACCAAATCTCTTGAAATCTCCAAACGCGTACAACCAGGTTTAGGCAAAGGATTATCAACTCTTTTATCTTTTAATAAAACCATCTTTCTTCCCTCTTTATCAATCCCAATTAAAACCATATCTTTCACAATACCTTCTAAATTAAAAGGGATATATTCAAAAGGTTGATCTGATATTTTTCTTATAGAGTTAACTTCTTGCCAAATTTTTTCTAATCTTTCAATCATTATTTATCAAATATTTCTTGAGTATAATTTTACGCATAATTCTTTCTTATGCATTTAGATATCTTGAGAAACTAATTCTTTATCATCAATTATTTCTCCAAACTCATCGATATTTATCAAATCAAGTTTTAAGAATTTTTCAGCATTAAATTTATCAACAGATGGGAAAACAACTCCCACCCCAAATATTTCATGTTTCTCCATATCATCTTTTTCTAATCCATAAAAAAGTGGAACTCTCTTTTGTGCATCATCTATTTTTTCCAAATCGATATTCTTCCAATTGCGTGGAAGCGAGTCTCTATTAATTGGGAATATCAAAAGTAAGGGTCTTTTCCCTAAAACTTCCTCCCTAAATTGTCTTACAAGATCCCACTCTCTTATTGAATCATCTTTTTCCTGTTTCCATTTATTATATTCTTGCCTATCTACATCAACCAATAAATCACTAGCAAACATCAATGCTTTTATAGAAATCTTATTTTTTAAAGATGCTGTATCAATAAATTGTTTGGATCTATTTACTGTACCAACGTCATCTAATTTTCCAATTTTTATTTCTCTATTCGATGTTTTCGACCCAATTATTCCTATATTCCATTTTCCTAAAGATGAACTATCTTCATCTACTTCATTTTCAATAAACTGATCAATTTTTTGTAATGTTTCCTCATTAAATTTGAATGATCTAAAGAACTTTAAAATAGGCGGATATTCTACATCTTTTAAAACATATGAATTATCTGTTTTTTGAAAATTATCTTTAGTATATTTTGTTGAGTTATTTATTAAATTCTCAATACAAGAGAAATTTGATTTGTGAAAGTTTTTATCCGTCGGAAATGCAATTGTTTGTTTGTAAGTTCCATATAAGCTTCCAACACAAACAGATAATTTATTCATATTCAATTTATTTCTTGCGGTTATATTTAAATTGGCAAGAAGAGGAACTCTGATTGACATTTCTTGTGGAGTAAGTCCCTCTTTTCCCATATCAGAAATATCAGACCTTATTAAATTCTCAACATTAACTAGGTCTCTAAAGTTATATTCCAGATCAAAAGTCATCCAGATTCTAGGAAGATCTTCATATCCTTTTCTATATCCAAACCATCTACCCATTTGCATTAAAGTATCGTATTGAGTTGAAGACCTAATAAAAAAACTACAAATTAAACCTTCTATTGTTAAACCTCTAGCGAGAACATTTCCACCTATAACAATCGCATGAATATTCTTATCAGTATCAAAATCTAATCTATCTTTTGAATTAACGGTTGAATTTTCAATTACAAGTTCAATACTTTTTGCTTCTTTTAAAATTAAATCTTTAATTTCATTAAAAGATTCTATGCATTCAGGACAACTCAATTTATTTCTAAAATTTGTATCCAATACTTTTGATTCTTTTTCCCACAAAAATTTAAGTCTATTTAAAGTAAATTCATCTCCATTTTCAATATTCTTAATTAAGGGATTTAACCATTCCTTCAACAAAAGATTCTTAAGATCTTTATGTGTTTCAGAATATATTGTGGTGTGAATCAGCATACAGCAATGATCTTTCCCTTGACCTCTTAGAGTTTTCGCACACAAGCAAAGCAAATAATAATCACAAGAATCAACCAAACTTTGAGTTAATGATGGAGTGAAATCAAATCTCGCTTTTTGTGAAGGTGGTTGGAGATTTTCTATTTCATCAGCCTTGACTCTTCTTATAAAAGGAAGTTCATTATCATTATCTACATCAAATTCATCTCCAAATAATTTTCTGGCGCCAAAATAGTTTTTGGGTTCATCTAGTGAAACTATAAAATCATTTGGATAAAGATCTAATTTACCATCAACAGATTTTTGAGGGGTTAAAATATTCGCATAAGGAGTAGCCGTATAACCTAGATAAGTTACTTTTCTTAAATTCTCTAAAATTTGTCTTATATATTTATTAGTTTGAGATACTTGTTCTCTATATGCTTTTGTATTTAGACTGGCTTGATCGCACTCATCATCAACTATCAAAGTTGTCATTCCTTTCCTTTTTACTTCGGACTGATTCTTAATTTTCTTTAGGAGCCTCTTTAAAATAAATACATTTTTTTTAATTATAAGAATTGTTGTTTTTCTTTCGTTATCCCAAGTAGGTAATTCAGTGTATGAAGTGAAATCATTTTCTTCATCTGTACAAAAATACCATCTATCTTGAAGATGCTGACCCAAATCTTTTTGCATCCTAATTTGAGTTTGCTTCCTTAAAGAATCAGTTAATCCTGCAAGAATTATTATTAACTTATAGCCTCTATCTGCTGCTTTAGCTATTGTAGCGGCCATGTTTGATGTCTTTCCACTTTGCACATATCCCAGAACTAAACCTTGGAATCTTTTTTCTTTTTCTGATGCTGGAGACAGTATTTGATTTACAACTTTTGTAGATGATTCATCTACTGAATTAATCTCTTCATCGCTCCAAGATTTTGAAACTGATAAATATTTTTTAAAAGCAAACCAATTTAAATCTATATTTTCATCAGGCGATAAGTACCATTCTTGTTGATTCTTTTTAGAAATAGTACTTGCAAATTTAAGAGATCTTATCCCTGATCTTTGCCTTTTAAGTTCAATAAAGGCTAGATCAATAGCTTTTAATTTATCTTCTTGATTACCATAAAACTTTATATGATCACTTTTAATTTCTTCATAAGAATCTTCTACTGAAACCCCAGAACGAAAGCTTTTACTTTCTATTTGGTTTTTAAAAAAATCAATGAGTTCTTGATCAATCAATTTTGCGAAGAAATTTTTAAATTATTATATGCTAATTTGAAAAAACTTTTTTAATTAATTTTTAATATTCAAAAAAGTATCTTTTAAATACTGTATTTTTGTTAATTCACATTCCCAAATAACAACAGATTGCCAGCCAATATTTTTTATTTTTTCCTGAATTTCCAAGTCTCTTTTTACGTTTGCTTTAAATTTACTTTTCCAGAATTCTTTTCTTGTTTTTGGATTAGAAGCATACTTACAATTTTCATGCCTATGCCAGAAACATCCATGTACAAAAATTACTGTTTTATATTTTGGCAAAACAATATCAGGAGAACCTGGTAAATCTTTTCTATGCAATCTGAATCTAAATCCCATTGAATGGAGAAGTTTTCTCACCGCGATTTCAGGCTTTGTATTCTTCGATTTAATTGCAGACATATTTCTTGATCTCTGCTCACTAACCTTATGCATTACTTCACTACTCATCAGCCTAAATAGTTTCTAAACAATATACTCACCATCACCCTATAGGTACCTATATACAGTACGTGCATTATGTGTTTACACACATACCCACGTAATTTATATAGGTGTTTTAGTTGTTGTTGATTGTGGTTATTTACCCCTACTTACAATGATGATGTATACACATCCAGTAAGTAGTCCCCTCTAAATTTCTTGTCTTTTACCCCTTCCCCCCGTGTATTATGGTGGGGTTGCGTAATTGACTGGTATGACTAAGATCTCAGAGGTCAGCATTTTGCCTTAAATTCATATATATTTAACAGAGATTGTCTTCAGTAATGCCACTATCGTCATACCGGATGCATAGGATTTATCTTGCAGCGACCATGAATTATGGTCTAGGTTCTGATGATCCTGAAGAGTTGGCCTACTACAACAAAATCAGAAAAGAGATGGATGATATGAAAAAAGAACCATTTAAAAAAGGGATACCCCTTAATTGGGATACCCCCGAAGGAATGGATAAATGAATCTGAATACTTTTTTATTAATTGATGGGAGTCTGATGCTTATTGGTCTGCCTTTGCTGATGATTCTTAAAGGCAAAAAGAAGACTCCCTAAGTCATCACTTAACAGCGAAAGTCACTCCCATAACTGCAGTGATGTCTTTCTTGATAGTTGAAGTGTCATAAGAACCCCAGCTGCTTACCTTCGTGGAATTCGGAACTGTTATCTGAAAAACACCGGTGTTCACTCTCTTTAAACCACCTACTTCAGAGCCTGCCTGAAGAGCAATAGCTTCAGCCCTAACTCTTGCATCCTTTGCTGCCTTAGCAAGCATGTCAACGCGTTTATCAGCCAGTTTTGAATAGGTGAATTCAGGGCGGCTCGGTTTAACCCTTAAACCTTTACCAAGCAATTCTGTTATCTGACTGTGAGTCTTCTGGATGTTATAAACATCCCTACTTTCAATCTCAATATTCTGATAAGTAATCCATTCAGTTCTAATGATTTCATTAGTCTTGGGATTCCTTGTTTTATATTCACTGATACTCGCAGGTCCAAGATAAACATCCTGCTTTACACCATCATCAATTCCATTGGCTTTAAGGAATTCCATTGTCTTATTAATGGACTGTTTATGCTTGGTAAATGAGTCAATCTGGGTTTTACCTGAGGTCTTTACCTGTACTGACCATTTTGCAATATCACTCTCAAAACTTTCAGTACTTGCACCGGTAACAGTGATAGTATTCTCAACCGTTCTGAACCCTCTCACAAGGACCGTGGAGGCGCCTATAAATCCTCCAAGAGATAAGACAGCCATTGCGAAAACAAGTGGCGGAGTGCGGCGTATAACGCCCAGAGAATCGCCTGGCAGCGACCTGAGTCTATTAATAATTTTCATTGTTTATCAGTATGTGTGTAGGAGCTTTTTAACAGCTGAACCGAAAGAAAAATATTATAAAAATCCCTGACTTTTATTCCTTCAGTTCTATCTGGCCATTAATGGAAACATCTTATGTTGATGTGCCAATTTTGGAGTCGGTTACTTATATTGCCAAATGAAATAATTGTTCGCAAGAAGTATATTTGTATTATGAGAAAAGTTATTTAGAACTAAAAAAGCATTCAAAATAGACAATCTTGATCAGCAAAACTATGGAACTATTTACAAGAGAAACTATTGGTAATTACACGAATGATCCTTACGCAAAAAATGATCATAAATACTCCAAAGAGATGCAAGAAGTAAGAAAAGAATTACGCAAGCTAGATCAAGAGACAAAAAAAGATGGTGGAGTAGTTGACTGGAATCGTATGTTGAACGATTTCATGTGATGGTGAAAAGAGGCAAGCCAAAAAGAATCATTAGGAGCGGTAAACCTTCTGTTTGCCCTGAGTGCGGTAATAGAAATTTTTTAATTGTTGTTTATGGCATGCCAACTCAAAAGGTCTGGGATGATACTGGGAGGTATGACTGTAGAGGATGTTGTCTACCTCCTTTTGTAGAAGTTATTGACCATAAAGATGGCAATATTTATCATTGCCCAGAGCCTAAATATGTGTGTAGTAAAAAGAGGTGCAGTTTAGAAGTTTATATGAGAAAAGATGCAGAGATAATGCCGCCAATAGATGACTCATCATATTTCAATGGCAGAAAATGGATGCAAGGGGATTTTGTAATTCAAAGCCAACAGGCAGCAAGATTAAGAAATAAAGTATGGGAGCATGGTGGCAATGGCGAAGAAGCAATGCAAAAAGCATTTAAAACTAAAACTATCCGGCAACTTCACCAACTACAAAGAAAATTATTAGAAGGTAAAAATAGGGATGAATGAAAATTTAAGTAAATTAAATTATTTCTTCCAAGGTAGAAACGTATAATTCTTGCATTTTAGCTAACCAATTCAGCTTATCTTCCCAGTTACTGTTATTGATCAAATCTCCATCTGATTTTTGATGGAAGAATACTCCTCTAGACTTATCTCCTTCACCTATTGAAGATCCCAAATATTTTTCCAAGGCATCCTGATGGGGTTCGAGCTGTCTATATACATCTTCTGAATCGGCATTCCTTATCCCCCTTATAAAAATTCCAACACATTTTTTTGCTAAATAAATTGATACTACAAAATTTGAGTTAGGGACATTTCTCCAACGAGAGCTAGTTGACTTCAAAGATTCATAATTTTCTTGTTCAGGATAAATTTCAATCAATCTCTGCCAAAATGCAAATCTCCATTTGGATAATTCACTTTGTTCTCCAACTGCTCTTACTTTATTCTTGATTTTTCTATCCCAACTATTTGGCTTGGCTACTGTTTCAAACATTGGAGCAATCGAAGAATTATCAATTTGAACAGCCTTTACTTGCACAGCAAAAAAGGAAAAAGGTTCTACTGTGTTCTCATTAAGCCATTTAATTGCTGATAGGTGAGGTTCTCTGAAACTACTTGCTACCCATATAATTACTTCTGCTTCTAAACCTGCAAGATAAGTAAGAATTTGTCCTAAGTGAGTATGATCTGTCTTTTCTAATTGATTTTCAATTAATATTCTCCTATCATTCTGTGGATCTATAGCAATGATATCTGCTGAAAAAGATTCTACTTTTACTTCTTGCCCTTCAAGTTCTAATTGAATTCCTATTTCGTTAGATAGATATTCAAGATTATCTGCAAGCCAAGGAGTGAAATCTTGAGCTTCATGACTCCAAGCTTCTCTAAGATTTACATTTTTAAGTTTTCCTAATTTAATACTCATTTCTACAACCTATTATCCATCAAGCCTATCAGCATAATCTCTTAATATCTCTGCCATCTTTTTAGGTGGTATTTCTTCCTGATATTCCCTACATAGATCAAAGAACTTTTCCAAGAATTCTTTCATTTTAAAAATTCATAAAGAGCTAATTACTCCTTAATTGTAGATCGACTGTCAATCAATTAAATTATCTGATTGCAGATACCTTATAGACAAAATTAGACTAGAAAAGATTCCCTTGAATCTCTTCACTATCATCTTTCACAGGATTACAAACTAACTTGGCATATTGCTCAGAATAAGCGCAGTTTTTACAGGATGAATTTGGTTCCGGGATCTGATTATTATTCATCAAAGAGACCATTGAATCTATTTCTTTTTCAATCCAATCAATATTCCAATCATAGGGAACTAAATATTCGTCAAAATTCATTCTTTTATTGAATTCCTCTTCATCTCTTTTTGCATTACAAACTAAAAAATAAGATGTTTTATGAACATCAAATCCCATCCCCTTTAGAAGATAGGCATAGAAATCCATTTGAATTTTATAACCCTCATGATATGGATCATCAAGATAATCCTGTTTATCTACTCTTCCAAGTTTTGCCTGAGATTTGTAATCAACAACTATTAATTGTTTTGTAATCTTGTGCTGCCAGATATCATCAACTCCTCCAGTCAAAATGATGTTTGTATTTTTATGACGAAGCATTAATCCTTTGTGGAGAGAATTACGCCAGTCATCTATTTCCGGATGATCGAAAGGAACTAGATGACTTAAATCATTTTCAATAAATAATCTATGAGGAATTTGTCTGTCTCGACAATAATCAAACTCTTTTTTTAAAAGTAAATCAGTAGTCTCATTTAAAGTCCATCCTGGTGTTCCTGGTGGATCTAAACCTTTCACTCTGTCCAAGTAAAAACATCTTTTGCAGGTTAAAAAATTAGAAAACCTTCCTCTACTAATTTTAAAATCTTTTTTCTGATTGGGAGAGTAAGAAGAAGATGCTCGTGTTCTTAATCCAGTAGCTTTTACAGTTTCCTTTTTACTATTTCTTTTCAGATCTATCATGACCTTTAAATTCAGGAAGAATCTTATATGTATAGATTATCTATAGAACAACTATTATCAAAATTAATTTATAAATAACCAATTTAAAAAATAATTATTATTTGGTATCAGATGTACCTTTTATATGTTTTTTGGTAGCTATTAATTAGATATGAGTTATTTTGCTGAACCTAACCATATTGAATATGATGCATGGTTCGATGAAAATATCGACCCCCTAGACCTTTTTGATTACTCAGATGAAAAGGAGTTCAGTAATTCGGTACACGATAAGTTCCATAAACTTTCTACTAGAAATTTAACAATTGGTTCTTCTGATAATTTCCAATGGTAAGGAAATATTCTTCATTTCACAGATATTTATGAATCTTATGCAGAATATGTTCCATCACTTTCTCTTCTTGCCTTAGCTGATACAATTTCATCTACAACTTTTTCAATCATGTAAGCACTTTTTTTACCAAAGCATTTTTCTTGTTTAATGTTCACAAAATCATTTGAAATACAATCAATATGTTCACAACAATCGCATTTAATATCAATTTTCATACCTCTGTAAACCTCCAAAGACCTAGAAAAAATCCATTGCTGAACTGAAATACTTTCCCAACCATCAAAATTCGACCACTCTTCAAAATCCCTATTTAGTATGCCTTTTAATCCATCTACCTGATTTAAATAAACTAAGGATGAATCTTTTCTTGATTCATCACTGATACCAATTGTTTTGACAGAATTTTGACTCATTACTTATAAATCAATAAAGTAACCCTATAAATCTAAAGCAAAATTTGATAACCCATAAACGAACAAATGTCTTAAATAAGGTCATTAATTGCTTTATCTAACCTAGAAGTATGATTTGTATTTCTGAGCAATTCAAAATCCTTAAAATCAAACCCAGGCCCAACACAACAACTCACCAAAGTAAATTCTCCTCTACTTTTTGCAGCTTGCCAATATCCAGATGGAATCATTTCTACTGGATTATTGGAATCTAAAATTAAATTTCTTATTAACTTATTATCATTATCTAGACACCATAATTGCAGTGGATCACCCCTAAGATAAATCCAAATCTCATCTGCATTTTTTACTCTATGCCAAGCACTTTTTGCGTCTCTATCCAAAAGATAGTAAATTCCCGTAATGAAGTTTCTACTTTGACCATCTTCCCTTATTAGAGAACTCTTACTCCTTACTATCTCCCTAAACCATCCACCTTCAGGATGCGGAGATAAATTAAAATGTTTAATTATTTCTATATTTTTTTGATTAGGATTCACTTAACAAAAACATCTTTAATTTAACTCTTAATGAGAAATAGAAACCCGAAAGTAACTCAAAAATAAATTAAGTTTTCTAAAACTTAAGCGCAAATAACTGATAAGTCTACAAAATTCTTATTTTCATCTGCCAGTTCAGTAATAATTCTATTGAGCCATTCAGAGGTAGTCTCACAATAGCCTACGTTTAAAATAGTTTTTTGTTTTTCTGTTACTTCTTTATTCATAGTAAAAGTATTTTTATATAAAATAGTCTTTAATTAAATCTATGTGAATAAGTCTTAATTACTATCTATTTCAAAAAGTTGTATTTAATACATATTTAAGAACTGCTCGTAAACAAATAAAATTAAATCCTTGACAAGAAAATCTATACAAGTTTGAGTAGAAAAAATTTACTATTTAACCTATGAATAACATCAAGATTGAGGAATTGATGAAAGTAAGGTTCGATGGTATCGCAAATAGAATTGGGCAATTAAGCAAAAGGGAAAGTGAGTCTTTATTGCTTGAGCATCTTGAGTGGTTGGAGGGTGGATGGGAGACAGAAGAAATCTTATTTTTAAAAAAGCCCTACAGAAAATGGTGGTTCTAAATCCACTTCCATAAATAAATAATTAATTAATGATGACCTAAGGGGCCAGGGCCAGATCCTATTTTGTAAGAATTTTCTAAAGATTTTTCAACAAAAAATTTTGCTTTTTGGATAGAGTCAAGTAGATCAAAACCTAAAGCTTTGTAACCGCAAATAGCTGCACTTAAAGTACAACCACTACCATGGGTATTTTTTGTATTTATAAAATTATTAATTAACCATTTTTTTCTACCATTTAAATCAAGAAAAAAATCTTTCCCTTTCATCTCTTTTAAACCGCCACCTTTTATAAGTACTGCCTTGGCTCCCAGACTAATAATATTTCTTGCGGAATTTTCGATATCTTCTTTATTCCTTATTTCTAAACCAGAAAGTAGATTTGCTTCATAAATATTTGGAGTTACTAAATCCGCAATTGGTAATAAGAATTTTTTATAAGCATTAATCGCAGAATCCTCCAGTAATTTAGAACCAGTTCTTGTAACCATTACTGGGTCAATAATTTTGGTTATTTTATATTTATTTAATTTTGATGCAGTATCAATGATTATCCCTTCATTTAGTAACATTCCAGTTTTTAAAGCATCAAAGCCAAAATCAGAAAATAAAGTATCTAACTGACTTAATAAAGTATTCTTTTCTACTGCTTCAACGCAATTAACTGCAATACTATTTTGTGCAGTAATACATGTAATAACAGAACATCCATGTACTTTAAGGGCCATAAAAGTTCTTAGGTCAGCTTGTATACCTGCTCCACCTCCGGAGTCACTACCTCCTATTGAAAGTACAACTTTAGAATACATAATTTGATTAACTCGTCTTTAAAAGTACTATAAATAGATTTTAATTTAAATTAGAAATCTGAATATGCATTAAAAAAATCTAATTCTAATTCAATTGCTCTTTTGTATAAATATTTTGCCTGATTAATATCATATGATTCTTTGTTGGTCTCAATAAGATTTTCGAGTAAATTTGCTAAATTTTCAAAGTTCTCATCAGAGTAAGTAATTATCCATTCTTTGTATTTATTATCAAAATCCTCTTCATACAACCTTTTTCCTATCCAAGCATAAAGTCGCATACATGGAGTCATTGCAAACATTATTTCAACGGAGCTAAGTCTCTTGGAAACATCATCAAGGAAATCTGTATAATTTTTAGTAGCTTTTTTTATATAGTTATTAGACAAATCAATATCCCATTCTTTTGCATAAGTTTCATGAAGTATTAACTCTTCTGAAACACCCATTAGAAGTTCACTTAACTTCCTTATTGAATATTTATCTTTTGATTTAGAAACGGCAAGACCATATGCCCTAGCAAAAGTCTCTAAAAAGAAATAATCTTGAGCCAAATATTCTTGAAAAATATTTTTAGGCAGTCTTCCAGTTTTTAAACCTTGAACAAATTTTGTATTTAAACTTAGTAGAGCGATTTCATAATTATCCTCCCAAAGTTTTTCTGTTATTTTCATTTTTTTTTTTTTTTTTGATTTTTAGTTATTCTAAAATCTTTTATATTTTGTACATACATACTTAAACTTAAGTTGCCAGGATTTAAAGAAATAAATATCTTATGTTTTAAGATAGACTTAAGAATGTATGATAACGAAGCTCTTTATAAGGCTATAAAATATAATGATATTTTGCCTATTTACATAATTGAGCTATAGAAAAAGGGTGAGAAAAATATAAATAATAAAAAAATTTTCCTAAGAAAAAGCAAATACAATACGAGCTAAAATTAGATATATCAATTTGATTGTCAATCATTTCAAGATTCCTTTTATTGAATAGTAAAGTTTTTTTTAATTTTGAAATTAACTATATAAATCCACGATGAAGTAATGCAAAGCTTTAATGTATTGATTAGATTCTATTAATTATGTCTGAAAGGTTTGAATGGGACGATACCAATAGTTCGGGTATATGGTGGAGTACTAATGTAAGTATTAGAGACGAGTGCATTTTGCTTAAGGAAGATACTCAATGCGAAGATTCTGATATCGTCGAACTTCTTATGAGTATTGCACAAAATATTGAAGATAATGGCCTTTAATTTTTAAAAAAATATTCTTTTTATTAGAGATTTTCAATTCCTTTTACAGCTTTTATTAATTCGATACTAATACCTTTTTCACTCATTGAATGACCAGCATCATTAACAATAATTAATTCAGAATTCTTTAATTTTTTATTTAAATCCCAAGCACTCCTAACAGGACATACGACGTCATATCTACCTTGAATTATTTTTGTTGGTATCGATTCTATTGATTTTATATTTTTCAAAATAAAATCATCTTCTAAGAAAATATTATTAATAAAATAATGACATTCGATCCTCGCAAAGGCATCTGAAAAAGAATTAACTTGGGACTTACCAAAATCAAATTTTTTATTTATTAAATGACTAGTTGAAAGTTCCCATTTTGTCCAAGCTGCTGCTGC